>JBGTHJ010000038.1:0-4425 GCA_041746175.1 Pyrinomonadaceae bacterium
TGCGGGCTTTGGCGGTGGCCGCGCGGCGGACGGGCAGGCGCGCGAGTTCGTCGCGGCCTTCGGGCGTGATGGTGAGTATCTGTTCGATGGTCGCGTTGAGACCGGCGGGCAGCGCGGCCTTCAACACCTCGCCCCACGGCGCGACGTAGTAGTCGCTGATCCAGCGTGTGATTTCTAAAACTTCGGGTGTGATGAGCGGTTCGGCGTCGAGCAGTTCTTCGGCCTCTTTGATGTCCGACTCCGCGAGTTCGACGCCCGCGTCGAGTCGGCGGTGAAGCGCGACGATGTAGCCCGTGACGAGTTTGCGACCGAGCGGCACGACCACGCGCGCACCGACACGCGCGTCTTCACGCAACGCGAGCGGCAGCCGGTAGGTGAACGTCTGCGCGACGCGGACGGGGAACGCGACCTCCGCATACTGCGGCGCTCCCGCGTCTTGTTCCGGCGTGTTCGCGGCAATCGTTTTCGCTGCTTGGATGGTTCGCTCCACGATGCGATAAAGTTAGCGCGGAAGTCATGAAAAGGGAAAGCACGCGGCACCGAATGCCGACTGATAAAAGCAGGGGGGCGAAAGACGCCTTCTCAGGGCGAGGCGAGAAACGCGCGCACCTTTTTCATGTCTTCCCAGACTTCGCGTTTCCTGGAGGGGTCGCGGAGAAGGTAGGCGGGGTTGAAGGTCGGCATCAGTTTCATGCCGTTGTAATCGTGAAACTCGCCGCGCATTTGCGAGATCGGTTTTTTTGTGCGGAGCAGGGCGCGGGTCGGGGTGTTGCCGAAGGCGATGACGACGCGCGGGCGCACCGCCGCGAGTTCGCGATGAAGATACGGCGTGAAGAAGGCGAGCATCTCCGGTGTCATCTCTTCGCCGCTCGAAACCACTTTGACGGTGTTGGTGAGAAAACAGTCGCGGCGTCGCAGCCCGATGGCGTTGAGGATGCGGTCGAGCATTAGTCCGGCTGGCCCCATGAAGGGTTTGCCCGATTCGATGTCGGGCGCGCCGGGCGATTCGCCGACCACCGCCACCTGCGCGCCCGCCGTGCAGTCGCTCAGAATAAAAACGCGCTCCTTGAATTGCGGCAGACTCTTGCCGTAACGCAAGAGTTCGGCGTTGATTTCTTCGAGCGTCTCGTTCGCCGCCGCCGCTCCGCCCGCATCAAACAAAAAAGTCTCTTGCATGTTTCAAAGTTCAGAGCGTTTTCGATGTCCAGTGCCCGCGCTCCAGAGAGAAAAAAAACTCCGCCAAGCTAGTGGGCTTTAGACCGTGTTTCGTTGAGATAGTCGCGCACCTTTTTCATGTCGTCCCATGCCTCGCGCTTCTTTGATGGGTCGCGGAGCAGATAGGCGGGGTGAAAGGTCGGCATCACTTTGATGCCCTGATAGTCCTGAAACTTGCCGCGCAGTCTGGTGATGCCCTCTTTGGTGTCGAGCAGATTTTTCATCGCCACATTGCCGAGCACGACGATCACTTCGGGTTTGACGACATCGATTTCGCGCAGGAGAAAAGGCTTGCACGTCGCGGCTTCGGCAGTCGTCGGGGTGCGGTTCTGCGGCGGGCGACAGCGGTTGACATTGCCGATAAAAATCTCTTCGCGCTTGAGGCCGATGGCGTCGATGATTTTATTCAGGAGCTGACCGGCGCGCCCGACGAAGGGACGCCCCTGCGCGTCTTCGTCCGCGCCGGGGGCTTCGCCGACGAACATCAGACGCGCTTGCGGGAAGCCTTCGCTGTGGACGATCCTGGTGCGCGTCTCGTGCAGCGGGCAGCGGACGCACTCGCCGATGTCGGCGCGGATGTCTTCGAGCGTCTCGCCCGGGCGCGGCAAACTGAGTTTGTCCTGCGGCGTGACTTCGCCGAACAGCGTGTCTTGTGGCGGTGGCGGCGGCTCGTCTGACGGTGGCTGGAGCGGTGTTCGTTTACCCATCTCTGTCTCTTCCGTTGATGACGGCGACCGCCTCCCGACGCGGGGAATGTCGCCAAAATTTCTCGAAGGGGCACTGGCCGTCGCCGTCGCCCCACCCACGCGCGTCGCGGGCGTGGCGTTCGCGTTTCGCGGGGCGGTGACAGCGGGCGTGTTGGTCGAGTTTGCGTTGCGCGCGAGCGCGGTTGACAACGGGGCGGCGGCGCGCGACATTTCGGTCGCCGCCTCTGCGAACGGCGCATTCGCGTCTGAGTCGAACGATGCTTCGAGACCGCCGACGCCAAGCTCGCGCAGATACGTCGCGTACTCGGAGATGTCTTCAGTCAGAGTGAGCAGCTTGTCTCTCAAATCCCACGCCTCACACGCCAAAATTTAGCGCACAGTATTGCATGATGCGCCGCATCGTTCATCGCTTGCGCTCGTCGAGGTTTTGCGCGCCGAGCCTGACGCCGCAGACGACCACGCCGGCGACGAAACCGATGATGGCGAGCAGCAACGCAAACCAGAAAAAAGACGTGCGCAGCACGACGAACAAGCCCATCAAGCCCGCCACGCCGCTCGCGCCGTAAACGATGAACACTCTGGCAAGACGCCGCCCGCCGCCCACCGCCCAGTGATTTGCGGGACGCAAAATTTCGGACAGGACGACGCCGAGCGCCGCGCCGAACGTCGCATCGCGGAGCGCGGTCGTGATGAGTTCGACGACGAACTCGTCGTAGGAATAGCCTGTGCCCGTCAGCCCCAACACGCGCCCGAAAAGTCCGAGCACGATGTTGAGCAGAAAGAGCAAGACCGCGCCGCCGAATGCGTACAGGCGTAGGTCTTTTAGGTCGTCGGGCGCGCTCGCGGCTAGCGCATCGTCCCCGCTTCCCGTGAATGAAGGCGACGCGCCGGTCGTCGTTTTATCGTGGACGAGTCGGTCAGCCGTTACCGCTCCGGCGGGCGCGAGCGGCGCGGGCGGCGGATAGGCGGTCGCGGCGAGATGTTCGGCTGAAGCCGGAGCGGGAACCATCGTCGTCGTCGAAAGCTTCTCGCCCGCGAAGGTATCCGTCAGCGGGGCTTGCATGGTCGACATCGAGTTGGCCGATTCGAGCGCGGCGGCGAACTCTTGATAAAGTTGGAGCGCGGTTTGCTGGCGGTCAGCCGGACGCTTGGCGAGCGCGCGTTCGACGACGCGGGAGAGCGCGTGCGGCAGTTCGGGGCGGACGCGCTGCAACGGCGGCGGCGGGGCGACGATGTGCTGCTGGATGAGTTGTCCCTGCGATTCGCCGCTGAACGGCATCGCATCGGTCAGCATTTGATAGAGCATGATGCCGAGCGAGTAGATGTCGGCGCGGCGGTCGATGAGTCCGCCGGTCAACTGCTCCGGCGACATGTAGGAGAGCGTCCCGGCGATGCGGCTCGCCGCAGCGGCGGAGGAAGACGACGCGACCACTTTGGCGATGCCGAAGTCGAGCACCTTGACGACGTGCCGGTTCGCGCGACCCAGATGAATGTTCGACGGTTTGATGTCGCGGTGGACGACGCCCGCATCGTGCGCCGCCTGAAGCGCGTCGGCGATGGGGGCCAGCAGCACGGCGACTTCGGCGGGTGTGAGCGCGTCCCCGCGTGCGCGCATCTCGTCTTCGAGCGTGCGCCCCTCAAGCCATTCCATGACGAGATACGCGAAGCCGTTCTCCTCGCCCGTGTCGGTGACGGCGACGATGTTCGGGTGCATCAGTCGCCCGGCGGTCAGCGCCTCACGCTGGAACAGCGCCCGCGCGTCACCCGCGCTCGACTCTTCGATGTCGGGCTTCAAAATCTTGACCGCGACCGTGCGTTCGAGCCGCGTGTCGGTCGCGCGATAGACCGCGCCGTAACTCCCCGCGCCCGCAAACTCTTCGAGCCGGTAACGCCCGCCGAACACGTCGCCGGTCAAACGATACGGGTCGCGGCGGGGCGCGTCAATCATGCTTCATCCTTCGTCTCTTGATTACGTCGCAGGCGCAAAACTTCGTCGAGGATGCGGTGCGCGGTGTCGAGTTTGGACATCAACGGGAGTTCGACGGGTTGCTGCGCGCGGTCGCGCGTGATGAGCGTGACGGCGTTGGTGTGCGTGTCGAAGCCCGCGCCGTCGCGTGTGATGTCGTTGGCGACGATGGCATCGAGGTTTTTGCGTTCGAGTTTTTCGCGTGCGTGGCGAACGAGGTCGTTGGTTTCGGCGGCGAACCCGACGACGAGCAGCCCGTTGTGACGCGCCCGCGAGACTTCGGCGAGCACGTCGGGCGTCGGTTCGAGCGTCAGGATGAGCGCGTCGTCCGACTTCTTGATTTTACGCGCCGCGCGCGTCGTCGGTCGATAGTCGGAGACCGCCGCCGATCCGATAAAGATGCTCGTGTCTTCAAGCTCACGCATCACCGCAGCGCGCATCTCATCCGCCGACAGAGCGCGCACCACACGCACGCCCGGCGGTTCGGGCGCGGTCGTCGAACCCGCGACGACGGTCACTTGCGCGCCGCGTGCGTGC
>JBGTHJ010000039.1:0-7912 GCA_041746175.1 Pyrinomonadaceae bacterium
GGAAACCCGCCCTTCGTCAAGGGTGTCAATGGTGGCGATTGCGCCCTTGACGAAGGGCGGGTTTCCGCACTACGCACATCGGCGTCAGTTCTAACTGACCCACTAGCAAATTGACATCGAAAGACAAGTTGAGCAGGACGAAGCAAAGGCGGATAGAGGGGCTTGGAGAAAAGGCGACGCGACGAAATTGGCGTTTGCCGCGTCGCCTTCGCTCGCCGTGTCATCCTCGTCTCGTCCGCTCCTTCATGCTTGCGGGGTCGTCCTCTCCGTGCGGCCTCTCCACGAAAGTTAGTCCCGAAATCAAAACGCCCGAACCATGCTCGCGAGCGGAGAAAGGTTCGGGCGCGACGGGCGCGGATGTCGTGGCTTGAACGGGTTCAGCCGATAAACATCTCCTCTTCTCCGTAGGTCTGGTCGATCTGTTTTGGGGCGGGCGCGACCAGCACTTCCAGACCGCGCCGGACGCCCGCCATAATCGCCGCGAGTTCGCGCGCGGGTTCAATCAACTTCGTCTGGATAAACGTCGTCGTGGCGAAGAACTGCCGCTGGGTCTGGTCGATGTTGCGGCTAATGATTTCGACCTTATCGCGCGCCGTCTCGGCAGACATGCCGACGATTTGACGCAACTCGCGCACTTCGTCTTTGACGAGCGACATCGACTCGGAGAAGTGCATCGTCGCGGTCGAGAGATAGCCCGACATCAAACTCACCTGTTCGGCGACATCCTTGCCCTGCACCGCGATTTGCTGCACCTGCTCGGTCAGCGTGCCGACGCGCGCGATCAACGGCTCGACCTTGCGTTCGAGATTGTTGACCGTCCGCACCGCGCGGCTGACGACGACCGCGATAGCGACCATCGCCACCGCGATCACGATGAACGAGACGGCGACCACCACCATCACCCAGAAGGCCGGATCGTTCGTGCTCATTTGTAATGCCAGCAGCAGAGACATTTGAATTTACGACTTCCCCGTGTCACCTTCGTGATAGTTCGGCGCTGATGCGACGATGCCCGATTCGGTGCGCCGTTTCTCGTCGGTGTAGGCGCGCTTGCCCGCTTCGATGGCGGCGGAGAGGTGTTCGCCCCGTCGCGCGGCGACCTCACGCGCGGCTCCGGCGAGTTCCCCGGCTTTGTCGGCGGCGTTCGAGTAGATTTCCGTGGCGCGCTCGCGTCCCGTCTCGTAATACTCGCCCGCCTTGGAGCCGAGTTGCGTCGCGGTTTCGCGTGCGCCATCGACGCCTTTGCGTGTCACGTCGGCGATGTCGCCGCGCAACTCGCGTCCGGACTTCGGCGCAAACAACAATGCGACAACAGCGCCCACCGTGCCGCCGATGAGAAAGCACGCAAGCGCGGTCGAGATGTTGTCCGACCCGGCATCATCGTGCACCCTTCGCAGTTTATCTGACATGGCGACCTCTCCTCCCAAACGAGGCTTCGCGCCCCGCTATCTTCAGATCGATACAAAGCTGATTGCCCGCCCCCGAAATATAACAAAGCGTGCCGAGCCGCGCAAGAAACCTTACCCGTCGCCGTCCGCTTGACCGTCCGGTTGATCGTCCGCGCCGTTGTACTGTTGGAGTTTGCGATAGAGCGTTTTGCGTCCGATGCCGAGCGCGCGGGCGGCGCGTGTTTTGTCGCCGCGCGTGTAATCGAGCGTGGCTTCGATGGCGCGACGTTCGATCTCGTCAATCGTCGCGGGAACTTCGATTTCGAGTTTGACGTGACGGCCTTCTTCCGCCGCGCGCTCGCGTTCATCGCGGGTGCGGGCGCGCTCGTTGCGGACGGCGCGACTGATGGCTTCGGGCAGGTCGTCGAGTTCGATCTGTCTGCCCGAAGCGATGATTACGGCGCGCTCGACCGCGTTTTCGAGTTCGCGGACGTTGCCCGGCCATTCGTAGACGTTGAGCGCGCGGATGGCTTCGCGCGAGATGCCGGAGATGAAGCGTCCGGTCTTCTGTTTGTAATGTTCGAGGAAGTGGATGACGAGCGGGTGGATGTCGGCGGGACGCTCGCGCAGCGGCGGCAGACGAATCGGGAAGACTGAGAGACGATAGAAAAGGTCGCGGCGGAACGTGCCGTGCTCGACCGCGCGTTCGAGATCGACGTTCGACGCCGCGAGGACGCGCACGTCGCCCTTCAAAACTTCGTTGCCGCCGACGCGCGTGTACTCGCCGTCCTGCAACACGCGCAGCAGACGCACCTGCGCCGATAAACTCATCTCGCCGATCTCGTCGAGAAACAGCGTGCCGCCGTCGGCCTCCTCGAAACGACCGCGCCGCCGCGCCCGCGCATCCGTGAAAGCTCCCTTCTCATGCCCGAACAACTCGGTCTCCAACAGCGTTTCGGGAATCGCGCCGCAGTTGAGTTTGATGTACGGGTTGGCGCGGCGTTGCGAGTTGTAGTGGATGAGATTGGCGAGCAGTTCCTTGCCCGTCCCCGACTCGCCCCCGATGAGCACCGAGGTCTGCGTGTCGGCGACGTTCAGGGCGAGTTCGATGGCGCGCAGCATCGCGGGTTCCTGTCCGATGATGCGGTCTTCGGCGTGACGCTCGTGGAGCACGCTCCGCAGTCGCATCACTTCCGCCGACAACTGGTCGCGTTCGAGCGCCGTCCCGATTTGCACCGCGATGCCTTCGACCAGCGCGGTCTCGTGGTCGTCGAAACCGTCGCGCGCCTCGCTCCAGACGAGTCCGAGCAAGCCGAAAGTTTGCTCGCCGATGCGGACGGGCGCGACCAGCGCGGCGCGTCCGCCGAGCGTCGCGTTGAAGACGAGTCGGATGGGTGGCGGCAACATCGAATCCAAGAGCCGTAGCGTCTGGCCTTCGGCGAGCAGTTCGGTGAGCGCGGGAAATTCCGTGATGTCGATCTTCTGGCCGTGCGCCTTGATTAGCCCGCGCACGCCTTCCGTAACGGCGTGCGGCGCGGCTTTGAAGGCGACCAGACTAATCGACTTGCCCGACGGTTCGAGCACACCGAGCGCGCAGTAGTCAGCCCCGACGAGCGCGAGCGCGCGTTCCAAAACGTGCGACGTGACCTCGCCGAAATCCGAGCGCGCGTTTAGCGCGTTGGCGATTTCGAGCAGGGCGCGCGTCCGTTCGGCTTCGCGTTGCTTGTCGGTGTAGATTCGCGCGTACTGGTAACCGACCGCGATCTGCCGCGCGATAGACTTGAGAAAAGAGACCTCTTCATCGAGCCAGCGGCGCGGCGCACGCGTCATGTGCAGCCCGACGAGACCGAGCACGTTGCCGTCCAACACGACCGGCACAATCAGCAGCGAGCGCGTCCCCAAACTCGCCGGAAGCAGGTGGACTTTCGGGTCCAGACCGGAGACGGAAGTGTCATCGACGCGAATCGGTTGCGTGAGGTCGAAGCGTTCGGCGACCTGCGTGAAGTCAACCGGAATCGACGTGCCCAAACTCGACGGCACGTCTTCGGCGGCCCGCCATTCATGACTGATGCGGAGTTCACCGCCGCGCGTCAGTTGCAGCACGTCGCAGCGGTCAACGTCCATCATCCGCCCGAGTTCGGCGACGATCGCACGCAGGAATTTGTCGAGGTCGATTTCGGAATGAATATCGGGCGCCAGACGATTGATAATCGCTTCGCGCGCTTCGTGCATCCTGATCTTGCGTTCGAGCGAAAGCGATTGCACGATGGCCGATTCGGTGCTTTGCAGAGACAAAGCCGGTGGACGCTCCTTGCTAAAAACGGTGCGCGCCAATCGACGACGACTAGCTACTGTGGTGACGGCGCATCGCCCCGCGCGCGGTGTTGAAGTTCTGGCCCGCGAATCATAACCAAGCCCGCCGCCATTGCCAAGCGACGACGCGACGGCGAGCGGTCGGGAGCCGACGGGCGGGCGCGCCGGTCAGCCTTCGTCCCCCCCGGCCTCTCGCCGCAAATCTTTCGTCTCAGGTTTACACGCCGAGCACGGCGAGGTCGGGCGTCAGGCGAAACTGAATGGTGGCCTGTTCGGGCGCGAGCAACGGATGATAGGTTTGACCGTAGCGGGCGGTGATGATGCGAACGTAGTTTTGCGTCTCGTTGTAGGGCGGCACGCCGTCGTATTTATCGACCGAGCCTTCGCCCGCGTTGTAGCCCGCGAGCGCGAGCACGACATCGCCGTCGAAGCGTTTGAGCAACCACCGGAGATAGCGCGTCCCGGCTTCGACGTTCGATTCGCGGTCGGAAGTATCGAGACATTTGAAACGCTTGGCGGTCGCGGGCATCAGTTGCATCAGCCCCTGCGCGCCCGCGTGCGACTCGGCGTTGGGTTTGTACTTCGACTCTTGCCAGATGACGGCGTGGAGCAGTCGTGGGTCAACCCCGTGACGCTTGCCAGCGCGAAGGATAATCAGATCAAGGTCGCGCTCACCCGACGTGGGCACGTCCGGCGGAAGATAGTTCTCCAAATCAATCAGCGCGCTCGCTGAAACCTGCGGAGCGACCGCGCGCATGAACGGCAAATCAAAAAAATTTGTGAAAAGGAAGATGGCGAACAGCCAAAAGAAAATGAATCTGAAAGAGCGGAACCGGGGTTCATGCCGGGAACTGTGCATGCTACTTCGTTCTCCATGTGAGCTCGGCGGCTCGAAAGCCGACTTCGATTGCGTCTATGGTTGCGGCGCAAAGGTTGGGGGCTGCGCATGGTGGAAACGATGTGCAAAGAGCTACTATCGAGACCGCGACTAAGATGGAAGTTTTCGTCTTCGGGTTGCTTCGAGCGAACGATATGAGTTCGTTTAAGTCCTTTTGTTGTATGTATTTAATTCAATCACCCGCAAGCCGTTGAACGCGCGTGTCTTGCTACCCGGATCGTTCATCATGACGGTGCTCGGAACTCATTCACAGAGCTTCCGGCGTATTGAAAGGGTGCAAAAACCTCCTTCACCGGAGCAACTTTTTTCGCTCGTCGGCGGCGTGCTCAACGGCAGCGACGGCGAATTCGACCCCCGTCCGTCAAAGCGAAAACAGTTCAAAGTCGATTCGCCGGGCACGGTTTGCGCATCAAAGAGTCCATCAGGTTGCGTGGACGGAAAGCGGTTCGTATAATTTCGCAACGATTAGTCGCGCACGGGTTCGTGGTCGAACAATCAACTTACAGGAGACGCCGAAAGGGTTTATGCCGATTTACGAATACACGTGTCAGAAGTGCAAAGCGCACATCGAAATCATTCAGAAGGTGACCGACAAACCGCTCGCGCGACATGGCAAGTGCGGCGGCAAGCTTGAGAAGGAGTGGTCGAAGACGGGGTTTCAATTCAAGGGAACGGGCTGGTACGTGACCGACTACGCGGGCAAGAAGACAGACGCCAAGGACGCCAAAGAAGAACCCAAAGAGAAAAAGAACGACGCGGCGGCGGACAAGACGAGCGAAGCGAAACCCGCCGCTGAAGCGAAAACCACACCCGAAGCCGCCGCCAAGCCCAAACCAACTTCTTCCACGCCGGGCAAAGCGCCGGGCGGCGACTAAACTTTTACGCTACCGGAGTAATTTCACCCACGATGCACGCGCCACATAAAATTCTCGCAACGCTTTTGCTCTCGCTCGTCGTGTGCGGTGCGGCGACGGGGCAAGCCGGTCGGCGTGCTTCCGCGCCGAACACCGCCGAACGCGCGGTCACGCTCAACGTCATCGCCGCGCGCGAAGACGGCTCGGTGGGTGGTCTTCGGGTGACGGCGAAAGAAGTTTCCGTCTACGACGGCGGCATCGAACAGACGATCCAAAGTTTCGCGCCCGACCCGAGTCCGGCGCGGATCGTCCTGCTCGTCGATAATTCGCTGACGCTGCGCGCCGATGTCGATAAACTGGCGCAGGTGGCGCGCGAGTTCGCCTACGAGATTTATGAGGGCGACCAGTTGATGGTCGTCGGTTACGACGAGAAGCCGGAAATCGTCGTTGACTGGACGGACGATGCGAAAAAGGTCGAAGCCGCGCTGCCGACGCTGCGCAAGCGCGGCGACCCGCGCCTGTTCGACGCCTTCAACGCGGTCATCCAGGACGCGCTCCAACCGTTCGCGAGCGGCGTTCGCAAGCGCATCGTGGTGCTCGTCGGCGACGGGCTTGACCGTGGCAGCCAGACGCAGTTCGCGGGCATCCTTAGCCAGCTACAGGCGGAAGACATCACGGTTTACGCCTTGCAGATTCCCGACCGCACGGGCGGCGCGCTTCGCCGCGACCGTCTGAAAGCGGGGCAGGTCGTCCAACAACTCGTCGAAGGCACGGGCGGGCGCATCTTTACGCTCAACGAACCGGGCGAATCCGCCAAGATGATTTGCGACGAACTCCGCAACAACCGTTATGTTCTCGCCTACGCGCCTTCGATCTACACCTACACCGAAGCGCGACGCATCCTCGTCGCCGCCGACCCCGGCATCAGCGTCCGCTTCAAAACGATCATGAAATAGTCGAAAGCCGTGACGGGCAACACGAGGTGACAGGTCGTACCCTGTCGTCTGTCAGGATTTACGAGAATAGACGTAAAAAAGTACGGCGATGATGATGAGCAGCATCATCTCCAGCATGGCGAAGTAGGTGGGGTCGAAGCGTCCCGTCTCGTCGTAGCCGAGCGGGTAGAGGAAGAACGTGCCGACGATGAGGGCGGCGGCGAGCCAGATGATTTGACGTTTGATGTCCCACACGCGCTTGATGTCTCCGTGGTGTCGGGTGGCGACGCGCTCAGATTCGCGCGCGAAGTTTTTGGAGTCGTTAGGCGGCGAGTTCGATGCAGAGCGCGGCGATGGCATCGGACGCGGCGCGCTTGATGTCTTCGGGCGCGCTGAAATCGGGAAACCCTTGCGCGAGGTTGACCGCGCCGTGTTTGAGAGCTTCGCGCGTCATCTCGCGGATGACCGATTCGGTGAAGCGGTTCGCCTTCGGCGAGACGTAGCGATGGGTCGAAACGGATGGTGAAGTCATGTCGGTTTTTTCCCGGCGAAAAGTTTAGGTCAAGATGGATGCTCTCATACAGGGCGCGGGTGTGGCAAACGCCGCGCGCCGAAGTTGTCCGGCGCGATTTCTTGTCGTAGAGTTGTCGCGATGAGCGAAAACAGCAAATGCCCGATGGGCAATCATCCATGGCTGGCGACCTTTCTGGCCGTCGCCTTCATCCTCGTCTTTCTCTCAAAAAAACTCGGACTGCTGTGAACGCGGTCAACAACTGACAAGACAGACGGGATAAAGGAGCCGGGTAGCCGGGATGATTTGAAATGATGAATGTTGAATGCCGGAGGAAGAAACAATCAGCGCGCAGCTTTCTTCCTTATCATCCGGTCTACGGGGTAAACCGCGCCCCCCGGTTTAGTTTGGCGGCGACTCTTGTTCGGCAGCTTGCCGGCGGAGTTGGTCGATGATGGATGTGATGGCGGAGGCGTAGCTGCCTTCGGGCGCGAGTTCGAGATATTTTTCGTAGGCGGCGACGGCTTCGCGATATTTTTCCAGACGCTCGTAGACGTTGCCGAGCAGTTGATAAAGCGCGGGTTCGGTGTCCGAAAGTTGCGCGACGGCTTTGCGAAAAGCCTCCGCCGCCGCCGCGTGATTGCCTTCCTCTTCAAGCACGATTCCCAACCCGGTCCAGGCTTCGGGCTGCACGCCGCGACCTTCGCGGATGGCGCGGCGATAGGATTCGACCGCCACATCGTTGAAGGCGGCGGCGCGGTTGATGCGTCCTTCGACCGCCGACGCTTCCGGATAGATGGGACGGTCGCGCCGCGCCTCTTCGATCTCTTTGAGCGCGTCGTCGTAGTTGGTTTGCGCGAGCAGCACGCGGGCGAGTCCGAGGTGCGCGGCGGGGAAGCGCGGGCGCACGTCGAGCGCGCGGCGATAGAGTTCGACGGCCTGCTTGCGCGCGTCGCTGCCGCCTTTTTCGGCGAGCGCTTCGGCTTGCTGGAAGGCGAGTTCGGCGGCGTCGG
>JBGTHJ010000040.1:0-2410 GCA_041746175.1 Pyrinomonadaceae bacterium
AGCGCCAGCCTCCCGCTGGCCAGCGTGCTCGGAGCACGTTCAATGGTTCGCGTTCTCCGAACGCTCAATGCGAGCGGGACGCTCGCGCTCCCAGGCGATGCCGCTCTTTCATGTGCTACATGCAATTGCAACTTGCTATAACCCAAACGCTGCGGGCGGGTCGTGCTCAACCGAAGTGCTTCGGGTTGGTCGTCCGTAACGCGTCGCCGATGAGCGCGGCGACGATTTTGCCCGAACTCATCACCCCGGGGAGTCCCGCGCCGGGGTGTGTGCCCGCGCCCGCGAAATAGAGGTTCGGGATGTCTTCGCTCAAATTGTGCGGGCGCAACCACGCCGATTGCGTGAGCACGGGTTCGACCGAGAACGCGCTGCCGAGATGACTGTTGAGCGTGTCGCGAAAATGAAGCGGGTCGATGTGATGCTCGGTGACGATGTGCTGCGAGAGGTCCGGCAAATAACGCCGTTCGAGATATTCGATGATCGAGTCGCGGTAGGGTTTGGCGTGCTGCTTCCAATCGGTCGTGCCGCCGAGGTGCGGGACGGGCGAAAGAACGTACCAACTGTCGCAGCCTTCGGGGGCGAGTGACGGATCGGTCGCGGTCGGACGATGGAGATAGAGCGAGAAGTCTTCGGGCAGATGCTTGCGCCGGAAGATATCGTCAACCAGACCGCGATAGCGCGGCCCCATCAGAATCTCGTGGTGCGCGATGTTTTCGTAACGCCGGTTCGTCCCGAAGTAGATGACAAAGAGCGACATCGAATAACGCATCCGGTCGATTTTGCGGTCGGTGTACTTGCGACGAAAGCGCGGCGCGATGAGGTTGCGGTAGGTAAACGCGACATCGGCGTTGCTGACGACGGCGTCGGCGGCGAGCGTCTCACCGTTCTTGAGTCGCACGCTTCGCGCGCGGCGGGTCGCGGCGTCGATGATGATTTCGTCAACCTCGGTGTCGAGCATCAACTTGCCGCCCGCGTCCTCGAAGAGTCGGACGAACGCGCGGACGAGCGCGCCCGTCCCGCCCATCGCGAACCACACGCCGAACTCCTGTTCGAGTTTGTGAATCAGGGCGTAGATTGAAGTGCTCTGGAACGGATTGCCGCCGATGAGCAGCGGGTGAAAACTGAAGACTTGCCGCAAGCGTTCGTCCTTGATGTAGCCGTTGACGAAACTCGCGACGGACTTGTGCGAGCGCAAGCGCGCCATGTCTGGAAGCACGCGGAGCATGTCCGTGAAGCGCGTGAAGGGTTTGTCGATCAGCTCGAAGCCGGTCTTGTAAATCTTTTCGGTGGCGCGCAGGAAACGCTCGTAGCCGTCAACGTCCGCCGGGTTGAAACGTCGTATCTCCTCGCGCAGCCGTGCGCCGTCGCCGTTGTAGTGGAAGACCGAGCCGTCTTCAAAGCGGATGTTGTAAAACGGATCGACGGGGACGAGTCGCAGATAGTCCTCCGACTTCCGCCCGCACCGCTCGAACAGTTCGTGGATCAGCCAGGGGGCGGTGATGATGGTTGGCCCGCCGTCGAAGACGAAACCGTCCTGCTCGTAGACGTACGCCCGCCCGCCCGGTTTGTCGCGCTTCTCCACGACCGTCACATCATGCCCCTGCGCCTGTAGTCGGATCGCCGCCGACAAACCACCGAAGCCGCTTCCTATCACGATAATCTTCATGCTTATCAAATCTCGTCCGGGAGGTTGAACGGGTAAACCCGAAGTTGCTGACCTTGAACATCGGACTTTGGACTTTGATCCGCCGCCGGGTCGAAGACCACGCGGACGGCGCGAATCGTGTTGCAGTGAATCTCGACGGTGTCGTCGATGTTCGCCGCGTAGCCGCCCGACATCACCGTGACGACGGGCAGGCCGCTTGCGCGGCACGTTTCGAGGACGAGTTCGTCGCGGGCGCGCAAACCGGCTATCGAGAGCGCGAGGCGTCCGAGTTTGTCGCCCGCAAAAGGGTCTGCGCCGCCGAGATAGAAAACGATGTCGGGCGCGTGTTCGACGATGCGCGGAAGGTGACGCGCGAGCGTCGCAAGGTATTCGTCGTCCTCCGTCCGGTCGGGCAACTCGACATCGAGCGTCGAGCGTTCTTTGAACAACGGATAGTTCTTCGCGCCGTGCATCGAGAAGGTGAACACCTCGTCGTCACCCGCAAAGATGGACGCCGTGCCGTTGCCCTGATGCACGTCGCAATCGATGACGGCAGCGCGGCGGATGAGACCGTCGCGCCGCAAGACGCGAATCGCTACCGCCACATCGTTGAGCACGCAGAAGCCTTCGCCGCGTTCGGGAAAAGCGTGGTGCGTGCCGCCTGCGAGATTCGAGCCGACGCCCGCCGCGAGCGACCACCGCGCGGCGGCCACCGTCCCGCCCGTCGCGAGAAACGAGCGACGCACGAGCGCCTTCGACCACGGC
>JBGTHJ010000041.1:0-2455 GCA_041746175.1 Pyrinomonadaceae bacterium
CGTCTCTCTTTCCGCGTCGGCAGCAACGGCCTCGACGCCGTCGCCCGTTTCTGTTTAGCCTATGCCGGCCACTGCCGCGCCGAGCGCCCCGCCGCCCTGCGCCGCATCATCCGCGAGCGGCTCACACGCGCCCTCGAACAGCACGGCAAGGCTTAACATGCAACATGGGTGCTTCACCCATCGGTGAAAAATAGAAAGCTATGACGACCACATTACACACCAATTTCGACGACTTCTTCCGCGCCGCCTTCGCCGGAAGTGAACCCTTCGCTTATCAAAAACGACTGGCCGAAGCAGACCTTCTGCCGTCGCTCATCAACGCCCCGACGGGCGCGGGCAAAACAGCCGCCGTGCTCGGCGCGTGGCTCTGGCGTCGGCTGCACAATCCGCGCGGCATCGGTCGCCGTCTCGTCTACTGCCTACCGATGCGAACCCTCGTCGAGCAGACAAGAGGGGTTGCGGAGCAAGCGATAAAAGACCTCGGCCTTGCGGAACGCTTCGCCGTTCACACCCTGATGGGCGGAGATGTAAGTGTCGAATGGGACATGCACCCCGAACGCGAGTGCATCCTGATCGGGACGCAGGACATGTTGCTCTCACGCGCGCTCAACCGCGGCTACGCGATGAGCCGGTTCCGCTGGCCGGTTCACTTCGGGCTGTTGAATAACGACTGCCTGTGGGTGTTCGACGAGATTCAGTTGATGGGGGACGGTCTCGCCACGACGGCGCAGCTTGCCGCCTTTCGTGAAAGATTCGAGACGTTCGGGAAGTGCCATTCGCTCTGGATGTCGGCTACGCTTGATCGAGGGTGGCTGCGGACGATTGATTTCGCGCCGCGCGTGGATGGTCTGGATGTGCTGCAACTCGCGGACGCAGACCGTGCCGCGCCGGTTATGTCAGCGCGGCTCAATGCCGTCAAGACGCTGGAACGCGCGCCCTCAAGTTGCCGCGTGCCGCAAGGATTGGCTGCATTCGTCAAAGAGCAACACACGCGCGGCGCGCAAACGATAGTCGTCGTCAATCGTGTCGCCCGCGCACGTGAAACTTTTGCCGCTCTTGAAGAGATTTACGGCAAGGCTCCGCTGAAGATTAAAAAAGGCGCACTCGCCGCGACCCCTGACGCGGATGCGCCGGAATTGCTTTTGCTCCACTCGCGCTTTCGCCCGCACGAGCGCAAACATTGGGCGGCGCTGCTCAAAGAAAAGCCGGACGCGAACGGCAATGGCAGAATCATCATCGCCACGCAGGTCGTCGAAGCCGGGGTGGATATTTCATCGCAGTTGCTTGTGACGGACATCGCACCCTACGCGAGCCTCGTACAGCGTTTCGGACGCTGCAATCGGGCTGGCGAACATGATGCCGCGCGTATCTTCTGGATTGACCGTCCGCTGAACGAGAAGGACGTGAAACTGGAAGAGAAGGACGAGCTTGATGAGAAAGAGAGTAAGCGAGTTTCCGCGCCTTACGAGTGGAGCGAGATAGAAACCGCGCGCGACCGGCTCGACCAGATGACCTCAGCCGCGCCTGCCAACCTGCCCGCGCACGCGGACGTTTACACGCCCGCGCATGTCCTGCGCCGCCGCGACCTGATCGACCTGTTCGACACGACGCCCGATCTGTCCGGCTATGACCTCGACATCTCGCGCTTCGTGCGCGGCGGTGACGAGCGCGATGTTTCGGTCGCGTGGCGCGAGTTGAAAGGAGAGAAACCGCCACGCGATGCGCCGAAGTTGTTGCGCGATGAACTTTGTTCAGTCTCCATCGGCGACTTTAAGGACTTCCTCAAGGGCAAGGACACCACGGGCAAACCGCGACTGGCTTGGATGTGGAATGCTCTTGAGGGTGATTGGCAGAAGGTTGGAGAGACGGATTTAAGAGCAGGGCTGGCGTTGTTGTTAGATGCACGCACAGGCGGATACGACGTGCGGCTGGGTTGGGACGGCGGCAGTAAATCACTCGTTTCAGTTGTGCAGAAAGAGCAGAAGGAAAAGAACGAAGGAGTTGATGACGAGCCGCTAACTTTTCAGTCGTACTTGCAAACGCTCGCCGCGCATTCACGCGAAGCCAGAGCCGCCGCCGAACAAATTATCGCCGCGCTCGACAGTCTCGCGTTGGATGAGTGGCGCGCTGAACTGCTCCATGCCACGCACCATCACGATTGGGGCAAGTGTCACGAGATATTTCAAGAGACATTGCACAAGCATCTTGAAGGCGTCGAGCGAAACGTCGTGCTGGCGAAGTCAACAGGCGGCGGCAGGCACTCGCGCCCGCATTTCCGGCACGAACTGGCGAGCGCGCTGGCGTTGTTGCAGCACGGAGCCAGCGACCTCGCCGTCTATCTCGCCGCCTGTCATCACGGCAAGGTTCGCCTGAGCATCCGCGCGCTGCCCGGCGAAAGCAAACCTCAAGACGACGCAGGCAAATTGCTCGACTCGAAATTCGCGCGCGGCATCTG
>JBGTHJ010000042.1:0-24404 GCA_041746175.1 Pyrinomonadaceae bacterium
CGCCGCGAGCCGTCGCGGGCTGTCCCGTCAGCAAACCCAGCGCGGTTAGGGCAAAACCAATCACCACCGTCGTCGCGCATGTCGCCAGCCTTCGTCTAGTCATGGAGTTTTATCCTTTTCGTCTTTTCTAAAATCGGCGCGGCGAAACGGTCTCGGCGCGGCGTGGTAAAGATCGTTCTAGTTTGAGAACACCGTGCGTGAGAGTTTTGTGGCAAATGATTTCGATGGGGAGAACGGTGCTTCCACGACCCGGTTGAACGACGAAACGATGCTGCGACACCCACATGAGAGACGTTGAGAAACGTCGCCACCGAGGCCGCATCGCGGAACATCCTGCGGTCACGGGCGGAAGCTGCCGCCGTCAACCGCCCGCCCACTAGCGCAGGCGTCTCGGGACTTGTGCGTTGAGACGATGAACCGTCTCGCGGTTGAACCGAACGCCCCGGCTATTTTTCTTTTTTGCGTAGGTGGACTGTGCCGTTGAATGAGGAGAGATTGAGTTCGGCGTCGCCGCCGCCGTAACTGCCGGTTAGACGAGCGCCTGTTTCTCTCAAGTTGTGCGCGTGCTCGGCGGAGTTAACCGGACTGACCGGAGCGACGGGAGCGACGGGAGCAACAGGAGTGACGGAACCGGAGGAGTTGACTGGAGCAACCGGACTGACCGGAGTAACCGGACTGACCGGAGTCACGGGACTCGCAGAGGTCTGTTTGATGGGGAAATCGGTGATGATGTCGCCATTGACAAAGACGCGCGCGTTGATGCGGAACGACGAGTCGGCGGGCAACGTCATGGTCACGTCGCCCGAAGTCGATTTGATATTGTAGCTTCCGGCGCGAGCGAGCGCACCGTTGATCGACACGTCGCCGCTGACCGAACTGGCTTCGACGCGCGCGTGCGTGATTCTGTCGAGATTTACGTCGCCGCTCACGGATTTGGCTTTGAAGCTGTCGCCCGCATCGCTCATTCGCACGTCCGAAACTTCAACGTCGCCGCTGATGCTTCTGAGCGAGACACGTCCGCTCGAATTTTTGAGAAAGACGGTTCCGCTGATGCTCGACACCTCGACGCCTTTGGTGATGTTGCGGGCTTGGATGTCGCCGCTCAGCGTCTCGACGCGGGCTTCGGCGACATCGGCGATTTCGACATCGCCGCTGCGAACTTTCAGCACGACGGTCGCGCCGTGCGGCACGTCGAGTTCGAGCGAGCCCGTGCCCGCGCATTCGCCCGAGGTGAATGCGCCGTCGTCGGAATCCGCGACGATCACATCGACTCGCTTGGCGGGACTCTCCGCGCCGCCTTGCAGTTCGAGTTTCCCGGCATCATCGGTATGGACGCGGACTTCCGGCCTATCCCAGCCGCGCACCTCGACATCGCCCGCTTCGAGACACGCCGAGACCACCACGTCGGACGATGCCGCCACCGTGCGAGTTATTTCGCCGCCGGGGTTTTCGTCCTCGTCGCGTGCCGCCGCCGCCACCAACGTCCACGGCGCGCACGCGAGCAGCAAAACAAGGCTGATGATTAGAGACTTTCGTTGCATAGTAAAAATGTTTCCGCGTTAGCGTCCTAAAGTTGCGAGCTGTGTCTGATCCGCGACCGTGTTGAGCAATTCCACTTTGGTTTGATATGCCGAGAGAAGAAACTCTCTGGCTCCGGTATCCTGCGGATTACGCAGCGCGTTGCGGCGCGTCGTCAGGATGGCTTGATCGACCACCGCGAGGTTGCGTTCATACTCCGAGCGAACCGAGGGACGCAGCGTTGCGTCGCCACCCGCGTCAATCGCTTTCGTCAAAGATGCGATGGCTTCGAGATAACTCCCTTCGCCGGGCAACAACTTTGGCGCCGTCGTCGTTGTCGTCGTCAGCGTTTCGCGCCCGCGTGCCGACGGCGTTGTGTTTGTCGAACGACGAACGCCACGCGGTTTGTTGACACTCGCTTTGACAATCGTCGCGCCGCCTGACGAAACAATCGCGGGCGAAACCGACTGCTCCGGTGCGGCATTCGCGAACGGCGGGGTGGTTTCTGTCGCGGTCGAGTTCTGATTCTCAAGGGCTGGCGCAACGGCGGCGATTTCGTTGCCGCCGCCCTCTTCTCCGGTCGCCTCCGGCGTCTGCTTATCCGGGCGCGCCGCCGCGAAGAGGACGGCGAGAGTGATGACGAGCGCAAGGCTCGCAAACGCTGCCGCACGTTGCGGCGTCAAGGTCAGGAGTGCCGTGAGCGCGCCGCATAAACGGTTGAAGGACGACGGTGCGGGTGTCGCCACAGCTAGTTGGCGTTGGTCAATCGCGGCCTCGATGTGGTCGCGTAGTCGTTCGGTGGGTACGTTGACGGAAGCTTCGTGCGCGAACGCGGCGGTGAACGACGCCATTTCGTTTTCGGCTTCGCGCGCAGCGTCGGCACACGATAGGCACGCGGCGATGTGCGCCGCCGCTTCATCCATCGACGCGGCAGAGAGTTCGCCGTCGATGTAGCCTTGCAACATGCCTTCATCGAGACAATTTCTCATCGGCTGCCCCCGATCTTTCCATACATTCTGACAAACTCCTTGCGCCCGCGCGCCACCAAACTCCCGACGCTCGCCTCGTTGAGCGCGAGCGCGCTCGCGATCTCGCGGTACGAAAGCCCCTGCTGTTTGAGCACCAGACAACTACGCATCGGTTCCTTGATCCTGTCCAAAGCCCGGCGCGCCTCTTCGATTTCGGCGCGGCGTTCGTAATCGACATCGAGCGGGACGGTTAAACCGTCGTCGCCGACGACGCCCCGCGCAAACTCTTCCTCGCGGACGTTCGCGCGACTGCGACCGCGCAGCGTGTTCCGCGCGACATTGATCGCGACGCGCAATAGCCACGCCCGCAACAACTCGTCGCCCGGCACGCTCTCGCGGTGACCGTAAAGTTTGAGAAAGACCTCTTGCGTCACGTCTTCGGCGAGTCCGGTGTCGCGGACGATTGAATAAGCCGTGCGGTACACGGCGCGATGATGCAGCGTAAACGCATCCTCAAAGCCGAGCGTGGCGGCTTCCCTCTCGACCGTCTTTGTTGCTGAGTCCATCAAGGCTCTTGCTAGTTCGCTCATCTCGCCCATCTACCGTCTAAACACCGCAGGCGCGGATTTTGTGGCAAAGACTTCCGCTCCGGCTCTCTTCTCACCGCATAAACACCGCGCCAAACTCTTTTGTGTCAACTAATTTCCCCGCGCCCCGGCAGCCAACCCGCCACCCCCTTGATATTTCCTCGACCTCTTTGCGCGAAACTTTTTCGCCGCAAATCAACCGACTCTCGCGTTGAGCGGCGCGGCTGCTTCCGCTCGCCACGCTTCCTATTGTAGTCTGTTTGTGGACGCACGGAAACGCACCCGCGCCCGTGCCAGACCGCGTACTGATGAAGCAGCGGCGCGCCGTCGCTGCAACTTTGACCTTTGCGAGAAAGCGAGACTGCATGAGTTTGGAAAATCAACCGGCGACGACGGCGACAAGCGAGCGGACGGCGCTCGACGATAGTCCGTTCATGCGCGCGTGCCGCCGCGAGCCTGTCCCGTACACGCCGGTTTGGTTGATGCGCCAGGCCGGAAGATACATGAGCGAGTACCGCGAGGTGCGCGCCCGCACCTCTTTTCTGGAACTGTGCAAGACGCCCGAACTGGCTTCGGAGGTGACGGTTTACGCGGCGGAGCGGCTCAACGTTGATGCGGCCATCATCTTCGCCGACATCCTGCTGATCGTCGAACCGTTGGGCTTGAATCTGGAGTTTGCCAAAGGCGAAGGCCCCGTCATACACAATCCGGTGCGCACACCGCAAGACGTTGAGCGGCTGCGCGAAGTCGAAGACGTGTCGGCGCTCGATTACGTCTACGAAGCGATTCGCGTGACGCGCCGCGCCCTGCCTGCAAACATGCCGCTGATCGGTTTCGCGGGCGCGCCCTTTACGCTCGCCTCATACATCATTGAGGGCGGCTCGTCGAAGAACTACGTCCACACGAAGCGTCTGATGTACGGCGACGCGGGAGCATGGCACGCGATGATGGCGCTGATCGCGCGGGCGCTGGCGCGTTATCTCAACGCGCAAATCGCGGCGGGCGCGCAGGCCGTCCAACTCTTCGACTCATGGGTCGGCGCGCTCAGCGTCGAAGACTACCGCGAGTACGTTTTGCCGCACACGCGCGAGGTCATCCGCAACGTCACGCCGGGCACGCCCACGCTGCATTTCGGCACGGGCACATCCGCGCTGCTCGAAGCGATGCGCGAGGCGGGCGGCGATGTCATCGGTCTCGACTGGCGCGTTGACCTCGCCGAAGCGTGGCGGCGCATCGGCCACGACTGCGCCGTGATGGGCAACCTCGACCCGGTCGCGCTTTTTGCGGATGTGTCGTTCGTCCGCGCTCAGGCGCGTCGCATCCTCGACCGCGCGGCGGGGCGTCCCGGTCATATCTTCAATCTCGGTCACGGCATTCTGCCGGAGACGCCGGTCGAAACGGTCGTCGCGCTCGTCGAAGCCGTCCACGAACTGAGCGCGCGATAATCCATCAATTTGTCACAGGTTCAAAACATCATGGCGAACGATAGAAGAGAAGATGAACGTAAGATTATCTCCCTCGATGCGTGGTGGGAGGGGATTTCCGGCAAGCAACTGGCGCGCGTATCCGACATCAGCATGGGCGGCTGCTATATCGCCACCGTGTCGCCGGTCAGCGTCGGCGAGTTTATCGTCTTCGGCATCAAGCTGCCCGACGGCGAATGGCTCCAACTCGGCGGACAGGTCGTCTCCAGCGACCCGAGCGGCTTCAGCCTCTACTACACGGCTCTGACCGATGAGGAGGAAGACAAGATCAGGCAACTGGTTTACTGAATCATCGACTCGTCGGCTCTTTGATTCAACGTAAAAATCAATCAGCCGACGAGTCAGCAAAAAAAGTCCTTTGGAGTGTTTGACGTGAACCAATCTTACGACGCAATTTTGATCGTCTCTTTCGGCGGGCCGGAAGAGATGGACGACGTGATGCCGTTTCTCGAAAACGTTCTGCGCGGCAAGAACGTGCCGCGCGAAAGGATGTTGGCGGTCGCACATCATTACGAAATGTTCGGCGGCGTCAGCCCGATTAACGGGCAGAACCGCGAGTTAATCGCCGCCCTCGAACGCGAACTCGACGCGGCGGGACCGCACCTGCCCGTCTATTGGGGAAACCGCAACTGGCAACCGATGCTCGCCGACACGCTGCGCCAAATGCGCGACGACGGCATCAAACACGCGCTCGCATTTATGACTTCGGCTTACAGTTCTTACTCCGGCTGCCGACAGTATCGGGAAGACATCGAACGCGCGCAGGCCGAGATCGGCGACGGCGTGCCGCGCGTCGATAAACTGCGCGTTTTCTACAACCATCCCGGCTTCGTCGAACCCAACGTCGAACACATCCGCGCCGCGCTCGACCAAATTCCGGAAGCGCGTCGCGCATCGGCGAACATCGCGTTCACCGCGCACAGCATCCCGCAGTCGATGGCCGTCGGGTGCGCGTATGAAGCCCAACTGCTTGAGACCTGCCGCCTCGTCGCGGGCGCGCTCGACCATGAAAACTGGCGACTCGTCTTCCAGAGTCGCAGCGGCCCGCCGACGCAGCCCTGGCTCGAACCGGACATCTGCGACCATCTCCGCGCGGTGCACGAAGCCGGAACGACGGATGTGGTCATCGCGCCCGTCGGCTTCATCTCGGATCACATGGAAGTGCTCTACGACCTCGACACCGAAGCGCGCCAACTGGCCGACGAAATCGGACTCAACATGATTCGCGCGGCGACGGTCGGCACGCATCCCACCTTCATCAAGATGATTCGCGAGTTGATCGTCGAGCGCATGGCCGACGCGCCCGTCGGGGAGCGTCGCGCGCTCGGTACGCGGGGCGCGAATCACGACGTGTGCCCCGTTGACTGTTGTCTGTATGGTGCGACCCGCCCGACGAACACGGGGGGCACCGGGGGGGCGGCGCGCCCCGTCGCCATTGGCGCGCAGTCGCCCGCCGGGTGACCTCAGAGCATGACGCAACCTGATCGACAACACGATGCGCCGCACGCCGGAGACCAACAGCCCGGAGCGCGGCGCATCGTCATTATCGGGGGCGGGATTAGCGGTCTGGCGGCGGCGCACCGGCTATTTGAACAAAGCAAACCGGAACGCCCGCTCGAAGTCGTGCTGCTCGAAGCCGGCGAGCGCGCCGGCGGCACGATACGCACTTCGACGCGCGAAGGCTTTCTGCTCGAAGGCGGTCCCGATTCCTTCATCTCCGAAAAACCGGAAGCCGCGGAACTGGCGCGCCGCGTCGGTCTCGCCGACAATTTGATCGAGACCAACGATGCGCACCGCCGCAGTTTCGTCGTGCGCGGCGGTCGCTTGCGCCCGACGCCCGAAGGGTTTCAACTGCTCGCGCCCTCGCGCATCTGGCCGTTTCTGACGACCGACATTTTTAGTTGGACGGGCAAGGCGCGGATGGCGCTCGACCTCGTGCTGCCGCGACGCAGGCACGCGAACGACGACGGCGATGACGAGACCCTCGCGCAGTTTGTGCGGCGGCGATTCGGGCAGGAAGCCCTCGAACGAATGGCGCAGCCGATGGTCGGGGGCATCTACACCGCCGACCCCGAACAACTCTCTTTGCGCGCCACGATGCCGCGTTTTCTCGACATGGAGCGGGCGCACCGCAGTCTTATCTGGGCGATGTGGAAGAACGCCCGACGGCAGTCGCGCGCCGTCACGCGCGGCACGAGCGGCGCACGCTACAGCATGTTTCTCTCGCTCGACGGCGGACTGCAAATGCTCTCCGACCGTCTCGCCGCACGACTCCCGCGCGACACCCTGCGTCTCGATTCGAGAGTCGAACATTTGCGCTTCGACGACTCGTCGCAGCGTTGGAGGATAGGCACAAGCCGCGACGAAACCTATCTCGCCGACGCGGTGTGCGTCGCGTTGCCCGCGCACGCATCGGCACGCTTGCTGCGCGATGTTGACGCGCTGCTCGCCGCCGACCTCGACGCGATACCCTACGCTTCGACCGCGACCGTCAATCTTGCCTTTCGTCGCGCCGACATCCCGCACCCGCTCGACGGCTTCGGCTTCGTCGTCCCCTTCATCGAACGCCGCACGACGCTCGCCTGCTCGTTCAGCAGCATCAAGTTTGCGGGTCGCGCGCCCGAAGGCCATGCGCTCTTACGCGCTTTCGTCGGCGGCGCGTTGCAACCCGCCACCTTTGCGCTCGACGAAGAAGCGATGACGCGCGCGGTGCTCGCAGACCTCCACGCGCTGCTCGGCATCGAACGCCCGCCACTCTTTGCGCAGGTCGAGAAGTGGCCGCGCTCGATGGCGCAGTACCACGTCGGACACACCGCCAGAGTTGGACGCATCCGCGCCCGCCTCCAACACTTCCCCACTCTCCAACTGGCGGGCAACGCTTACGGCGGCGCGGGTCTCCCCGACTGCATCCGCAGCGGACAAGCTGCCGCCGATGCGATTCTGGAAAATTTTATAGCGAGTTGCAATAGAAGGTAGCGCCTATAGCGGTTTGCAATTGGATGAGTGCTTGTAGCGCCAGCGGGACGCTGGCGCTACAAGCACTCATCCAATTGCAAAGCACGATGATCGACGCTGAAACGAAGGCCGTAGAAAAAGGCGGAGGTAATGGCATTTGCCGATACCTCCGCCTTACGCTGGCCTTGCTTCCGAGCCGGGATCACGGACCAAAGCGTCCCTGATACTCGCTGGAATTGATGAAGGCTTTGACCATCTCGGCGTTGACAAAATTGCCGTTGAACTCGTTGAGTTTGCCGAGCCAGAAGTTGAACCCGCCGAAGTCGGCGTCGGGCGCATCGTTCGGATTGCGACGCAAGTAACCAAAGTATTGCATCAGGACGAACGCGCGGTTGAACTCGTTCTGCGTAAACTCGGCGTCCTGCGCCACGCCGCGCAACACTTGCGCACGCGTCAACTGCCCCGCGCCGAGCCGGTTCACAAGGTCGTTTCTCTCCGCCGGAGACAACGCGCCGCCCGTGTTGACGTTCAGGGCGTCAACGAACTGCGCGGGCGTGAGCGCCGACGGATAGGCGGCGGTGAACTGGGGTCGCGCGACGAACTGGTCGATGTAGGTCTGCGTGTTGGCTTCGAGAATCTGCTCCGAGCCGGGCGCGCCGATCACGACGCCGCGCCCAATCTGCTGCGTGTCGGGCACAAACTCGCGCAACGTGACGGGGACGATGCCCGCGACGCGACGCCCGAACGACGCCTGATAGACACGGTAAACGAAATAACCCGTCTGCTGGAACTCTATCGAAAGAAAGAAGGCCGCGCTGGTGTTGATCTGTCGAATCTCACGACACGCCTGCGCAGTGCATTCGTCAATCTGATTTTTCCAGAAACCGAGTCCGGCGGCATCGGCGTCGCGGTTGAGAAAGTCGATGTAGGTGCGCCTGACGAAGAAGTCGGAATCGAAACTTCCCTCTTTGATCGGGTTCGGCCCGTCGATCGGGTCGTTGCTGTCAATCTCGACGGTTGCCGCCGACGGCGTGCCGAGCGTCGCGCCGGTCGCGTTCGTCAATGTGACGTTGAAGTTTTCCACCGGCTCCAAAAAACTGTCGTCGGTGATGAAGATGGTAAAACTCTTCGAGGTCTCGCCGGGGGCGAAAGAAACAGAGCCGAAGGCCGCGTTGTAGTCGGAGCGGTCGGAGGCCGAGCCGTTCGAGGTTTCGTACGAAACTGTGGTCGAGCCGCTGCCGCTCGACCGCGTGAGGTTGATACTGACGGTGCGTGTGGTTTCGGAAGTGCGGAAAGATTGCTGGCTGAATTGCACGGTCGGCGGCGGGGTGGTCGCTACCGCGAGACAACCGCCGAATGCGTTGACGTAATTCGTAATCTGATCGCGCGAAAACTGGCAGAGGCTCAGGTTGGAGAATGTCGCGTCGGAATTCATGATCGAAGTGCCGCACTCGGGTCGCGGCGTGGCTTCCCGGTCGGGGTGCGACGCACCGAGATTGTGCCCCATCTCGTGCGCCGGGATGATGAACTTCGCGGGCACCGAAGAGAACATTTGCGAGACGCCGTACGAGGCGGGCGCGCTCGGATTCCGACACACGACGCCGTCGTTGGCGATTCCTTCGCGGCCCCCGAAAGCGAAGCCCGGACCGTCAAGCGATTTACCCGTCCACATGTGTACGAGGTCGCGCGCGGGCGCGCCCGCCGGGGGGGCGGCATTGTAATTCGTGCGGAGTTCGGTCAGCAATGCAACCACGCCTGTCGCGCTGTACGGGTCGTTCGGCGTCTCCCAAACGCGCTGGAAGACAACCCTGAACGTCAGCCCCAGTTCGCTCTGATAAACGCCGTCGATCATGTTGATGATGCTGAGGATTTCGCTATTGGCGACGTTCGCGTTGCTGCTGAAAGCCTGAAAGAACTCAAAGTCGGCTTCGGTAATCAGTTCGATTTCACGCGCGGGCGAGAACGGCGCGGCGGCATCCGTGAGGCGTGCGGGCATCGACGAACCGAAGCGCGCGGCTTCCGACTCGAACCGCGCCGCCACCGTCGATTCGCAACTTCCAGTGGCGGCGGGCAACACGTCCGTCGCTCTGTAAAAGACGAAATCATCGGCGGCAGTAGCGACGCTCGCGTAGCGCGCGGCGGGTTCCACGAAATACCTCTCGCCACCCCTGACGATCAATCCCTCGACCTTCTCGCCGTCGATAGTAAAGCGCGCCACAGATTCCTCGACGCCTTCGACATATCCCTTGAAGGTGCGCACTGTGTCGCGTTCCAGAACCGTCACGCGGCCACCGTCGTCAACGCTCACGGCGCGATGGCTGTCGGCGCGCAGGTCGTGCGGCGCGAGGACGATTTCGAGCGTCTCGGTGGAAGTGTGGAGCGCGAGCCGTCCGGTCTGTCGCACCTGTTGCACGGCGTTCGCCGGGTCGAGTTTGAACGTCTCATGACGTTGCAAGACGCGATGGATATCCGGCTTCATGCTCGCGCTCTGCGACCGGCCAGCGACCGGCGGCGAGAAGCGCAACGGGACGATAATCACTGCGCTGAAACACAGCGCGAAAAAAACATAGCGGTAGATTTTGATGGATTCCATCGGTAACTCCTTGACCAGAAGTCGGCGAAACGAAGTGACGGACTAGACTTTCACTCACCGTGACAGTGGTGACTGACCGGATAAAAATACCAAGCACGTTTTGAGAAATTACGACTGAAAGGTGACAAACGTATTGAGGGGCGATAGCACGTCCGTCATCAAAAACGTCTGACGACGCAGGCGGCAAACGGCGCGAGAACTCCATCGTGCAGGATTATTCACGGCGTCATCGTGAGGAAGCCCCTCCCCCTTGCTCGCGGTTTTGACCGCGCCGGGGCGACGCAGCGGGACACCTTCTAATCTATTTGTTGGGAACAGCCGTTGTCAACATCGACGCGGTTAAATTTCGCTTGCGGCCAACGCATTCACGGCCCGAACCGCTGGCGGTATTCGCTGGAGTTGATGAAAGCCTTGACCATCTCGGCTTCGACGAAATTGCCGCCGAACTGATCGAGTTTAGCGAGCCAGAAATTGTAGCCGTCGAGGTTGTTGTCGGGGGCATCGTCGGGGTTGCGGCGGAGGTAGCCAACGTATTGCATTAGGACGAATGCACGGTTGAACTCCTGACGATTGAAGTCCGCGTCTTCGGCGACGACGCGGAGAACCTCCGCGCGGGACAGTCGCTCGCTGCGGAGCCGCGTGGCGAGGTCGTCGCGTTCGGACGGCGAAAGCGCGCCGCCGGTGTTGGCGTTCAGCGCATCGACGAACTGCTCCGGCGTCATCGTTTGCGGATAGCGCGCGACGAATTGCGGACGCATGACGAACTCGCCCGCGAAGGCACGCTTGTTCGACTCCAACAGTTGCTCCCAACCGGGGGCGTTGACGACGACGCCGCGCCCGATTTCCTGCGTGTCGGAGAGAAAGTCGCGCAGACGGAGCCGCACGCCGGTATCGAAGGCCGCCTGATGAAAGCGATAGACGAGATAGCCGGTCTGCTGAAATTCGATCGAGAGGAAGAAGGCTGCCGAGACGTTGACGCGCCGCAGTTCGATGCACGCCGCATCCGCGCCGCACGCTGCAATCTGGTTCGTCCAGAAGTTAAGCCCGGCGGCATCGGGTTCGCGGTTGAGAAAATCGATGTAGTTCTGGCGGACGAAAAACGGCGAAGCGTCGATCGGGTTCGCATTGGCGGGCGACGCATCGTTATCGCTGATGCGGAGCACGGCGGCGTTCGGCGCGGCAAGCGTCGCGCCCGTCGGGTTGGTGAGTTGGAGGTTGAAGGTCTCCGTGCCTTCGACGTGCGCGTCGTCGGTGATGAATACGGAGAAAGTTTTGGTCGTCTCGCCCGCCGCGAAGCGGAGCGTGCCGAGCGCGGCGGTATAGTCGGAACGGTCGTTGGCGGTGGCGTCGGCGGTCGAGTAGTTGACCGTCGCGGGGACTGAAGAGCCGCTGGTGAGCGTGACCGTGATGGTCGCGCTGCCCGAAGCCTCCGGCGCATCGTAGCTCGATGCACTGAAGGCGAGCGTTGGCGGTGCGGGCGCGTCGGGGGTGGTGGTGGCGAAGGTGAAATAGATGTTATCGCCGGACGTGTTGCCGTCGTTGTTGGCCTGATTGCCAGCCGTGTAGAAGGTGACGGGGCCGACGTTGGTCGCCGGGGCTAGCCAACGAAATGTCCAACTCGCGCCGCCCTGCTGTCCGGTGTACGTGCCATCGAAAGTGTGTTCGATGTACTGGCGCGACGGAAAAGGCCCTTGACCGTCGAGCGTCTGCGTCGTCGGGTCGAGACTTTCGAGCGTGCCGGCGCGTTCGTTGTTGTCGCCCAACGCGGTCAGTTGAAATCCCCAACGCCGCCGCGTCTGATCGGTGTTGGTGTGCGCGACCGTGATTTGATACGTCTGCCCCGGCACGTAGCTCGGCGGCACGGTGATGCTTATCCGTCCCGTGCCCGGACTCTCGATGAGATGGCACTCGGCGCAATCGAACTCGCCGGGGGCTTTGGTGAACCCCGCGTCCGGTCCCGTCGAGCGCGCGTGTGCCGTGCGGTTGGCGGCGTTGTCGGTGAACAACGTCGCGACGCCCACGACGACAAAAAACATGATGACGAGGAGTTTGAGCTTAAGCATGAATTCGCTCGCCGCCCGCCCGGCTCACAAACTCGATGAAGACCTCCGTCAACGAGTCGGTGCGCCGGTGCGCCGATGAAGCATTCCCTACATGAGAAAGCCGATGTTCGGGTTGTTGAATCGCCCGATGAGCGGGAAGACGAGGGGGATGTCGCTGTTTGAAAGGCCGTACCATGCGGCGAGCGTGGCGGCATACTGTTCGATGGAGAGCGTCGGTATCCAACGCCCGCGCGAATCGGCGTCGTCGGGGCCGTTCAGCGCGAGCGTCGGGAACGTGCCGTAGAAGTCGCCGCCGCGCACCGCGCCGCCCATCACCAGATGATGATTGCCCCATGCGTGATCCGAGCCGACGCCCGCACCCGACCCGGCGGGTTGCAGCGTGCGTCCGAAATCCGAGAGCGTGAAGGTCGTGACATCGTTCTGCACGCCGAGTTCGATGGTCGCATCGTAGAACGCACGCATCGCCTGACTGACCTGTGTGAGCAAAGCGTCCTGCGTGTTGCCGACCGCGCCGCGCTGGTTGCTGTGGGTGTCGAAGCCGCCGAGCGACACGAAAAAGATTTGACGTTTGACGCCGAGCGTGTCGCGCAACTTAATCAGACGGGCGACCTGCTCCAATTGGTAGCCGAGCGACGTATCGGGAAAGGCGGTGGCGAGCGTCGCATTAGCCGAGGCGAGCGCCTGACTCGCGTCGAGCGCGGAAGCGGTCGTGTCGCTCGAAGCCCTGACCAGCGTCGCCCCGAAGTCCAAGTCGCGCAAGGCGTCGAACGCCGTCCGGCGCGCGGTATTCTGCGCGGTCGAAAAGCCGCCCGAACCCGGCGGATTGTTGAGCGGCAGCACCTGTGACAACGACGTGCGCGAGTCGTTGATGGCGAGCGGTCGCGACGCCCCACCGACGACGAATGTGCTGACCCCCGCGATCGAGATCAGTTGTGGAAACGATGCCGTGCCGTTGAGCATCGCGGCGCGGTCGGCGACGCGCCCGCCCCATCCCGTCTGGCTGACAACTTCGGACGATGTGGTTTGCCACTGGTTGACCTGATCCGAATGCGAGAAGAGTTGATAAGGACGCCGCCCCGTGCCGTTGCGGTAAGTGGTTCGCGTCAGCGGCTCGACCAGCGGCCCGACGTTGCACACCACCGCCAACTTCTGTTGACTGAACAGTGTTTGCATCTCCGGCATACTCGGATGCACCCCGAACGGGCGACCGCTCAGAGGCGTGACGGGCAACAGGCTCGCCTGTGTGACGGCGAGACCCGCCGTGCCGCGCACGCTGTTGTACTGGCTGTATTCAGCGTCGAGCGGAACGATGAGGTTGTTGCCGTCGTTGCCGCCGTTGAGAAAGATGCAGACGAGAGCTTTGTAATCGGTCGCGGCGGCCTGCTGCGCCGCCAGCGCACCCACTAAACTAAAACTCTCGATGCCCGCCGCCAGCGCCGTCCCGCCGAGGATGGCGCATCCCGTCTGCCGTAAGAAATCTCTGCGTGTTGATGACATGGCTTTATCTCTGAACCTGATACTGCGACGACGAGGCGACGAGGTACGCCGCCATTTGTGTGCGCTTGCGCGGGTGCGCCGCGTCGGTTGTGGGGACGCTTGAGACGGCATTGATGATCGCCGCGCGCATCTCCGGCGACATCGTGTTGTGGAGCAAGAGCGCGTCGAGATATGCGACCAACTGCGCGGGGTCGCCCGCGAGCGCTTCGAGCGGCGCGAGGTCGAGCGCAGTGCCGTTGGGCGCGGTGCCGTTGACGGTGTCTGCCGAGCGCGCGACGCCGGTGTAGATGATCGTGTTGACGAAGTTGATGCGGCGCAGCGCGGTCGAGGTCGTCAGAATCCCGAAGGTCGGGCCGGAGAGTTTGACGCCGGGTATTTCGTAATCCGCCGGGTAATAGTTGAAGACGGTGGCCGGTCGGAAGATGTCCTGTTCGAGCAGCGCCGCGTTTGGCGCGAGGTAGCCGTCGCTGTTCGTCGTCCTATCGAACGACTTGGCGTCGAAGGCGCGCAGGATGTTGTTGATGAGCTGCGCAGGCTCGCGCAGCCGTCCGTAATTGGAAGCGGTTTTGATGTCGCCACGCGCTTCCGGGTCGAGCAGAACGGCGCGCACGGTGGCTTTCATGTCGCCGCGTTCGCCCGTGCACGGATTATCCGGATAGAGTCCGGCGCAGTTGTTGTCGAAAGCTGCGGCGACGCGCCCGACGTAGGCCGCGCTCGGGTTGCTCGTCACCAGATGTTGAATCAGTTGCTTCGCGATAAACGGCCCGGTGTTCGGGTGGTTGAAGATATTGTCGAGCGCGACGTTCAGATCGGTCTGCGCGTTTTGTCCGGCGGTCGTCACCACGCCGTTCAAGAGCGTCTTCGCCCCCGTGTCGTGACTGTTGCCCGTGCGCGGAACCATCGGGTCGCGATAATTGGTGATGCCCTGACCGAGCGAGACCGTGCGGTTGATATCCCAGCCGGTGAAGACGCGCGTGAAACTATTGACCGTATCCTGATTGTAAGACGGGATGCGTCGCCCCTGCGCGTCGAGTTTCGGCGTGCCGTCGGGGTTGAGTTCATCGACGCCGATGGAGAAGAGTTGGAGAATCTCGCGCGCGAAGTTTTCGTTTGGCGAGGTCGCCGTACTCCGTCGCATGTCGAGATACTCGCCCATCGCCGGGCTGAGCGTGATTTCCTGAAGCAGTTGACGGAAGTTTCCGAAGGCGTTGCGGTCGAGCAGTTGTAGATACGGAGTCATCCAACTCGGTCGCGAGATGTCGCGTCCCGAAACGACCATGATCTGATGGAGCGCAAAGGCCACGCGCTGCCGGAGTTGATCAGACTGCGCGCTCTTGTTGATCGCGTTCTGGAAGAAACGCAACTGCACCGGGTACATCGAATAGTTGTTACGAACACACGTCGGCGCGCTCCCGGTCGGGCAACCCGCATTCTGGTCGTCGAGCGGGAACGGCAAATCAGGATAACCAGACAACGGCGCGTTGAACTGCTCGTTCAAGTAAGCCCTAAAACCGATTGACTGCACGCGCGCGACTTCCGAAGGAGTCGGTCCCCACGACGCCTGTTCGAGAAAGCGCACGGTGTCGGCGTAAGTGCCCACACCCGTGTAAGGGTTGGGCGTCGGCGTCGGGATGACTGCGGGCGGTGTGGGCGGTGCCGGCGTCGGAATCGAACCGGCATCGTCGGGCGGGCCGCCACCCGTGCGCCCGACCGCGATACGCACGCGGTTGCTCGCTACGCCGTGCAGGTTGATACGCACCAGCACGTCGCCGAGCGTGTCATCCATGTCGTCGCTCAGGCGCAGCACGACCTGATAGAGCCACGCTTGCCCCGGCACGCTGCCCACATATTCGACCGCGAGCGGGTAGCGTTGCTTCAGCGCGTCTTCAGCGTCCGCGCTCAGCGCATTCGCGCCTTCGCCCGCGAAGAAATTGAGATTCAACGCAAAGAGCGTGACGCGCGTGCGCGTGTCCGCGCTCCACGCGAGGGGTGAGACGAGCGGAAACGGCTCGCTTTTGAACGTCACCGAGTCGAAGGCGACGGCGCGCGTCGTCCGACCGGTTCCTTCGCTCAGCAGGACGGGCGCACCGGGCACGCTCTGCGCGTAGGCCACGGGACTGCTGAACGCGCCGCTCAATAACACGAGGCAGACACCCCACACCCCCGCAAGGGAGGCAGTCCGACGGCATGGCTTTTTAGACATAAGTCACCGCGAAACCTGTAGATTTCTGTAATGAGGTGGGTAAATCGGAGCGGCGGCGTTCGCTACTTTGAACGCCCATCCGGATTCGTCGGACACATCGAATATAGCACGAAGCCCGACGATGCCAAACAACTTTTTACGCGATTCGAGGCCGTCATCTACGACGCTGAAAACGACGTTCTAAGCCCGCAAAGTTGGACGCAAGAGCGGCGACTTTTGGCTGAAATTATTTATGATGAGAAAGGCGGAAACAATCGTCGAGGGTTCAAATGCGTGGAGCGTGAAAAGTGTCGGCCAAAACTCTCGCCGCAAGCAAAGTTTGGCCGTCTTTTTGAACGAGCGATAAAAGAGAAGTCGTCAACCCGCGTTGAGCAACGCGGGTTGACGACTTGGTTTGACGGCAAATGGTCTCAATCCTGTTTACGACGCGAGGAATCATCGGTGGCTTGCTTGTCATCCCCGGTCTTGCCGGGCGTTCTACCGGGGCTTTTGGTCATCTCTTTTTCGCCGCCGGGTGCGGTCGTGCTGCTGTGGCCGATGTCTTGGTCGTCGCGTGGTTTTGTCTCTGCCATGTTGTTTGCTCCTTTGAAACTCTGAAGCGACGGGCGGTCAAGGACGATTAGCCTTCCTCGACCGCCAGAAGCTCGATGCTCGTGGTTGTTTATTTTCTGGAGGCGGCGGCAGCGCGTCCGGAACTCTGTCCCTCGGTGGTCGCGATGACGCCGGTTTCCATCTCTTGTTTGAAGCGGCGCAAATCCTCTTGAATCTGTCCGGCGGGTTCTTCGCCGAACATCTTGGCGACGGCGGCGCCGAGCGCTCCCCCCGGCGGATCATACTTGAGCGAGACCTTGACCTCTGTGCCGCGACCGCCCGTCGCGGGCTGGAAGCGCACCGACCCGGCGTTGTCCACGTCCGCGCCTTCGAGCGAACGCCACGCGATGAGTTCATTCTCTTTCTCGTTGAAGATTTCGGCATCCCACTCGACGGTTGTTCCGGCGGGCGCTTTCGCAACCCAGTGCGAGCGGTTACCGCCCTCCGTGGTTGTCACAGCTTCCAGATGGTTCATGATACGCGGGAGGTTCTCGAAGTTGCGCCAGTAGCGAAAGAGTTCTTCGGGTGAGCGGTTGATCGTCACGCTCTTTTCAACCTTGATGCCGCGTTCGCCGCGCACGCTGACGTTCTCGCTATTACGCAACCCATCGTCTCCGGTGTTGTAACCCAACGCTTCGTAGACGTTACAGTGTCCGCTCGCGCCGCGATAAACCAAAGTTCCGCCGACCAGCGCCAGCGCGACGCCGCCGACCGTGCCACGCGTCACACCGTAGAGCGCGAGCGCACCGCCCGCGATTGCTGACATCCACCGTTCACGCTGCCCGACATTGACCGATCCTGACGGCGTACCCGACTCGCTCGCGTCGCGTCGCGTCGTCTCCATCGTCGTGTTCAGTGATTCTTCCCTCGATGACATATTCTATCCCCCTTATGATAATCCGTTTTCCGAACACCGTAGCGGCGAACTGTGTCGTCGCCTGTCCGAAAACAGCTCGTTAGTGATGTTGTTATTGAATATAGACTCAATAACCGTGCCGACGGTCTGGAGACGAGAAGGATGAACAGCAGACAAAGCAGTCGGAGTATCGATACCTTGACGCTCGCACAAGTCGCGGGTCGATAAGGACGCATAAGAACTACGAGGAAATATTTATCAGCGGCGTGATTAAAGATTGGCTGACGGAAAAATTAGAGGATGAGGAAGTTTTGTTTTGATAAATGGTCGGGGCGAGAGGATTCGAACCTCCGACCTCTCGGTCCCGAACCGAGCGCTCTACCAGGCTGAGCCACGCCCCGACGCAAATCAAACAACGAACGCATTCTATGTGCGCCGCACCCACATGTCAAACCTGCACGTCTCCGGCACGCTGACGAGCACGCGCTTTCTCGCGTCGCGCTTTCAAAAATTCGTACAGCGGAGGCATCAGCGACAACGCGACGACCACGATCACGACCTTCTCGATGTGCTCGTCGAGTTTGATGCCGAACGCGCTTTCGACGATGCTGCCGAGGAAGTAGCCCGACAAAATCATGCTGAAGACCCAGAGGAATCCGCCCACGATGTTGAAGACGACGAACTGACGGTAAGGCATTTGCGCCGCCCCCGCGACGATCGGCGCAAACGTCCGCACGATGGGGACGAAGCGCGCGATGATGATGGTCTTGCCGCCGTATTTATCGTAAAACGCCTGTGCCTTTTCCAGATGACTCGGACGAAACAGTATCGACTTTTGCCGTGTGAACAGACGCGGCCCCAGTTTCGCTCCTGACAAGTAGCCGACCGCGTCGCCCACCACCGCCGCGACAAACAACGTGCTCAAGAGTATGAAGACGTTCAGATCGCCCTTGGCCGCAAACAACCCCGCGACGACGAGCAGCGAGTCTCCCGGCAGGAAGAAACCCATCGCCAACCCCGTCTCCGCAAAGACCACCGCGATTAGTACCAGATAGCCCGCCGCCGCAATCGTTCGCGGGTCGAGATAGCTTTTGATCTGATGCAAGATTTCTAAAATTGATTCCATCGTTTAATCCCACAGTCCAGAAGTCCGGGGTTGAAATTCCAAAGTCAAAACCTATCGGTTAACTTTGAATATTCAACCCCGGACTTTTTGGCTACTGTTCATTGCTCCAACCGTACCGACCGATGAGCGGGACGAACGCGCAGCCGCCATGATCTTCGTATTCATAACCGCGTTCGGTGCGCACGGCGCGCACGAGCCGCTGCGATGCGCGGGTCGTGCCGACCGGCACGACCAATCGCCCGCCGACTTTCAACTGCGCGAGCAACGGCTCGGGCACTTCGGGGCCGCCCGCCGCGACGAGCATCGCGTCGTAGGGGGCGTGCGCGCTCCAACCGAGCGTGCCGTCGAAACATTTGACCGTCGCGTTGTAGATGCCGAGGCTGCGGATACGCGCCTGCGCTTCGCGCGCCAGTTCGGCGATGCGTTCGAGCGAGTAAACCTGCGCGGCGAGTCGCGACAGCACGGCGGTTTGGTATCCCGAACCCGCGCCGATTTCGAGCACGCGGGCGCGGTCGTCGAGTTCGAGCAACTCGCTCATGCGCGCGACGATGTAGGGCTGCGAGATGGTTTGGTTGGCGGCAATCGGGAGCGCGTTGTCGTCGTAAGCGCGGCCCTGCAAAGCTTCGGGAACGAACAGGTGGCGCGGCACCTCGCTCATCACGGCGAGCACGTGCGCGTCGCGGATACCGTAATGGTCGCGGAGGCGTTCGACCATTTTTTCGCGCGGCGTGCGACGCCCGGCAGCAGAAGAGCCGCGCGGCGACTGTGTGGCGGGACTCAAGCGTTGTTCTTCTTTCAATGGCAAGTGTGAACAGAATACCGGAGGGGGGAATGTGCGCCGCCCTCAGGGGCGTCCGACCGACTGGTCTTCGTCTTCGCGGACGACCTCGTCCGGGCGGATGACGTTCCACGCATCGAGCGCCATCAGCGCGCTGTGATTCGTCATATCGCTGCGCATCGGCGTGACCGAAATATAGCCCTCTTCTATCGCGGTGTAATCCGTGCCGTCTTCGTGCTTCGAGGTGTAGACCTCTTCGCCGATCCAGTAATAAGCCTTGCCGCGCGGGTCGATGTGTTCGCTGATGATCGGGCGCGCGTGTTTGATGCCTTGCCGCGTGATCCGCACGCCGTTGATCGTCTCGCGCGGGACGTTGATGTTGAGCAGAGTCCCTTCCGGCAACCCCTCTTCGAGAACCTTGCGCACCGCAACGACGGCGAAGCGCGCCGCCGCTGTAAAATCGAAACGCTCGCGCGCGACGAGGCTGATGGCGATGCCCGGCACGCCGAGAATCGTCGCTTCGAGCGCGCCCGCAACCGTGCCCGAATAGCTCGCGTCGTCGCCGAGATTCGCGCCGTAGTTGATGCCCGACACGCAAATATCGGGGCGTTGGTCTTCGGTGAGAATACGGTTGAGGGCGAGCGTCACGCAGTCGGTCGGCGTGCCGTCCACCGTCCAATGGCGTTCGTCGACGCGCCGGATGCGGAGCGGGCGCGCGAGCGTCAGACTGTGCGAAGCTCCGCTCATCTCCGAAGCGGGGGCGACCGTGTAAACATCGCCCACCTCGCGCAATGCTTCTTCCAGTTTGCTCAGACCGTCGGAATGAATGCCGTCGTCGTTGGTTAAAAGGATACGTGTCATAATCAAAAACCGCGTTGCATTACACCTTAAAGCGCCGGATTATTCAAGCGCCGCTTTCTCGCTTCGACGCGCCGCCGCTACGCACGAAAGCCCCACGACTCGAACAGGGTTCGCGGGGCTTTCGCTCAATTCAGCAGTCGAGCCGTGGAACTATGCGTCGAGCGCGGTTTCCTTGTTGCGACTCAAACCTTTGATCTGCACCGGCGTGTTCTTCTCGACATCGCCGCCCAGTTTCTTCTTCAAGACCATCTCCTGATAAAGCTTGCGCATCATCGCCGCCTCTTCCGCAGCCGTCTTCGGACCGGCCATTTCGGGACGGTTCGGACGCGCGAGGTCGGTATCGTTCAGATTGAGACTGACCGGCGCGGCGAAAGCCATTTCGACATCCTTGCCCTTGGCAAATATTTCGTGACGGCCATTCTCTTTGTACCACTTGGCGACGGTCGCATTCTGGTGCATCTGTTCGATGATGTTACGCCAGCCGATGCCGGTGTTGTAAGCGCAGAAGGAGATCTCACCCTCCTGTGTGCCGTAGGGGATGATGCACATTTCCGTGCGGCGAAAGTCGTAGTTGAAGAGGTCTTGGAACCACATGCCCGCGATGAAGAGGAAGTTCCAACGGTCTGAGCGACGCTTCTTGATGTCCTGTTCCGTGCGGTCGCCCTCGACCTTGCCGTACGACTTGCCGGTCAAACCGAACGACTTGTCGAACTTCTTGAACAACTCCCACAGCGTGAACTGCGACGGCGAGTTGTACGGGTTGTAATGCTTCAGAAGCGTCAGTCCCATCATCAAGTTCGACGACCACTTGCCGCGTCCCGCATCCGTAATCTTCTGCATGTCTTTGACGAGTCCCGGAATGTTCAAAAACTCCGGCACGGGTCGCATCTCTTTCGTTTCCTTGTCGATCATCACCGCCGTGCCGACGCCGCAATTCGGGTGGCAGCCGCAGGAGACCTGTCCCCACTCGGCATCGGGACCGTGCGCGAGGTCGGCGAAATCGGCGAACGCGCCCATCAGCGAGAGCGGGAACCAATCGCGCGTCGGCTCGGTGATGCCGACTTGCGACTTCACGTCGTTCGCCAGATGCGACAGGGTGTAGCGCTGCGCCATGCGGCGCTCGTCGGTAATCTCTTCGTCGCGTCCGGTGAACGAGACGGGCTGGAACGAGATGAACGCGATCTTCTTCGGATTCTCAAGCGCGAAGCGAATCACCGAACCGACCTGATCGTTGTTGATGTTGTTGACCAGCGTCGTGACGAGCACGATTTCGACGCCCGCTTCATGCAGATTGTCGATGGCGCGCAGCTTCACGTCGAACAGGTTGCCGACCTGTCGGTGGCTGTTGGCATCGTTGCCGATGCCGTCGAACTGAAGATAAGCGTAACGCAGACCGGCTTCCGCCGACTCGCGGCAGAACTCTTTGCTCTTGGCGAACTCGATGCCGTTTGTGGCGCACTGGACGGAGTTGTAACCGACCTTGCGCGAATAGCGAATCGAGTCGAGGAAGTACGGCGAGATGGTCGGCTCGCCGCCGGAGAACTGCACCGACATCTGGCGACGCGGCTTGATCGAGATGGCCTTGTCGAGGATGTCTGTGATCTCTTCGTAGCTCAACTCGTGGACGAAGCCGACCTGATTGGCATCCATAAAGCACGGGTCGCACATCATGTTGCAACGATTGGTCAGGTCGATCGTCAAGACCGAACCGCGCCCGTACTTGATCGTGCTCGAACCGTGATTGTGCAGTTTCTCATCGTTGTGCGCCTGGATGTCGCGACCGGGAAACATCGACTCGATGTGCTTCAAAAATGTCGAGTCGATCGCCATGATGTCTTCAAAGTGGCCGTGCACGGGGCAATCTTTAATCATCCAGACTTCGCCGTCGCGCTCGATGATGGTCGCCTTGATTTCGCCGACCTTCTCGTTGATCAAAATCGACGGGTCGATCACCTCCGCGCTCAAAATCTTCTGGCGGGCTTCGATCACGCACTTCGGGCACAGCGAATCGGTCGTGCGGGGAAAGCCGAGCGGCGGCTTCGACTTCTGATAAGACTTGAGCATCGGCTTGTCAGACCACTTCGGCGTAAACGCTTCGTTGGGTCGATACTTGTTGAAAAACTGGATCGTATTGAATACGCCGCCCGCGAAGGCGGTCAAACCTCGCTCCACATGCTTGATGGGTTTCATTCTTGTTCCTTCTCTACTTTTAAAATTGCCCGGGCACGAACAGCCGCCCGTGATGATGGGTTGGCTAAATAAAATTTTGGCCGTGTAATTCAACTGCAATGACCATGCCATCCCACCCGTAAATATCTAAACGGATAAATATAACGACTTAGCTCAAACACACGACCAGCGCACAGTTTCCAAAATAAAGCCTGGCGGGTCAAATGAGCTCGACTCACAGGCATCCCGTCCTCGCGTAGCCTTTTGACTCGGAAGCTATCATAAGCCCCGGCATGTGTGGCGGTTTTGACACCCGGCCAGAAAATTCACCGGGTTTTACTGCGGATTATCTGAAGAACTTCGTCGAGCAGGACGGCGTTAGTGGCGATTCCGTTGCCGCCGCGAATGGTTTTGTGGCCGCGCCAATCGGTGAAGGTGCCGCCCGCTTCTTCGAGGATCGGCGGAAAAGGCGCGCAATCCCAGACGTTCAAAACCGGGTCGACCATGATTTCGGCGCGCCCGGTGGCGACGAGCGCATAGCCGTAGCAGTCGCCCCACGTGCGTCGCGCGTGGGCGCGACGCTGGAGTTCGTCCGCCGCCTCTCCGAATCCGTAGTTCGCGCACGTCCCGAAGTCGGTGGCTAAGAGCAGGGCTTCATCGAGCCGCGCGGTTTGGGAGACGCGTGCGCGCTCGCCGTTCCAGAAGCAGCCCAGCCCGCGCGCGGCGTAGACAATCTCGTCGAGCGCGGGAAAGTTCATCACGCCCGCGACCGATTCGCCGTCGATTTCCAGCCCGATGAGGACTCCGTAGAATGGGACGCCGTGAACGAAGGCGAAGGTTCCGTCAATCGGGTCGACGATCCACCGCCTGCCGGACGTGCCTTCACGCACGCCGTCTTCTTCGCCATGAATGGCATCTTCGGGGAAGCGTGACGCAATCTCGCGGCGGATAAAGGCTTCGGCTTCGCGGTCAGCGACGGTGACGAACGAGCCGTCGGGTTTGTGCTCGGGCGCGAACTTCCGGCGGAAGTAGCGCAGTGTTATCTCGCCCGCGCCGCGCGCCAGTTCGAGGGAGAAGTCGAGAAGCTTTTGCAGTTCGCTTTCTTCGATGTTCATGCTGTGCCCTTCTTCGCGCTCCGGCGCGCGAGTTCATCGCGCACGGCATCGAGCGACACGCCGCGTTCAACGAGCAGCACCAACAGATGATAGATGAGGTCGGCGGCTTCGGCGGTGAGCGCGTGCGGGTCTTGGTTCTTCGCCGCGATGATCGTCTCCGCCGACTCTTCGCCGACCTTCTTCAGAATCTTGTCCAGCCCTGCATTGAAGAGATAGGTCGTATAAGAACCTTCCGGTCTTTCGCGTCGACGCATCTCGATCAATTCGTAGAGTTCCGCGAGCAACGCGCCGAGTCCGACAGTTTCCTCCGCGCCAGCATCATCATCAACATCGGATGCGTCGTTCGCGCCCGACTGACCGGCGTTTGCTTCGACACTTACTGGTGACGAGATTTCGTCCGACGCTACGGCGACCTCGTTAAAAAAACACGACGGCGCGCCCGTATGACACGCGACGCCGCCGCGCGGATTGACGAGCGCGATGAGCGCGTCTGAATCGCAATCGAGTCGCAGATCGATGACACGTTGGGTGTTGCCCGAGGTCGCGCCCTTGTGCCACAACTCCGAACGCGAGCGCGACCAGAACCACGTCTCTCCGTCTTCCAACGTGCGGCGCAGACTCTCGGCGTTCATGTAGGCGAGCATCAGCACTTGGCGCGTCTGCGCATCCTGCACGATGACCGGCACCAGCCCGCTCCCGTCAAACTTTACGTCTTCAAGCGAAACCTTCATCGCACCACCACTCCCCGCCCGCGCAGATAATTTTTCACGTCCTCGATTTTGAACTGACCGAAATGAAAGAGCGACGCGGCGAGGACGGCGCTCGCCCCTCCGACGCTCAGAGCTTCATAAAAATGTTCGAGCTTCCCCGCCCCGCCCGACGCGATGACGGGGATGCGCACGGCGTCGGCGACGGCGCGCGTCAACTCCACGTCGTAGCCGTCGCGCGTGCCGTCTCTGTCCATACTGGTCAAAAGTATTTCGCCCGCGCCGAGCCGTTCGGCACGCGCCGCCCACTCGACCGCGTCCCAGCCGACGCCG
>JBGTHJ010000043.1:0-2233 GCA_041746175.1 Pyrinomonadaceae bacterium
GAACGCGCGCGGGCGGTGGCGTGCGGTCTCTACGCGCTCGGCGTGCGGCGCGGCGAGCGCGTCGCACTTCTCTCCGAGAATTGCCCCGAATGGACGCTGACGGATGCGGGCTGTCTGTTCGCCGGCGCGATTGACGTGCCCATCTACCCGACCCAGGCCCCCGAACAAGTCGCCTACATTCTCAACGATTCCGGCGCGCGTGTGCTGTTTATTCAAAACCACGCGGCTTATGAACGCGTCGCCGACGCGATTCGCGCCTGCGCGTCGGTCGAGCGCGTCGTGTTTTTGGTCGAGGACGACGACGACGCACCACGGGATATGCCGGACGCGCTGATGTTCGCGGAGTTTGAGGCGCGCGGGCGTGCGCTCGCGGCGGAGCAGCCCGGCCTCTCCGGAGAGTTGGCGCGGGCGGTCAAGGCGGAAGACCTCGCGACCATCATCTACACGTCGGGCACGACCGGCGAGCCGAAGGGCGTGATGCTCACGCACGCGAACCTGACGACCAATCTCATCGACATGGCCGAGCGTCTCGCGTTCCACGAAGACGACATTTCGCTCTCGGTGCTCCCGCTCTCGCACGTCTTCGAGCGCGTCGCGATGTACATGTACATCCATCACGGGATGGACGTTTACTACGCCGAGTCGATCGACAAAATCGGCGACAACATGCGCGAGGTGCGCCCGACGCTGTTGGTCGCCGTGCCACGTCTGTTTGAAAAAATTTACGCGCGGATCAAAGACAAGGCGGCGCAGGGCGGTCGCCTCAAGGCGGCGCTACTGGCGTGGGCGGTGGCGGTCGGCAAACGCTGGGCGCGGCACAAGGTCAGACGCGAAAAAGTTCCCGCGCTCCTCGCCTTGCAACACCTGGTTGCGCGGCGCGTCGTCTTTGCGAAGTGGCACGAAGCGGTTGGCGGTCGCCTCCGGCTTTTTGTGTCGGGGGGCGCGCCGCTGTCCGAAGAGATCGGACTCATCTTTTTGGGCGCGGGGCTGCCCATCATTCAAGGCTACGGGCTGACCGAAACTTCGCCCGTCATCACCGCCAACAGCCTTGAAGACAACCGCATCGGTGCGGTCGGGCGAACCATCCGAAACGTCGAAGTGCGCATCGCCGAAGACGGCGAGATCGAAGTGCGCGGCCCCAACGTGATGCGCGGCTACTACAACAAACCAGACGCCACGCGCGAGGTGTTTACCCCCGACGGCTGGTTCAAAACCGGCGATATCGGAGCCCTCGACGCCGACGGCTTCCTGTGCATCACCGACCGCAAGAAAGAGCTTTTCAAAACGTCGGGCGGCAAATATCTCGCGCCGCAACCCATCGAGCAGCGTCTCAAAAAATCGCGCTTCGTCAATCAGGTGGTGCTCATCGGCAACGGGCGCAAATTTCCCTCCGCGCTCATCGTCCCCGACTGGGAACAACTCCGCTCCTACGCCCAACTAAAAAAGCTCGACGCCGATACGCCCGCCGACCTCTGCCGCGACCCGCGCATCCTCGACCTCTTGCAGCGGCAAGTCGAATCGCTCTGCGAAAGTCTCTCCAAATACGAGCGCGTCAAAAAGATCGCCCTCCTCGAACAAGAACTCACCATCGAAGGTGGCGAACTCACCCCGACACTCAAAATCAAACGTCGCGTCATCGACGACAAATACCGCGACGTGATCGAAAAGATGTACGCGGATTGACGATGCGCGGGCGGTCGCGAACAGCCAGTCCGCCGCCGCGACGAAGCAGACGGAAATCCTACCCCGACGAGAATAAAGGTGCTCGCCGCGCGCGCGTGCGTCCCCGCTGTCTTATTCGCTCGACCAGTCGGCGATCACGCGCCGGAGGTCTTCGAGTTGGTGGTCGAAGAAGTGGCCGGCGGCGGGGATGATGACGAGGCGTGCCGGGCAGTCGGGTGAGAGTTCGCGGGCGATGGTTTGGAGCTTGGCGGGGTCGCCGAACTCGTCCAACTCGCCGTGAACAAAGAGGAGCGGCTTGCGGCAGTTATCGAGGAAGCCGAAATCGTAGTCCATGTTGACGGGCGTACCGATGCCGATGAGATGCCGGACGCGCGCATCTGCGACGCCGACTTCGAGCGCGACGCGTGCGCCGAATGAGAAGCCCGCGAGCGTGACGGGGAGGTCGGGATAAGTGGCCGCAAGATAGTCGAGCGCGTCGCGTGCGTCCTGTTGTTCGCCGCCGCGCGCGTGGTCGTGCGTGCCGGTGCTCGCGCCGACGCCGCGAAAGTTG
>JBGTHJ010000044.1:0-7877 GCA_041746175.1 Pyrinomonadaceae bacterium
AACGCGTCGTCGTCGTGCCGGTCGCGGCGGCAGCGGGTTCTTCGGTGGTGGCGGTGGCGGGAGTTGTCGTCGTACTCGAATTGGTATTCTGGGCGAGCAACGGCGCGGCCAGCGCGAAGATGAAAATCACGGTGATTGAAAATTTCTTGAGCATCAACTTGTCCTCGTCGAATCTATTTGATGAATCGTCTGTGTTCGAGCGTCAACCATCTTTGACTAAACCAGCGAGGCCGCGTCGCGCAGCCGTTTCGCCGAGCGTTCGCGCCCGACGGTGGCGAAGACTTCAAACATCGAAGGCCCGACCGCCTGACCCGTCAGCGCGGTGCGCGCGGCGTTGATGAGCAATCCGGGTTTGACGCCCGCTTCCTCCGCGAACGCGCGCAGAGCGGCTTCGGCGGTTTCCGCTGTCCACGGCTCGACCGTCTCGATACGCGCGGCGAGCGCGGGCAGCAACTCTTTGAGGCGCGCATCTTTCTTCAGGTTTTTCGAGACCGCCGCGTCGTCGTAGACGAACTCGTCGGCGAAGTAGGCGCGACCCTGACCGGAGAAATCCTTGATCGTGTTGAAGCGTTCGCGGATGAGGTCGAGCGTCTGCTCGAACCACGCGCGGGCGTCCGCGTCCGTCTCATATTCCGCGCGCCACAACCCCGCCGCTTCAAATTCGGCGCGCACCATCGGCACGAGTTCGGAGAGCGGCAGCGTGCGGATGTACTCGGCGTTCATCCACATCGCTTTCTGGTCTGTCCAGTTGCGCGCGTCCGACTCGCTGAAATTGAAGACCGCGTTCGAGCGATGGATGCCTGCGAGCGAAAACTTTTCGACGAGTTCGTCGAGCGACATGATCTCTTGTTCGCCGTCAGCCGCCCAACCGATGAGCGCGAGAAAATTTCTAAACGCGGCGGGCACGAAACCCCGGTCGCGGTAGGTCGTCAGCGACACGACCTCGCCGTGCTTGCGCTTCGAGAGCTTCGCCTTGTTCGGCGCGAGGATCAGCGGCAGGTGCGCGAAGTTCGGCGCGTCCGCACCGAGGGCTTCGTAGATGCGGAGTTGCTTATGCGTGTTCGTCAGGTGATCCTGACCGCGTATGACGTGCGTGATGTTCATCTCGATGTCGTCCACTACGACCGACAAATTGTAGAGCGGCTGTAACCCTTCCGAGCGCAACAGCACGAGGTCTTCGATCTCGCTGAAGTCGCGCTCCTGCGTGCCGTACACCGCGTCCGCAAAACTCGAACGCCCCTCACGCGCAATCTTCAAACGCACCGCGAAAGGCTCGCCCGCCTCCGCGCGCCGGTTCGACTCGGCGAGCGGCACGTCGCGGAACGGATTGCTGCGATGGTCTGTGCCTTCCGCGCCGCCCGCGGCGCGCGCCCGCTCCGCGATGTCGCGTTTGACGTTGGCGTCCGAGCGTTGTTCCTTCGGCGTGAAATCCCTGTACGCCTTGCCCTCTTCGAGCAGACGCATCGCCGCCGCGCGGTGCTTGTCGGCGTTTGCCGACTGGAAAACTATCTCCTCGTCGTAATCCAGACCGAGCCAGCGCAAGCCCTCAAGAATCGAGCGCGTCGATTCCTCGGTCGAGCGTTGCGCGTCGGTGTCTTCGACGCGGAGCAAAAACTTGCCGCCCGTGTGACGCGCGTAGAGCCAGTTGAACAACGCCGTGCGCGCTGAACCGATGTGGAGATAGCCCGTCGGCGACGGTGCGAAACGAACTCGAACAGCAGACATAAGATAAACGATGGGTCGAACTGATGACGGGCGACCGGCAAGAGCGTGCGTGCCGTCTGTCGCCACAAACAGAAACGAGTGACCGGACGGAACAAGTAAGCACTTGTCACCTGTCACTTGTCACTCGTCACGAAACTGGCGGAGATGACAGGATTCGAACCTGCGATAGGCTTTTGACCTATAACGGTTTAGCAAACCGCCGCCTTCAGCCACTCGGCCACATCTCCGCACGCCCAACAGCGAAACAGGATTTTCCGGTCTGCACACGGGTTTGTCAAGCCGACGCGCCGGCGTGAAGACGCTTCTGCGCATCGCGGCGCGGCGTATCCGCGCGCCGCTTCGTCTCCGTCGCCCGAATGCGGGCGGTGTTACAATCACGGCGCGATGATGATGACTAGACTGACGCGGCGACAGTTTCTCGGCGGGTTGGCGGCGACGGGGTTGGTCGCGGTGTCGGGGGTGGGCGCGTACGCGAGTTTGTTCGAGCCGTTCAATTACGAGTTGACGGAGACCGACGTTTTCGTACGCGGGTTGCCCGCAGGGTTTGAGGGGTTTCGCATCGCCCAACTGACCGACGTGCACCACAGCCGGATTGTGGACATCGGAGAGGTCGCGCGCGTGGTCGAACTGGCGCGGGGCGCGAAGCCCGACATGTTTGTCTTGACGGGCGATTACACTACGTCGCGGCGTCGCTACATCGAACCGTGCGCGGAGGCTCTGGGGCGGCTCGAAGCTCCGTCGGGCGTGTGGGCGGTGCTGGGCAATCACGACCACTACACCGATGCCGAGTTGACGACGCGCTCTCTCGTGCGACGCGGAATCAATGTGCTGAATAACGCGAATACGGTTTTGCGGCGGGGCGGCGACGCCTTGCAACTCGCGGGCGTTGACGATTGGGGCTGGGGGAAGGCCGATTGGGGACGCGCGCTCTACGGTATCGAGCGGGCGCGCCCGACGATCTTGCTGTCGCACGAGCCGCGCGTGCTCGACATGCCGGAGACGCGCGGGCTGTCGCTCATCATCAGCGGCCACACACACGGCGGACAAATCTGCCTACCACTCCTCGGCGCGCCCGTCCGCTTCATCCCCGAATTTCGTTACCTACGCGGGCTGTACGAGCGCGACGGGACGCAGTTGTACGTCTCGCGCGGGACGGGCATGGTTGGCCTGCCCGTGCGTCTAGGCGCGCGACCCGAAATCGCCGTCCTGCGTCTGCGTCGCGCGATATAGCGAGTTGCCATTGACTCCAGCGCTTACAAAGAAAGTCACCGCCTGGGAACGCAAGCCTCTGGCTTGCATTGAGCGTTCGCCGAACGCGAACCATTGAGCGTGCTCCGAGCACGCTGGCAAGCGGGACGCTTGCGCTCCCAGCGCTCACCCATTTGCAAAGCACAATAAAGTTAAGGGATAGCCGCGAATGAACGTGGATTAACGCGGATTCAATCGAAACAATTCAGTCGTGTGACTTAACTTCCTCTCCCGAAGATCCGGCCACGTTGCGGAATTACGAAAGAATTAAGTTGCGCGCGCGCCGCCGCGTCGCTAGTATCGGACGTTTTCCTGTTTCCCGTCGGCGCGAGTCGCAACCCCCCCAACTCCTGTCGTCTTGCTCCACATCTCACTCGACCGGGTCTACGGAACCACACTTTCGTTCCGCGAATAGCCGTCCCCGGAAATAACTACTCTGTCGAAGCCGTCCTTTTTGCGAGCCGGAGAGACTCGTCGCTCCGCGTGCGCGGAGCGGTGCGTCTTCGACTCGATGCAAAAGAGGATATTTATGCGATTAAGAACCGGAACACTAATCATCGCCATCGCCATCGCCGTCTGCACCATCGGCCTCAACAGGGTGAACATGCAGACTTCGACTCTCAACGAAGGGTTCGAGGCGGGCGGTAAGACCAGTTATGCCGCCGCCAATGTCACGCTCGGCACGGGGTCGTGGTACATGAGCGAGGCGCTTACGGGAAACCTGACCAGCGACCGCAAGACGGGTGCGTACGCGGCGCGCGTCCGCGAAACCGGCATCGTCCGGATGAACTTCAACGTCACCAGCGCGGGCACGCTCACGGTTCAGCACGCGCGTTACGGCTCGGACGCTTCGAGCAACTGGGAACTGTGGCAGAGCACCAACAGCGGCGGCTCGTGGAGCAAGGTCGGGGCGACCGTCACCGCCACTTCGACGACGCTGCAAACCGCGAGCTTCACCATCAACTCGGCGAGCGCCGTCCGTTTCGAGTTTCGCAAAGTGTCGGGCGGCGCGGCGCGGCTCAACCTCGACAACGTCCTCGTCACCAGTTACGCATCGCCGACCCCGACGCCGACCCCTCCCCCCGCCACGAGCGTCCACCTGACGATGGGTAACCCATCGGGCGCGGTCGCCGACGCCGCTTTCTTCGACAACTACCTGATGATCAAAACGCAGTACGCGCTCGCCTATCACCGCGACCGGGGCACGCCCGTCTGGACGAGTTGGCATCTCGACTCGTCGTGGCTCGGCTCGACACCCCGGCAGGACGACTTCCGCGCCGACACCTCTTTGCCCGCCGGATGGTATCGTGTGCTGGGCACGGATTACTCCGGCTCCGGCTACGACCGGGGACACATGACGCCCTCCGGGGATCGAACGAAAACGGTGGCCGACAACTCCGCGACCTTTTTGATGACCAACATGATTCCGCAGCTACCGGCCAACAATCAGGGGCCTTGGGCAAGCCTTGAGAGTTATTGCCGCACGCTGGTGAGCGCGGGCAACGAACTGTATATCGTCTCGGGCGGGCTGGGCACCCAGAGCACGATTGCGGGTGGGCGCGTCGCCGTCCCGTCGCAGACGTGGAAGGTGATTGTCGTGATCGCCGCCGGGACGAACGATGTCGCACGGGTGACGACTTCGACGCGCACCATCGCGGTCTTCATGCCGAACTCCGGCACCATCAACAGCGACTGGCGGACGTACCGGGTGAGCGTCGATGAAGTCGAAGCGCTGACGGGCTTCGACTTCTTCAACAACGTCGATGACCCGGCTGAAAACTTCATCGAGGCGCTCGTCGATAATCAGTAGCCGCGCTCGTTCACAGCCGTCGGGCCGCCCGCTCTCTACTGTCCAGGCAGGAGCGGGCGGGTGGCTCGCCAAATCGAGACGACAGACATGAAAACAGACGAACAAATAATCGAAGAGTTGCGGGCGGCGTGCGCGGGGTTGCGATGGATGAGCGAATCGGACTATCCGCTCGAAGTGATCCGGTGGGAGCGTCGCGAAGAGGTCACGCCGGAGTTTCTGCGTGGTCTGACGGGCGATGATTCTTCAACGCCGGTCGAGACCCGGAGTCCGGCGGAGTTGTTCCGCGCCGCCGCTTCGGAAGCCGAGTGGAAAAGCGAAACCGAACTGGCGAGCGCCGCAAAGTTTCGCGCGGTGCGGCGGTTGCTGGAAGAAAACCTCGAAGATGTGAAGGTTTACCGCGTGGGAGAAATCAATATGGCGGTCTACGTGATGGGTCGCAGCCCGGAGGCCAACTGGCTGGGTCTCAAGACGCGCATCGTCGAAACCTAGCGCCCGTCAGGAATTTTTGCATGGTTTTCTTATCCGCGTCTCTCTGCGTTCATCCGCGTCTGGTTTTTTTCGCGAGTCGCTAGTCGATGCGTCGGATGGTCATAATGGTCAGGTCGTCCGCCTTCGGCGTGGCGGCGCGAAACGCTCCGAGGTCTTCGATGCAGACGCTGACGAGCGCGTCCGGGGCGAGCGCGAAATGCCGGCAGGCAAGCTCGGACAGACGCTGCGCGCCGTACTCCGCGCCCGCGATATTTTGCGACTCGGAAAGTCCGTCGGTGTAGAGCAGGAGCGTGTCGCCGGGCGCGAGGCGGATCGTCTCGACCGTGAACTGTTCGTCGCAGAAGATGCCGACGGGAAGCCCGGTCGCGGCGATGCCCGACGCTTCGCCTTGATGAATCCAGAGCGGCGGCAAGTGTCCGGCGTTGCACACCTCGACCGCGCCCGTCGGGTCGGCTTTGCCGCAGACGAGCGTCGCGAAGTGCGTCGGCAGCGTGCTCTCGCAGAAGACGCGGCTCGCGCGCTCGACCAACTGCGCGAGCGGCAGCCCCAACGGAATCAACGTGCGAAACATCGCGTGCAAGTGCGACATCAACATCGACGCCGCGATGCCTTTGCCCGATACATCGCCCAACATGAAATAGAGCGTGCCGTCGCCGTCGCGCACGAAGTCGCAGTAGTCGCCGCTGACCGCCCCCGCCGCTTCGTAATGGTAAGCGACGTGCCAGCCGTCCGAGCGCAGGTTGTTCGGGGGAAGCAGCCCGTCCTGAATCCGCGCCGCTAAATCCAAATCCTGTTGCAGCGCGACCTGCTGCGAAGGCGTGAGATGGTCGATGCAGAAACGGACGAGCGGGTCGGCGATGAGCCGTGCGGTCTCGACCGGATCATGGCAAACCTCGCACAGCCCGTACGAACCACGCTCCATGCGCGCGAGCGCGGCGTCGACTTCACGCAAAAGTTGCGTCAGGTTCGGGGCCTCGTCGGTCTGCGCGATGGCGGTTTCGAGTTTGTGCAGACGGTCAACCAACTGCTCGCGCAGTACGGGTTCGATGGCGGCAGCCATGGATTAGCTCCTATCGTTGGTAAGTTGAATGAGACGCTAAAAGTTCTCTTCAATAAACGATTCTACCCGTCGCCGTGTTGCAGGAGAAACACGCTGTTGCACATAAGCGACGCGCTCATCCGCGTTCATCCGCGCCCGGCGGAGACGCTGATGCCTCGTCTTCAGGCGACCACGCTCGCCGGGCGCGGCGCGCCTTGCAGCCGCACCGGGGGCTGCGGCGCACAGCACACTTTGATGAGCCGCACGCGGTCTTGCTGCATCTCCTGATCCTGCGCGAGCCACGTCTGCACCTCGCCGAAGACGCGCGCGGCGTGCGGGTCGGGCGGGGTCGTGATGCGGTAGTGCATCCATTTGCCCTCGCGGCGCGCGGCGACCACGCCCGCCTTGCGCAAATAGGCGAGGTGGCGCGAAATCTTCGGCTGGTTCGTGCGCAAAACTTCGACGAAAAAGCAGACGCACACCTCGTCCGCTCCCATCAGATTCAACAGGCGCAACCGCGTCCGGTCGGCCAACGCCTTGAAAAGTATTTCGATGTCGTAACTTTTGTTTCCCATCTCGGATTCGCTCCCGGTTCACTGGCTCGAAAACATTTTACCATCATACGATAAATATGTCTTGACATATATGAGTGGTGCGTGTATCGTGCACACATTCGCATGGGCGAATATGAAATCGAGAGAGAACTTAGGAGGTAGAGAGATGGAAAATGCAACAACGGGAACAGTCACGGCGCTCAAGGCGCACCTTGCTTTGAACGTAAGAAATGTCGAGCGGAGCATCGAGTTCTACAAGAAGATGTTCGGCATCGAGCCATCGAAAGTTCGCACGGGTTACGCGAAGTTCGACGTACAGAATCCGCCGCTCAATCTGACTTTAAACGAAGCCACACTCAACGAGCGCGGCGCGCTGTCGCACTTGGGGATACAGGTCGGTTCGAGCGCCGACGTGCTGGCGATGCGCGAGCGTTGGGGCGCGGCGGGGCTACAGACGCGCGACGAGTTGCAGACCAACTGCTGCTACGCGCTACAGGATAAGACGTGGGTGCACGATCCGGACGGCAACGAGTGGGAAGCATTTGTCGTGCTTGTGGACAATCTTACCGAGACGGCGGCGTGCTGCGGCGCAGAGGATCGGTCGGAAGCGCCGGTGGCGTCAGTCGGCGCGGCGTCAGCGACGGCGGCGGCGGCGGAGTCAGCGCGCAAGGGCGAATGCTGTAGCCCTTCGCCGGTCACCATCAATGGTTGAAGCGCAGGCGACTTTGGGGCGGCGCGTGACGGCGGAAGCGGTCGGGACGGCATTGCTGCTGGCGGCGGTGGTCGGTTCGGGCATAATGGCCGAACGACTGGCCGGCGGCAACATCGCTATTGCCCTGCTTGCAAACACGCTCGCGACCGGTGCGGCACTGGTTGCGATCATATTTATATTCGCGCCTATCTCAGGGGCACACATCAATCCGGTCGTAACGCTGATGGCGGCACTCGATAGGGCGATCGGTTGGCCCGAGGCGGCATATTATATGGTCGTACAGGTGGCGGGTGGCCTGCT
>JBGTHJ010000045.1:0-5920 GCA_041746175.1 Pyrinomonadaceae bacterium
CAGGCGCGCGAGCGCGGCGAGATACGTCTCCGGCTGATAGTCAGCCAACTCCGTTTGGTCGGCGACCGTCACGGCATCGGCGATGCGCGCCACCTCCGCCGCGAGCGCGTCCGCTCCCGCTCCGATAACGACAGCGCGCAGTTGCCCGCCGAGTTCGGAGGCCAGTCGCCGCCCCGCGCCCGCCAGTCCCTGCGCGGCTTTGTCAAAACCGCCGGACGCAAACAGACAGATCACAACGTCGTTCATGGTCTCTTTTCCGTGCTCACATCGCGCCGGTCACTTCGATGATGCGACGTGCGAAGGCTTCGACTTTTTCGTCCAAAGTGTCGCCCGCGACAAACTCGCACCGCATCTCTTTCTGCGGGATGCCGAGTTCGGCGACCTCGTAAAAGGTGTTTCCGGCGCGGGCTTCGTCGGCGTCGATGCCGAGTTCGTCGAGCGTCCATGTTGTCAGTGATTGGCGGTACGACATCATCACGTCGCGCACCTTCGGGATACGCGGGACGTTGTGCTCGTCGTTCGTGACGGTGACGACGACCGGCGGTACGGCTTCAAACAACTCCCAGCCGGTGTCCGTCTGCCGCCTGAGACGCAGCGTGCCGCCCGCCGTCTCGATGCTATCGACGAACGAGACGCACGGCAGCCCCAACTCTTCCGCCAACAGTCCGCCCGTCTGCCCCGCCCCCCAATCGCCCGCCTCGCGCCCGACCATGATTAAATCGAACGCGCCCAGTTTGGTAATGGCCGCCCCCAGCACGCGCGCGGTCGTGAGCGGGTCGGGGTTCGGGTTGCCGTCGCCGACGACGACCAGCGCGGCGGCGTCGGCCTTCATCGCCAGCGCCTTTCGCAGAGAGTCTTCCGCCGTCGGCTGGCCGTAGGAAAGCACGGTAATCTTGGCGTCGCCCGCGCCCCGCTCGCGAAGCTGCAAGGCCGTTTCGAGCGCGTTCTCGCAAAAAATATTGGTGACCAGATTGGCCGCACCTTGCGCGGCTTCGCGCCGCGCGGCATCGACACGAAAATCGCGCGCCGGGATTTCGGGATCGAGAATCTGTTTGAGACAAACGATGATGTTCATAAAAAGCGTCCAAACAATCAGCTACCGGCAGGGGGCGCGAGGTCAATCACTTGAACCTTGCCAAACCTGCCACCAACGGCTATCCGCGACGACCTTTCAACACCTTCAAACTGTGACCGGCGGCGGCGGCTGGCACGGAACGCATCAGACCTTGCAGGGCGATTTTGACGATCTGTTCCGCCGCTTGTTCCTCGGTGAGCGCGCGGTCGTGCCGATACCAGCGCGACAGCCAGTTAATCATTCCGAGAAGACTGAAGGCCGCTGCCGTCGTGTCAACGTCGTGCAGTTTGCCCTCCGCCTTGAGTTGGTTCAGGGTGTCGCGCAAGCGGTCGAAGTAGGCGCGCTTGCGGTGCGTGATTTTTCGGCTCTGCGCGGGCGTCAGCGCGGTAATCTCATCGACGAGAATCGTAATCGCGCCCTGCCCGCGCGTCACCAGATGCGCGTGACCGACGATCATGAAACGCAGACGAGCTTCCGCGTCGGCGATGGCCTGCGCCGGAATTGCGACCTCTTCGTCAAGCTCGCTCAAACCGAAATTCATGATGTCGAACAGCAACTCTTTCTTGCCGTTGATGTAGTGGTAAAGCCCCGCCTTCGTCATGCCGAGCGCGTTGGCGATGTCGTTGACCGAAGTCGCATCGTAGCCTTTGCGTAGAATAATCTGCGCCGCCGTGCGATAGATTTCCGCCAACCGTTCGTCGTTCGGAACCGTTTTTTTTTGTGCTTTCATCTGACCCTTGAGGGGTTACGAGCCGCACGGTCGAGCTTGTGCGCGAGTCGCCGGGAATGGTATGTTACCGACCGTCCGGTAGGTTGTTATACATCCAAACATCGTCTCCGTCAACGACGGAACGCGACACCCATCCCAACCCCCAAGAGTCATCGTCATGCCGACAAAAACAGGCGCTACGGAAACGGTCGGCGGCGGATATTTCCTCGCCGTCGAGACGACACCCGAACAAGTATTTACGCGCGAAGACCTCTCCGGCGCGCAGCGGATGTTCGGTCGCATCGCGGAGGATTTCATGCGCTCGGAGGTTGTCCCGCGCGATGCCGAGATTCACGCGAAAGATTGGCAACTGACGCGCGAACTGCTGCTGAAGGCGGGCGAGTTTGACCTGCTCCGCGTCGATATTCCCGAAGCTTACGGGGGGTTGGGGCTGGACAAAGTGAGTTCGGCTTACGTGGGCGAGCAAATTTCCGTGATGCCGTCGTTCGCCGGGTCGCTCGGCGCGCACACCACCATCGGGACGCTGCCGCTCGTCTACTTCGGCAGCGACGAACAGAAGGCGCGCTATCTGCCGCGACTCGCAAGCGGCGAATTGATCGCGGCTTACGCCCTGACCGAACCGGGTTCGGGTTCGGATGCGCTCGCCGCACGCACCCGCGCGACGCTCGACGCGGCAGGCACGCACTACGTTCTCAACGGCCAGAAGATGTGGATTACGAACGGCGGTTTCGCCGACGTGTTCACCATCTTCGCGAAGGTTGACGGCGAACGCTTCACCGCCTTCATCGTCGAACGCGGAATGGGCGTCGTGAGCGGTCGCGAAGAGCCGAAACTCGGTCTCGACGGCTCGTCAACCACCGCGCTCATTTTGGATAACGTGCGCGTGCCGGTCGAGAACGTGCTCGGCGTCATCGGCGAAGGCCACAAGGTCGCCTTCAATATCCTCAATCTCGGTCGGCTCAAACTCGGCACGCGCAACATCGGCGGCGCGAAACAATCGCTGACCCGCGCGGCGCGCTACGCGGTCGAGCGGCAACAGTTCGGGCAAGCCATCGCCGGGTTCGGGATGATCCGGCAGAAGCTCGGCGAGATGGCGGTGCGCTGCTACGTCGGCGACGCGATGGTCTATCGCACGCTCGGCGACGTTGACCGCGCGCTCGAAGCCGTCGATGCCGGAGACACGGCGCGCGTGTTGCAGACCATCGAGAGTTTCGCCGTCGAATGTTCGATCAACAAGGTCTGGACGAGCGAGACGCTGGCCTTCGTCGTCGATGAAGCGTTGCAGGTTTACGGCGGCTACGGCTACTCGAAAGAGTTCCCCGCCGAACGCGCCTACCGCGACGCGCGCATCACGCGCATCTACGAGGGCACGAACGAAATCAACCGCCTCATCATCCCGATGCGGCTGCCGAAAAATCCGCGCCTCGCGCATCTCTTCGACGCCGACGCCGCGCCCCGCGCCTTTGCTGAAGACGCTGCGTCTGCCAATCCTTCGCCCGCGTTGTTCTCAGCCGAACGCGACCTGCTCCGGCGCGCCAAGCGGCTCACCGTCTCGATGCTCGCGCGCTTGCGTGCGGCGCACGGCGATAAATTGGCGGGCGAACAGGAAGCGCTCGCGCACGTCGCAGACATCGCGTCGGAAGTTTATGCGCTCGAAAGCGCGATGGTGCGGACGGAGAAGATTGCCGCCGCGCGCGGCGCAGCGGAGAGCGCGACGCCCATCGACATCACGCGCGTCTATGCGAGCGACGCGGCTGATAGAATCGAGCATTCGGCCAAACAACTTGTCGCGTCGCTGGCGGGCAATGATGATGATGAACTCGCCCGACTGCTCGACGGCGTGCGGCGGCTCGCGCGTCATCCGACATTTAACACCATCGCGGCACGGCGTCGCATCGCCGACGCGGTCGTCAAAGCCGGGCGGTATCATCTATGAAAACGCGAACGACGTTTGAGAGCGGTCAGCGCAGAGGTCAGCATCCTCGTCGTCGGCGCGCAAAACCGGCGTCGGGATTTTTTGCGAGGTCAGGATTTTTTGCGAGGTTTGGCGGGCGGCGCGTTGAACAGAGGGTTGATCGCATTCATGTAGCCGACGGGCGCGGCGCGTTGGATGAGATCGATAAGGCGCGCGTCTGCGCCGATGAGGATACGTTTGGAGCGTCGCTTGATGCCGCGCAAAATCGTCGCGGCGGCGGCTTCGGGCGTCGTCCGCGAAAGCCTCGTGTGAAGTTTGACGAACTCGTCCTTGACCGACCCGTCGGCGTGCGCGCCGAGTCTGCCGCCGCGCGCGATGTTGGTCGCGACGCCGCCCGGATGAACGCACGAAACCGTGATACCGGTATCCGCGAGTTCGTGGCGCAGGGCTTCCGTAAAGCCGCGAACCGCGAATTTGCTCGCGCAGTAGGCGGCGTTCCCCGGCGGCGCGATGATGCCGAAGACGCTCGACACGTTGACGATGTGTGACGCGGCGTGCTCGCGCAGGATGGGCAGAAACAGCTTCACGCCGTAGACCGTGCCCCAAAAGTTGACGCCCATCAACCACTCGATATCTTCGATGGAAACTTCTTCGACGGTGCCGAACAGCGAAACGCCCGCGTTGTTTATCAAGTGCGTCGCGCCGCCGTGCGCGGCGACGACTTCGACGACGAACCGCCGCATCTGGCCGGGGTCGGCGACGTTGACGACGTGCTTCGTCACGCGCGCGCTTCGCGTCGCAATCAGCCGCGCGGTTTCGTTCAACCCGTCCGGGTCAACGTCGGCGATAGCCAAACCGTTGACGCCCTCAGACGCCAACCGCACGGCGAGCGCACGCCCGATGCCGGAGGCCGCTCCCGTCAACACCACGATGCTGTTGTCGTCCAAACTCATTCGCTTCGCTGCCCCGCACGTTGGAATGTCCCGGCTCGCCGCATCAACCGCCGGAGCGAGATTGACAGCAGAGTTAAACGCATTGATATTTCACGTCAAGTTCCCAACAACGCCGGGCCGATAATATTTGCGCGGGTGTGGGTTTCGTAAACCGTCATGGAATTGTGCGACGACAAGATAGCCGGAGGTGCGACGACCACGCGCATCGCAATTATCGGGAGCGGATTCGGCGGACTCGGCGCGGCCATCCGTCTGAAGCAGGAGGGCATCGACGATTTCGTCGTCTTCGAGCGCGCGGCTGATGTCGGCGGCGTCTGGCGCGACAACACATACCCCGGCTGCGCCTGCGATGTCGAGTCGCACCTCTACTCTTTCTCGTTCGCCCCGAACCCGGAGTGGAGCCATAGTTTCTCCCGCCAGCCCGAAATCCGTGACTACCTGCGACGCTGCGCGGAGGATTATCGAATCATGCCGCACCTGCGCTTCGCGCACGAAGTGCGCGAGGCGGTGTGGGAAACGGATGCGCGGCGTTGGCGGATTGAAACTTCGCGCGGGACTTTTACCGCAGCGGTCTTGATTGTCGCGGCGGGGTCGCTTAGCGATGCGGCGATTCCGAAGTTAAAGGGGCTGGAAAAATTTCGTGGCCGCGCCTTCCACACGTCGCGTTGGGAACACGGGTTCGACCTCGCGGGTCGCCGCATCGCGGTGGTCGGGACGGGCGCATCCGCGATTCAGTTAGTCCCCGCGATTCAGCCGGTGGTCGACCGGCTCTACGTCTTCCAACGCACCGCGCCGTGGATTGTGCCGCGCCGCGACCGCCCGCTCGACGCGCGCGAGCGACGCATGTTCCGGCGCTATCCGTTGTCGCAGAGCGTGCGGCGCGCGGGCATCTACTGGCTGCGCGAAATTCTCGGCTTTGCATTTCGGCACGCATGGGCGATGCGTTACTTACAAATCATCGCGCGACGCCACCTCGAACGCTCTGTGACCGACTCCGTTTTACGACGCAAACTGACGCCCGACTACACCATCGGTTGCAAGCGCATACTCATCTCCAACGACTATCTTCCCGCGCTGGCGCAAGCCAACGTCGAACTCGTCACCGCAGGCATCGACGAAGTGCGCGAGCACGCCATCATCAGCGACGATGGTGTCGAGCGTCGCGTCGATGCGATTATTTTCGGCACGGGCTTTCACGTCACAGACCCGCCGTTCGCCGCGCACGTTCGCGGGCGCGACGGGCGAAC
>JBGTHJ010000046.1:0-4787 GCA_041746175.1 Pyrinomonadaceae bacterium
CGGCAGCGGAAGTGGCGGCGGTCGCGACCGTCGCGAGCGGAGCCAGCCGATGATTACCGACCTGCTCCGCGAAGGTCAGGAGATCATCGTCCAAATCGCTAAAGAGCCGATTTCGCAAAAGGGAGCGCGCATCACGTCGCACATTGCGCTACCGGGACGTTATCTAGTTTACATGCCGACCATCGAGCACGTCGGCGTCTCGCGCAAGATCGAATCCGACAGCGAGCGCGTACGGCTGCGCAAGCTCATCCAGTCGATCGTCAAAGATGAAGACGTGCCTTCGGGCGGCTTCATCGTGCGGACGGCGGGCGTCGGCATCACCGAGTCCGACCTCCGCGACGATGCGCGCTACCTCGTCCGAACGTGGCGCGACATCCGCCGCGCGGCGGAGAAATCGAAAGCCCCGTCGCTCTCCCACGCCGACCTCGACCTCGTTCAGCGCATCCTGCGCGACCAACTCTCCGAAGAGTTCACCGCGATTCGTGTGGATTCCGAAGAGGAATATCTGCGCGTCGTCGAGTTCGTCAATCGCATCCAGCCGCGACTCGTCAACCGCGTCAAGTTCTACACGCGCGAGCAGCCGATTCTCGAAGCCTATGGCGTGCAGGCCGAAATCGATAAGGCCATCAAGCCACGCGTATGGCTGCGATCGGGCGGCTATCTCGTCATCAACCAGACCGAAGCCCTCGTCGCCATCGATGTCAACACGGGCAAGTTCGTCGGGCGTGGCGGCAGTCGTCTCGAAGACACCATCACGCGCACCAACATGGAAGCGGTCGAAGAGATCGCGCGGCAGATACGGCTGCGCGACCTCGGCGGCATCATCGTCCTCGACCTCATCGACATGGAGGAGCGGCGCAACCGTCAACGCGTGATGACCGCTTTGCAGGACGCTCTCAGAGACGACAAGTCGCCGACCAAGGTTCTCTCCTTCAACGACTTCGGACTCGTTATCATGACCCGCAAGCGCGTCAAGCAGTCGCTCGAACGCACGCTGTGCAGCCCGTGCCCGTACTGTCAGGGCAGCAGCATGGTCAAATCGCCGCAGACGGTTTGCTACGAGATTCTCGAAGAGGCGCGGCGGCTCTCGCGCAGCAGCGACGGCGAGCACTTCAAGCAGACTACGCTACGCATCAACCCCGAAGTGACACGCGCGCTACGCTCGACCGAGCGCGACGTGCTCACCGAAATCGAGGACTATCTCGGCGCGGTTGACATCACCAGCGACGAGCACGTCCATCAGGAACAGTTCGACTTCGCGTTCATCTAAAACCAGCAGCGAGCAGTCAAACCGGCGGGAGGCAGTCAAGAAGCATCACATCTTGGCTGCCTTCCGCTTTCGTTTTCAACCTGCTTCGCGCCGCGTGGCATGACCGTTGCAATGTCGCGGGGTGTTTAGCTCGTCGGGTTGACGCCTGAAGTCGCTCGACGGAAAGGTACACAAAGGTCGCTCATGTTCACTCCCCCCCGACACAAAAACACGCGCGGATTCTCCCTGGTCGAACTGCTGATCGTGGTCGCCGTCATCGGCATCATCGTCGCCATCGCGGTTCCGAACTACTTGCGCTCGCGGCAGGCAGCGTGTTCGGCTTCCGCCGTCAGTTCGCTGCGCATCATCAACTCCGGACAGAACGCCTACCGCGCTTCGAGCGGTACGTTCGCCACCTTTGCCCAACTGAGCAACGCCAATTTTTTCTCCGACCCATCACTGCGTAACGGTCAAAAAAGCCGCTACGCGTTTGAAATTTCGGCGGCGACGCCGAACAGTTACCGCGCCAACGCCACCCCTGCCGACACGCCCGCCGCATGGCAACATTACTTCGTCAACGAGAGCGGCGTGATTCGCTACTCCAACGCCCCCGGCCCGGCCACCGAAGCCAGTTCGCCGCTCAATTAATCTCTTCGCCGAACCATCCAACCTTACGCGCGCACCCCTTCGACAACGCGCTTTCCCGTCCATTCCGCTCAACTCCGTCCGCACGCACCCTGCGTGCGGACGAACCACTTCGACCAACGACATTTCGTCCGGCGCGCACGATGCGTGCAGCTTTGGCCTGTCGTTTTGCGCGCTCCGGTTTTGACAAAAACCGTCACCCGATGTTTGACGGTTTTTGTGAAACGGGGCGCACCGCGTCTCGCGTGCAACTGATCCGCACGGCGGTCATTCAAGCAGGAAAGCCAAGTAAAACAGCGCATCCAGCCGCGAACAGGTTGAGTTCGGCGTTGTGGCACGATGCTTGTTTATGTTCCGTCTGACCGAAGTCGCGCAAGGCACGTAGCCTGAGACGGAGTCCAACGGCGCGAGACAAAAAAATCCAAGACCAATTCTCTCTAAGGAGCTTCCCAAAGAAATGCAACAGACCAAAGGCCAACAGGGCTTCTCTCTCGTCGAACTTCTCATCGTCGTCGCGATCATCGGCATCATCGCGGCCATCGCCATCCCCAACCTCCTCGCCTCACGCCGCGCCGCCAACGAAGGTTCGGCCATCTCCAGCCTCCGCACCCTCGTTTCCAGTGAGGGCACATATTCGTCAACAACCGGCAACGGTAACTTCGGCACGTTGATCCAGATGCGCGATGCGCAGTTGATTGATCCGCATCTCGCTGGCGGCAGCAAGAGCGGCTACACTTTCGATGTCACCCCGGTGGCGGCAGTGGTCAACGCCAACGGCGCGACCACGCAGCTTCCCTTCTTCCACGCGACCGGCAACCCGCTCGAAGGCGATGCTGGCCCGACGCAGACCGGCACGCGTCGCTTCGGCACGCTCGAATCGGGCGTCATCTACTCGAACCAGACCGGCAACAACGAAACCCCGATGACCCGCGCGGAACTCGCCCCGGCTGGCGGCGGCGCCCCCGCTTTCACCGTGATCGGCAACTAGAGGTTAACCGTTACGGACTCGAAGTCTGCGGGGGGCGAAGCCGTCAAAGCTTCGCCCCCCGTTTACTTTGCTCGCCACGCTTTTTAACCAAAGCAGTCTGTCAGAGATTTGTCCAGGTCATTTGTGCCAGGTCATTTGTGCCAGGTCATTTGTGAAGGAGACCCGAACACGGCTATGCTCTCTTCAGTCATGAGCGAGACGCTGACCAACACCAAGCCCGCGCCCGCTGAAACCGCGCGCCCACAAAGTTCGACCGCGCATCCCGCCGTCGTCCGGCATACCGGCGCATGGCGGCGCGTCGCCTCGATTGCGCGCAACACCTTCCGCGAAGCCGTCCGCGACCGCGTGCTCTACAACCTCGTGCTGTTCATGCTCGTGCTGACGGCGGGCGCGATTTTCCTCGGCGAACTTTCCGCCGCGCAGGAATCCAAAATCATCATCGACATGGGCTTGAGCGCGATGCTCATTTTCGGCGTCTTCATCGCGATTTTTATCGGCGTCGCGCTCGTCTACAAAGAGATCGAGCGGCGCACGGTCTACGCTATTTTCGCGAAGCCGGTGGGACGCGGCGAGTTTCTCGTCGGCAAGTATCTCGGCCTGTGCCTGACGCTGGCGGTCAACGTCGTCGTGATGGGCGCGGGCGTCTCGCTCGCGTTGCTCTACGTCAAGGGCGGTTGGGATTCATCCGCGCTCGCCATCTGGCCGGCGGTCGCGCTCATCTATTTGGAATTGACGATTCTGGTCGCGGTCGCGCTGCTGTTCTCTTCCTTTTCGTCGCCCGCGCTCTCCGCGCTCTGCACCTTCGCGGTCTTCGTCATCGGCCACTTCAGCGCCGACCTGCGCGCGTTCGCCGCGTCGCTCGGCTCGGCGGGTTCGCGCTACTTCTTCGGCGCGCTCTATTACCTGCTGCCGAATCTTTCCAACTATTCGTACATCACGCCCGCCGCGCACGGCGAAGTCGTTTCGCCCGTCGCCTTCGTGTCGGCGACCGTCTACGCGTTCGTCTACGTCGTCGTTTTACTCGCGGCGGCGACGCTCATCTTCAGCCGTCGCAACTTCAAATAAGGCCGGACGAGCAGCGCGCACTACTCGACCGGATGAGAAGCGCACTATTCAAGGACGTGTTAAATACGACGATGAACGCTCTCAACTCTCGCCAGCGACAACAGGCCGCGCTCATCTTGACTATCGTTTTAGGGATGACGCTGGTCGTCGCGCTCGCGCGCTGGACGGAGGCGCACCGCCCCGCGCCGAAAGCCCTGACCGCCGCGTCGGATGAACTCTACATCTCGCCGCACGCGGCGCGGCGGATGAGTCTGGCCTTCAACGGACTCGCCGCCGATTGGTACTGGATGCGCGCGCTGCAATACGTCGGGCGCAAGTCGATAGGTCATGCGGGCGCGCTCCAACTCGACGACCTCAGCCCGCTCGCGCTCAACCAACTCGCGCCGCTCCTCGAACACGCGACCACGCTCGACCCGCAGTTCATGGCCGCCTACGAGTACGGCGCGGTCGTCCTGCCCTCGGTCGATCTCGACGCCGCCGTCAAACTCATCAATACGGGCATCGCGGAAAACCCGCGCGCGTGGCGTCTCCATCATCACCTCGGCTACATCTACTGGCAGCGCGGGCGGTTTCAAGAGGCGAGCGCGGCTTACGACGCAGGCTCGCGCATCGCGGGCGCGCCCGCGTGGATGAGCGTGATGGCGGCGCAGATGCAGGTCAACGGCGGCAGCCGCGAGTTGGCGCGCGACATCTACCGGCGACTCTACGCCGAAGCGGACGATGAACAGGTCAAGCTCATCGCTCTGCGCCGACTGCTGCAAGTCGACTCGCTGGATGAGCGCGACGCGATTCGACGCGCCCTCGCGGATCATCGCGCGCGTGCCGGACGATGCGCGGGCG
>JBGTHJ010000047.1:0-13817 GCA_041746175.1 Pyrinomonadaceae bacterium
GAACGCCGTCCCCGCACCCGACGCGAACGCGAAGGCGGCGATGGACGCGGCGACCGTGGCGGCGACCACCGTCGCCCGCGCGGCGACAGAGGATAAATGAGCGTGACGGGCGGTGACCGGCGTGACGGGTGACAAGAGAAAAGCTTTTGTTCGGGCGCCTGTGTCACGATTGAGCCGTCACGATGTTGAGCGGAGCGAAACATTATGTTGATGCCGAAAAAAGTTAAGCACCGGAAGCAGATGCGCGGGCGCATGACCGGTGTCGCGCATCGCGGAAGTTCGATTAGCTTCGGCGAGTATGGGCTGAAGTGCCTCGAACCGGCGTGGATTACCGACCGCCAAATCGAAGCGGCGCGTATCGCGATGACGCGTCACATCAAACGCGGCGGCAAAATCTGGATACGCATGTTTCCCGACAAGCCCGTCACGAAGAAGCCCGCCGAAACGCGTATGGGCAAGGGCAAGGGCGCGCCGGAATACTGGGTCGCGGTCGTCAAGCCGGGGCGCATCCTCTACGAGATCGAGGGTGTTGCCGAAGACGTGGCGCGCGAGGCGATGCGTCTGGCGGCGCAGAAGCTTCCGATCAAAACCAAGTTTGTGACCCGCGCCGATCAGGAAGGGGGCGCTGTCTAATATGAAGAGACGTGAGGAACTGGATCGCCTGCTCGAAATGACGGACGACGATCTGACGCAGGAAGCGGCGCGCATCAAAGAGTCGCTGTTTCGCCTGAATTTCAAACTGGCGCTCGGCGAAATGGACGCCGTCAAGACCATCCGCCGCGAGAAGAAATCGCTCGCGCGCATTCAAACCGTGATGCGCCAGCGGAGTTTGGCGGAACAGTCGGCATAGCAGGAGTTGATTCATTAACTCATCGGTTCGTTGATTCAATGAGCGATGGTTGATCTGGAGTTGAAATGGCAGAAGAAGAGACCAACGAAACAGCGCAGACCCCGACGACGGACGAACAGGTCGCGGAAGAGACAACATCCGGCGAGGTCGCCGCCGCAGAGCCCGTCGCCGCGCAGCCGGGCACCGACGGCACGGAGACGGACAAGCCGTCGAAGCCGTTGCGGCGTCGCGCCGAGAAGATCGGGATCGTCGCCTCCGACAAGATGGAGAAGACGGTGGTGGTGCGCGTCGACCGCCTCATCAAACATCCGAAGTATCGTCGCTACGTCCGCCGCACCTCGAAGTTCATGGCGCACGACGAACAGGGGGCGACCATCGGCGACAAAGTTCGTATCGTCGAGACGCGTCCGCTCTCGGCCAGAAAACGCTGGCGCGTCGTCGAGATCGTCCAGAAGGCGGAGAAGTAAAAGACCGTGACAAGTAGCAAGTGACGGGTGACAAGAGAAAAGCTTCCAACCCGTCATTCGTCGCCTGTTACCTGTTACCGAACGGAGTGAGCTATGGCTATTCAGATGCAAACGTCGTTGGAGGTCGCGGATAATTCCGGGGCGCGGCGTGTTGAGATGATTATGGGCATCGGCGGTTCGACCGGGCGCAAGGCGGCGCTCGGCGACAAGATCAAGGTCACGGTGAAGGAGGCTTCGCCCGACGGCGCGGTCAAAAAAGGCACGGTGCACAACGCCGTCATCGTGCGGACGCGCAAGGAAGTGCGCCGTAAGGACGGCACCTATATCCGCTTTGACCAGAACGCAGCGGTGCTCATCAAAGACGACGGCACGCCCATCGGCACGCGCGTCTTCGGCCCCGTCGCACGCGAGTTGCGCGACCGTAACTTCATGAAAATCGTTTCGCTCGCGCCGGAGGTGATATAAAAGTGGGACAGGCAAGAGGAACCAAACGCGCCAAGATCAAGAAGGGCGATCAGGTGGTGGTGATCGCCGGGCGCGACAAGGAAAAGCGCGGTCGCGTGCTCGAAGTCCTGCCCGTCAAGGGCAAGATCAAGGTCGAGGGCGTCGCGATGGCGAAGAAGCACCAGCGCGCCAACCCCGCCAATAATCGCGGCGGCGGCATCATCGACCGCGAGGCGTACATCGACATCTCGAACGTCCAGATCGTCGACCCCGAAACCGGCAAGCCGACGCGGATCAAGTATCAGGTCAACGACGACGGCACGAAAACCCGTCTCGCGACCCGGAGCGCGCACACGCTCGATAAGGAATAGACGGCACGACGGCGGGTGATTTGATTGCCGCATACCCGGAAACGCTTTTCCCCCGATGCGGAGGGGCGAGACCCGGGAAGAGGATGAGGTAGAAGTAGAAAATGGCTGCAAGATTAAAAGAGCGTTATCAAGCGGAGGTCGCGCCCGCGCTCCAGAAAGAGTTCGACATCAAGAACCCGATGGCGACGCCGCGACTTCAAAAAATCGTCATCAACATGGGGATGGGCGAAGCCATCGCCAACGCGAAAGTGCTCGACACGGCGGCGGACGAACTCTCCGCCGTGACGGGGCAGAAGCCCGTCGTGACGCGCGCCAAGAAGTCAATCGCCGCGTTCAAATTGCGACAGGGGATGCCCATCGGCACGATGGTGACGCTGCGCGGCGAGCGGATGTATGAGTTTCTCGACCGTCTCGTCTCGGTCGCGCTGCCGCGCGTCAGAGACTTTCGCGGCGTGTCGCCGAAGGCTTTCGACGGGCGTGGCAATTACACGCTCGGCATCCGCGACCAGTTGATCTTCCCCGAAATTGATTTCAACAAAGTGGACAAAACGCGCGGCATGAATATTTCGATCGTGACCTCCGCGCGCAACGACGAGCAGGCGCGCGCGCTTCTCAAGGCGCTCGGAATGCCGTTCAGACAGTAAAGCAGAGGCTGAAGGATGGAGACCAACAACCGGCGCGCAAAATCCGGCGCCCAGGTCTCAAGCCGCAAGCCGCAAGCCCCTGAGGTTCTATGGCAAAGAAATCGTTAATCGCGAAGGCGAACCGGAAACCGAAATTTTCTGTGCGGGCTTATACGCGCTGCAAGCGTTGCGGGCGACCGCGCGGCTATCTGCGCAAGTTCAAGTTGTGCCGTATCTGCTTCCGCGAACTCGCGTTGCAGGGACAGATTCCGGGCGTCGTCAAATCGAGTTGGTAGAAAATACGTCACGGGTAAAGAACGTCACAGGTGGCAAATTCTGATTGCGGTTCACCTGTCACCCGTCACCCGTCACCTGGCACATATTGTGGAGTTTGAGTAATGACTGATCCTATTGCCGACATGCTGACGCGAATGCGCAACGCGATTGCCGCGAAGCACTCGCGCGTGGACATCCCGGCGTCGAAATTGAAACTGGAAGTCGCCCGCATCCTGAAAGAAGAAGGCTACATCAACAACTTCGTCGTCAAGGGCGAGGGCGTCAAACGCACCATTCGTATCTTCCTGCGTTACGATGCGCGCGGCACGTCGTCGATCTCGCACCTCTCGCGCGTCTCGCGACCGGGAAGGCGCGTCTACGTCGGTTCGGGCGAGATTCCGAAGGTGCTCGGCGGCTACGGCGTCAACATCGTCTCGACCTCGCGCGGCCTGATGAGCGGCAAACGCGCGCGGCGCGAAAACGTCGGCGGCGAAGTGCTGGCGGAGATTTACTAGAGACGCGAGACGCGAGACGAGAGACCGGCACAAAGAAGAGCGTCGCTTTTCTTCCGGGTCTCAAGCCTCAAGCCTCAAGCCTCCTTATTAGCCGAAGGTTAAAACCATGTCTCGAATTGGAAAGAAAGTTATCACGGTTCCGAAGGGCGTCACGGTGCAGATCGGTGGCGACGAGTTGGAAGTGAAGGGGCCGAAGGGCGTGTTGAAGACGCCGGTGCCGTCGGGCATCACATTCAAACAGGAAGGCGACCAGTTGCAGGCCGAGCGTGCCTCGGATGATCTGGCGGCGGAGCACGGGCTGGCGCGGGCGCTGGCGAACAACGCCATCGTCGGCGTGACCGAAGGGTTCACGAAACAGATGGACGTGGTCGGCGTCGGCTACAAGGCCGACGTGCAGGCCAAGCGGATCGTCTTCTCGCTCGGCTATTCGCACCAGATCGATTTCCCGTTGCCCGACGGTATCGAGGTTAAATCGGAGCGCGTTCCGCAGAAGTCGTCGATCCAGCAGTATCAGGTGACGCTCACCCTCTCCGGCATCGACAAACAGAAACTCGGACAGGTCGCCGCCGAAATGCACCGCCTCCGCAAGCCCGACCCCTACAAGGGCAAGGGCGTGCGTTACGCCGATGTGAAGTTGAAGTTGAGACCGGGCAAGACCGGCAAGTAGTTAATTCAGTTATTCGTTGTTTCATTGGCTCGGTGAGCGGATGAGTCGATGAGTAAATTTGAGGTATGAGATGGCACAGAAGGATAGAGCAACGGTTCGGAGGGCGGTGCACAAACGCATTCGCCGCAAGGTGCAGGGCACGGGAGCGCGCCCGCGCCTGACGATTTATCGTAGCCTGAACCACATCTACGCCCAGATAATCGACGACGAACGCGGGCAGACGCTCGCCGCCGCGTCGACCACCGAGAAGGATTTGCGCGAGGCGACCGGCGGCAACGTCGAAGCCGCGCGTAAGGTCGGACGCGCCATCGCCGAGCGGGCGCAGGCCAAAGGTATCGAACAGGTCGTCTTCGATCGCGGCGGGTATCGCTATCACGGGCGCGTCAAGGCGCTCGCCGATGCCGCGCGCGAAGCTGGTCTGAACAAGAACGAAGCCGCGCCCGTGGAAGAGTCGGCCTCCTCCGCCTCCGGCGAGGCAGTGTCACAGGAATAATCGATGCGACAACCGAAACAGAGAATCACAGCGCAGGGACTTGATCTGACCGATCAGGTCATCTCCATCAACCGCGTGACCAAAGTGGTCAAGGGCGGTAAGAATTTGAGCTTCGCGGCTTTGGTCGTCGTCGGCGATGGCGCGGGGCACGTCGGCTTCGGCACGGGCAAGGCGCGCGAAGTGCCGCTCGCCATCAAGAAGGGCATCGAGGCGGCGAAGAAAAACATGATCCGCGTGCCGCTCATCGATAACACTTTGCCGCATCCGCTCATCGGGCATCACGGCGCGGGGCGCGTCCTGATGAAGCCCGCCTCCGCCGGAACGGGCGTCATCGCGGGCGGCGCGGTGCGCGCCGTGATGCAGGCGGCGGGCGTCCACGATGTCCGAACCAAAGTGCTCGGCTCGACCAACCCGCACAACGTCGTGCGCGCCACCTTCGACGGGCTGCTCAATATGAAAGACCCGCTGGAACTCGCGCGGCTGCGCGGCAAGCAACTCGAGGAACTGTAAAAAATGTAGACCGCGAATCGTCAGTCGTGAATAGATATGCGCCGAACGAGGCTCTTATTTGCGAATAACGATTGACGCTTTACGAGGTGAAGAAATGGCTGACGAGAAAAAAGAACAGGGCGCGGCGCGGATTCGGATTCAGTACTACCGGAGCTTCATCGCGTTCCCGAAAACGCAGAAAGTGATCGTTCGCAGCGTCGGTTTGACCAAGCTCAACCAGATTGTCGAGCGTCCCGACACGCCTTCGATGCGCGGCGTCGTCCAGAAAGTTCCGCACCTGTTGCGAATCGTTGAATAACAGACGATAGACCATCGACGATGAACGATGACCTCTTCGGAATGGTATCGTCCAACGTCCAACGTCCAACGTCTTTACGGAGTGAACAATGGCTATCGGTCTGAATAATCTACACGCCCCGGAAGGTTCGACGCACAAGAAGAAACGCGTCGGGCGCGGCCCGGGTTCGGGTCTGGGCAAAACGGCGGGGCGCGGCAACAAGGGACAGAAATCGCGCTCCGGCTACAGCGCGAAAATCGGTTTTGAAGGCGGCCAGATGCCTTTGCAGCGTCGTCTGCCGAAACGCGGCTTCACCAACATTTTCAAGAAGCAGTGGATCGAGGTGAGTCTCGCCGCGCTCGAAGCCAACTTCGACGCGAACGACGAAGTGACGCCCGAAGTGCTCCACCAGCGCGGCTTGATTGCGAAGGGGCGGCGCGATGTGGTTGTGCTCGGCACGGGCGACATCTCCAAAGCCCTCCGCATCTCGGCGCACCGTTTCACGAAAAGCGCACGCGCCAAAATCGAGGGTGCGGGCGGCGCCGCTACCGTGATCGAAACAATCGCCGCTCCTGATAACCAGTAGGCAGCAGTCAATCAAGCAAGAAGGCCGTCGCCCGCGCGGCGACCCCCGGGCGGCTCGCCGCTCGCGCCGTCCTTCTGCTAGTTGTCTTCTGCCTTTTGCTTTGTGCCGCCTTGCGGTTGCGGGGCAGCGAAAGAGATAATGTCGGAGCCGTCAGCCATCAGCATTCAGCCCCGCCGCCCCCGCAGCAGCAGGCCGGATGCCGGACAGGGTGGTTCAAAGAGACGGGGCAACCCGCGCGCCGACCGGAAGATTCTGGCCGCGCGCAGTTTGCCGAACGCTGACCACTGATCGCTCTCAACGAAAGAAGCACTTTTTATGGACAAGTTTCTCGCCGCCGTTCGCAACATGTTCACCGTGCCCGACCTGCGCAAACGCATTCTGTTTACGCTCGGTCTGCTCGCCGTCTATCGTTTCGGCGCGCACGTCACCACGCCCGGCGTCAACCGCGAGCAACTGGCGCGCGTCTGGAGCGACCTCGGCAGCACGCTGCTCGGCGTGCTCGACCTGTTCTCCGGCGGCAACTTCAGCACCATCTCGATCTTCGCGCTCGGCGTCACGCCCTACATCACGGCTTCGATCATCTTGCAGTTGATGACGACCGTCTTCCCGCAGTTGAAGCGTTTGCAGGAGGAGGGCGAAGCCGGTCGGCAAAAGATCAACCAGTACACGCGCTATCTGACGGTCATCCTGGCGTGCTTCCAGACGCTGATGGTGGCGCGCTTTCTCCAGTCGAACGACGTTATCCCGAACAACACCGCCTACCTGCTCTCGACGATGCTGACGTTGACGACCGGGACGATCTTTGTGATGTGGCTCGGCGAGCAGATCACCGAGCGCGGTATCGGCAACGGCATCTCGCTGCTCATCTTCGCCGGACTCGTCATCGGTCTGCCGAGCGGCGTCGCGCAGGTGTTCGAGCGCGTGCGCGGCGGCGACACTTTTGCAACCATCGGCGTGATGGCGCTGGTCGTCGTGCTCGTCCTGCTCATCGCCTTCGTCGTCTTCGTCGAATCGGGGCGGCGCAAAGTGCCCATCAGTTACGCCAAACGTCACGTCGGTCGTCAGGTCGTCGGCGGCCAGCAGACGCACATGCCTCTGAAGGTCAACATGGGCGGCGTCATCCCCGTCATCTTCGCGTCGTCCGTGCTCGCGATTCCGCAGACGCTGTTGCAGTTTGTTCCGTTCGACGCGAACGCGCCGAACACGTGGGGCTCCAAGGTTCACAGTTTCTTCCAGCAGTTTCACGGCGGCGACCCGTACTACGAACTCTTCTTCATCTCGATGATCGTGATTTTCACGTTCTTCTACATCACGATTATTTTCAACGTCGAAGAGGTGGCGGACAATCTGCGCAAGCACGGCGGGTTCATCCCCGGCATCCGACCGGGACGTAACACCGCCGAGTTTCTCAACACGATTCTGACGCGACTAACCACCGTCGGCGCGATCTATCTCGCGCTCGTCGCGTTCATTCCGCAGATCATGCTGAGCGGTTTCAGAGTCGCACGTCTGCCGTTCATCGGCACGCCGCTCGACGCCTTCTTCAGCACGACGCCCGGCCTCGGCTGGATTCCGACCGGCATGGGCTATCAGTTCTTTTTCGGCGGCACGTCGTTGCTGATTCTGGTCGGCGTCGCGATGGACACAGTCGCGCAGATCGAAGCCCAACTCGTCATGCGCAACTACGAAGGCTTCTTCGGGCCGGGCAGCCGCCTGCGCGGGCGACGTGGATAAAGCGCAGAGGTCGGAGGTCGAATGTTGATTTCCGGCGGTTGATCGCCTCCAACACCTGACATCTGACATCTATGGCTAAGATCATCGTCTTGATGGGTGCGCCGGGCGCGGGCAAAGGAACGCAGGCGCGTCTGCTCCAGGAGCGCAAGGGGCTGCCGCAGATTTCGACCGGCGACATGTTTCGCGCGCTCGCTGAGTCTGAGACATCGCTCGCCGAAGAGGTGCGCGCCGTGCAGGAAGCGGGCAAACTGATCTCGGATGATTTGGTGATTCGCATCGTCGAAGAACGCACGAGCCAGCCCGATTGTCGCGCAGGCTATATCCTCGATGGCTTTCCGCGCACCACGGCGCAGGCCACGATGCTCGAAAATTTGGCGTTCGAGCAGCAGCACGAGATTCTGGCGATCCTCGTCGATGTGCCGTTCGAGTCGCTTGAAAAACGCGCGACGGGGCGTCGTTCATGTCCGGTCTGCGGCGAAATCTACAACGTCTATTTCAAGCCGCCGATCAAAGACGATGTTTGCGACCAACATCCGGAAGCTCAACTCGTTCACCGCGCCGACGACACGCCGGAGAAAATCCGCGTCCGGCTCGAAACCTACGAGCAACAGACGCGCCCCCTGCTCGATTATTACGAGGCTTCGCGCCGCCTCCGCCGCGTTGTCGGGGCGGGCGAGCCCGAAACGATTTACGCGGAAATCGAAAGGCTGGTAACCGGCGACCAGAAGTGACGAAATAGAAGCCTTCCTTGTCTGATGACCGGGTTGTCCGTTGCACGTCGAGCAAATTATGATTATCGGGAAATCGAAAAAAGAGTTGGAGAAAATGCGCGCGGCGGGGCGTCTGATCGGGCAGGTGCGCGAGGAACTGCGCCGGATGACGACCCCCGGCGTGACGACGCTCGAACTCGACCGCGCGGCGGAGAAGATGATTCGCGACGCCGGGGCGCTGCCGACCTTCAAGGGCTATCACGGTTTCCCGTATTCGATTTGCGCATCGGTCAATGAACAGGTCGTCCACGGGTTTCCATCGAATTACGCATTGCGGGACGGCGATATTTTTTCTATTGATTGCGGCGCGACGCTCGGAGGTTTCGTCGGCGACACCGCGACCACCATCCCCGTCGGCAACGTCCGCGAAGAACTGCTGACGCTCATTCGCGTCGCCGAAGAGTCGTTGGAGCGCGCCATCGAGCAGTGTCGTCCCGGCAAGCATCTGGGTGACATCGGTTGGGCAGTGCAGGCGCACGCCGAAGCTCACGGCTATTCGATTGTTCGCGATTACGTCGGGCATGGCATCGGGCGGAAGATGCACGAAGACCCGCAGATTCCGAACTACGGCAAGCCGGGCACGGGCGCGAAAGTCAAAGCAGGCTACGTTTTCGCCGTTGAGCCGATGATAAATATCGGGACGCATCAGACGAAGACGCTCGCGGACGGCTGGACGGTGGTGACGCTCGACGGCCAGCCGAGCGCGCACGTCGAGCACACGATTGCGATTACCGAGGACGGACCCGAAGTGCTGACGCGCGTGACGCAGGAGATTCCGCAGCACGAGGCGGCGGGCGTGTAGCGCGTCGCCTCGCCCGGTCGCGCGCTCTGCTTGGCGATAAAGTAAACGCTATGTTATCATCCCTAGTTTGTCGGTCACGTTAAATTTTCAAACTGCTATACAAACGGTGCGGCGAGACGATTGGAGCCGCTGACAGGCGATGTGCCGTGAGCGGTGGTCGAAGACGGCGCGGAAATTTTCTCGCGAAGGTGGTGAGTGATGAAAGTACGGGCTTCGGTCAAAAAAATGTGTGATAACTGCAAGGTCATCCACCGCAAAGGCGTGGTGCGTGTGATCTGCACCAACCCCAAGCACAAACAGCGACAGGGATAGTCAATTTCGGTTTGCGACCTTCGCGTGGCAAACCTATCAATCGTTGGAGAGAACTCAAGATGGCTCGTGTAGTTGGCGTCGATCTTCCGGTAAACAAACGCGTTCAGGTTGGCCTCACGTACATTTACGGCGTCGGTCGGTCGCGCGCGACCTCGATTTTGGTGGAAGCCCAAATCAATCCCGACACCCGCGTGAAAGACCTCGACGAAGCCCAGTTGGGACGTATTCGTTCGATTCTTGAGGGACAGGGCGACGTTGAGGGTGACCTCCGCAAGCGCGTCCAGATGGATATCAAACGTCTGATGGACATCGGCGCGTATCGCGGTCTGCGTCATCGTCGCGGGCTGCCCGTGCGCGGACAGCGCACGCATACTAACGCGCGCACCCGTAAGGGACCGCGCCGCGCCACCATCGCGAAGAAGAAAGCACCGGGCAAAAAATAGGCATCGCCGCGGGGCTGGCGGTTGGAGGCTAAAGGCTGGCTGTCGGCCAGCGCTCGCCTCACGCCTCTCGCGCCTTAGTCTCTGAGGTTATATGGCAAAAGCAACTGGCGGAAAGAAAAAAGTTTTTCGGAAGAAAGAGAAGAAGAATATCCCGAACGGGATCGTCCACATCTCTGCTTCGTTCAACAATACATTGATCTCGATTACCGATCTCGAGGGCAACCTCGTCGCACAGTCGTCGTCGGGCGCGCGCGGCTTTCGCGGCTCGCGCAAAGGTACGCCGTTCGCCGCTCAACAAGCGGCTTACGAGGCGGCCAACCGCGCCAAGGATGCGGGGATGCAGCAGTGCGAGGTGCACGTCAAGGGGCCGGGCGGCGGGCGCGAGTCGGCGATTCGCGCGATCAACAACGCCGGCATCCGCGTCATCGCGATACGCGATACGACGCCGATTCCGCATAATGGTTGTCGTCCGCCGAAGCGTCGTCGAGTTTAGTACCCGTAACCAGTGACGGGCGACGTGTGACAAGAACAAACGAGCTTTTGATCTTGTCGCCTGTCATTTATCACCCGTTGCTGTTTTTAACCTAAAGGATGAAGGGCTGCGTTTTTTGTGCGTCTCGGATCGAGGCGCGGCGGTCTGTAAACTTTTCCGTCTGAGAAGATAGACTGGAGGCAAAAGTAGTGGCTAGGTATCGTGGAGCGGTGTGCCGTCTGTGTCGCCGCGAAGGTGGGAAACTATTTCTGAAGGGCGACCGTTGTTACAAGCCCTCATGCCCGATCGAGAAGCGCGGCACGCAGCCGCCCGGACAGCACGGCAACAATATGCGTCGCGGCAAGGCGCTGGTCGGCTACGGTCAGCAATTGCGCGAGAAGCAGAAGGTCAAGCGCATCTACTTCGTTCTCGAAGGGCAGTTCCGCAACTATTTCGAGCGCGCCTCGCGTCAGAAAGGCATTACGGGCGAAAACCTGCTGGTGCTGCTCGAACGCCGTCTCGACAATGCGGTTTACCGCGCGGGCTTTTCCACCTCGCGCAGACAAGCGCGCCAACTGGTTAATCACGGTCACATCGAGGTCAACGGGCGCAAGGTCGATATCCCTTCTTTTCAAGTGAAGATCGGTGATGTCGTGAGCGTCAAAGAGGCGAGCCGCAGCAATCCGCACATCGAAGGCGCGTGGCAGACGGCTGCCGGTCGCGGGCGTCCGTCGTGGACATCCCCGGCTGACGGCGGCGACATGAGCACGCGCATCGCCACGTTGCCGACGCGCGACGACGTTGACCGCACCATCAACGAGCAGTTGATCGTCGAACTTTACAGCAAGTAACTTTCGCGGTTTTTGGCACGCGCCGGACGTTCCACGCCTCGGGCGGGCGACGGCGCGCGTCACCTGCCGCACGCGCGTTTTTATCGGCTACGCTTCGGTGATTGAAATAAATACTATGGCTATGGATCAACAAAACCTCTGGACCGGATTTCAGATGCCGCGCCGTCTCGCCGTCGAAGGCGAGACGCTAACCGAGCGCTACGGGCGCTTTTCCGCGCAGCCCTTCGAGCGCGGCTTCGGCACCACGATCGGCAACAGTCTGCGCCGCGCGCTGCTCTCGTCGATTGAAGGCGCGGCGATTACGGCGGTGAAAATCGAGGGCGTCGAGCACGAGTTTTCGTCGATTCGCGGCGTCGTCGAAGATGCGACCGACGTTATTTTGAATCTCAAACAGATTCCGTTCAAACTGCACGGCAGCGAGCCGAAGACGCTGACCATCACCAAAGAAGGAGCGGGCGAGGTCACCTCCGGCGACATCGAAACGGATGCCGACGTGGAGATTCTCGACCCGAACGCCTACATCGCCACCGTCAGCGAAGGCGGTTCGTTGCGCGTCGAGATGCGCTTGAAGCGCGGGCGCGGCTATGTCTCCGCCGAGCGTAATTTTGACGAGGATTTGAGCCTCGGCTATATCCCGGTCGATTCCGTCCATACGCCCGTCAAGAAGGTCAACTACACGGTCGAGGCGGCGCGTTTGGGGCAGAACACCGAGTTCGACAAGTTGACGATTGATGTCTGGACTGACGGCTCGGTCAAGCCGGACGATGCCATCGGACTGGCGGCGAAGTTGATTAAAGACCACATGGCGATCTTCATCAACTTTGAAGAAGACGCGGATGATTTCGCCTACGCGAACATGGAGCGTCCGCCCTTGCCGCGCAACGATCAACTCGACCGCTCGGTTGACGAACTCGAACTCTCCGTGCGTTCGTACAATTGTCTCAAGAACGCCAACATCCGCACCATCCGCGACCTCGTTCAACGCTCCGAGCGCGAGATGCTCGCCACCAAAAATTTCGGCAAGAAATCTCTGAACGAGATCAAAGACATTCTGCACGGGATGGGACTCGATTTCGGGATGGAGTTTGACGAGCAGGGCAACCCGATTCCGGGGACGGGCGGGGGCGATGCCGACCTCAGCGAGTTCGACGACGACGACTTCGACGACGAAGAAGAAGAGGGCGACGAATAGCAGCCAGCAATCATTCATCAGCCGTCAGCCGTCAACAAAAAAACGGCGGCGCGCGGCTGACAGTTTACAGGGAAAGTCATGCGACACTTAAAAGCACATCGCAAGCTCGGACGCACCACGGAACATCGGATGTCGATGTTGCGCAACCTTGCGACCTCGCTCATCAACGCGCGCGACGAGCGCATCATCACAACTTTGCCGAAGGCGAAAGAGTTGCGCCCGTTCATCGAGCGCGCCATCACGCTGTCGCGTCACGCGAAGGCCATGACGGGCGATGACGCGGCGGTCAAGGCGGTGCACCTGCGTCGTCAGGCGGCGGCGTTCTTTCACACCGGCAATCGCCAGCAGGTCGCCTCGACGGGCAAACGTGGCGCGCTCCGTGCTCCGCGCACGGCGGGCGTCGCCGCGTTGAAGCGTCTGTTCGACGAGTTGGGTGAACGCTTCAAAGAGCGTCAGGGTGGTTACACGCGCATCATCAAACTTGGCCGGCGCGACGGCGACAACGCCGAGTTAGCCATCATCGAACTCGTCGACAATCCGCGCGAAGTTGAAGCCGCCGAGTCGTCGGCGAAGCGTGCCAAGTCGGTCACTTCGGGCAAGAAGAAGACGACCAGGGCGAGCGAGTCGAAGGCGGCGGAGGGCGGTCAGCGCGGCGGTCAAAAAGCTGACAAGACTTTCGAGAAGGAAGAAACCACCGAAGCGCGCGGAGGGGGCGAGGCGTCAATCCCGGAGCCGAAAGACGCCGACAAAGCCGGGAGCGGCGGAAGCCGTTCACAGAAAACCGAATCGACCGCCGCCGAGCAGGACACGAAAGATTAAGGCGAGAGTGGGTTTCAGGCGCGACGCATCTGCGGCAGTCGCGCCGCGCCGCTTTTCAACATCCGCGAGCAGCCCCAACATCACCGCTACAAGCTCGGCGAGCGGGTTGGGGCTTCCGTCTTTTTGGGGGAGAGCAACAGTAGCAGCAGCGGTGGCGGACGCGCGAACTCCGTCACGGCTGTTCGGAGCCTAGAGATAAAAAATGAGCGAACAGGATCAAACGCAGCCACCGACGGGCCACGAACAAACACGTGAGAGCCAGAAACCACAGGGCGAGCGCAGTAGTAGCAGCAGCAGCGGCGGCGCAGGCGAGCGCGGCAGTGGTTCAGGCGAGCGCGGCGGC
>JBGTHJ010000048.1:0-2904 GCA_041746175.1 Pyrinomonadaceae bacterium
TCGCCGCCCTTGACGAGTACGTCGGGCAGCAGTTCGGCGATGAGCGAGCGCGGCGAGTCGGCATCGAACACCGTCACGTAATCGACCGCCGCGAGCGCGGCCAGCATCTCCGCGCGCTCGTCCTCGTTCATCACCGGACGCCCCGCGCCCTTCAGCTCACACACCGCGCGGTCGCTGTTGATGGCGACCATCAACGCATCGCCGAGCGCGCGCGCCGCTGCGAGATACCGCACATGCCCGACGTGCAGGATGTCGAAGCACCCGTTCGTGAAGACGAGCCGCCGCCCCTCCGCGCGCAACCCCGCGCGCACGCCCGCGACCTCTTCCCGTGACACTATTTTCTTGTCCATGTTGCTGCCTGAGAATTTATCACGTCGCGTCGATAGCCGTCAGCCGGGGGGCGGCGCGCCGGATTTGTGAAGCGCGCGGATTGGCCGTCAACCTGATTTTTGCCGATCGCCGATTGCTGACGGCTGACGGCTTCTCTATAATCCGCCTTTTCCGTCTGACGCGAATGAGACAACTATGAGCATCCCAATCGAAGACAACGACCAGACACGCGCCCGTCGCGAGCACCTCGAACGCATCCGCGAAATCGTCGGCAACGCCTACCCGAACAAGTTCGACCGCACCAACGTCGCGGGCAACCCCGAAGGCGCAGACACCGTGAGCGCGCTCGCCAATCACGATACTATCAAGCGCATCATCGGCGACGATGCTTTCGCCGCCGCCTTCGACGCTCTCGCGCACAAGGTCGCCGGGGGCGAGCGTCCCGCGCCCGAAGAACTCGCCGCCGTCAATGAGAAGCTCAACACGGTCACGGTGCGCGTCGCGGGACGGCTCGCCGTCCCGCCCCGCGTGATGGGCAAGGCCGCTTTCGTCCATCTCTCCGACGGCAAAGCGCGTCTACAGATTTACGTCCGCCGCGACGACGTGCGCGAGATGCTGTCGGGCGACTCTTCTGCGACGACGACGACGCTCGACGGTTGGGAACTCTTCGGACTGCTCGATCACGGCGACTTCATCGGCGTGGAAGGCTATCTCTTCGTCACCAAGACCGGCGAACTATCGGTTCACGTCCGCTCGTTCCGGTTTCTGACCAAAGCTATGCTCCCGATGCCCGACAAGCTGCACGGCATCAGCGACCCCGAAATCCGCCAGCGTCAACGCTACGCGGATTTAATCGCCGGAAGCCTCAAGGTCGAACACGAACCCGGCGAACTCACGCCCCGCGAAGTCTTCGAGCGACGCTCGAAAGTCATCACCGAGATGCGTCGCTATTTGGACGATCACGGCTACATCGAAGTCGAGACGCCGATACTTTCGCCCCTCGCATCGGGCGCGGCGGCGCGTCCATTCAAGACGCGCCACAACGCGCTCTCCATCGACCTCTACGCGCGCATCGCTCCCGAACTCTATCTCAAGCGACTGCTCGTCGGCGGCTTCGAGCGCGTCTACGAACTCAACCGCAACTTCCGCAACGAAGGCATCGACCGCACCCACAACCCCGAATTCACGATGCTCGAATTTTACTGCGCCTACATGGACGTTATCGGCATGATGGACTTCTGGGAACAGATGCTCCGCACCGTCGTCCAAAAAGTAACCGGCGGCACGTCTGTCCGTTACGATGAACATGAAATAGATTTCGGGCGTCCGTTCCGGCGACTGAGTATGAAGGATGCCATTCTCGAATATGATGCCGCGTCGGCTTCGAGCGACTCCGGCGAAGCAATCACGCGCGAGATGCTCGACGACCCGCAACAAGCGCATTCGTTGGCGTCTCGAATGAGAGACGCCGCAAAGGGAGTTGCCGCAACAACCTCTCCGGGTGAAGCGTCGAAGCGTGAACAGCCCGTCGGCGGCAGCAAAGCCCCGGACGAAATTCAATCAGGCAATGACATCGCCTTCATCTTCGAGCACGTCGCCGAACAGCATCTCATCGACCCGACTTTCATCATCGACTTCCCCAAAGCCGTCTCGCCGCTCTCCAAAGCCTCGCCCGACGACCCGTCGGTCGCCGAGCGTTTCGAGTTGTTCATCGCGGGGATGGAGATCGCCAACGGGTTTTCGGAGTTGAACGACCCCGCCGAGCAGTATCGCAGATTCGAGGAACAGACCGCGCAACGCGAGCGCGGCAACGACGAGGCGATGCAGATGGACACGGACTACGTGCGCGCGCTCGCCTACGGGATGCCGCCCGCCGCCGGTATCGGCCCCGGCATCGACCGCATCGTGATGCTGCTGACCAACCGTCGCTCGATTCGCGACGTGATTCTCTTCCCGCACATGCGCCCCGCCGAACGTCACGCTGAAGAAACCGAAGCCGCAGACGCGCCACCGGAAGAAGCCGGATAATTTACGGTTCGTCTTCTGTAACGAGTTGCAATCGGATGTCGTGCTAACAAAAAGCGCCGCCACCGCCCGCCTGAGAGCGCCAGCGTCCCGCTTGCATTGAGCGTTCGGAGAACGCGAACAACCGAGCTTGCATGAGGCGCACGCTCGCCAGCGGGACGCTGGCGCTCCCGCCACTTGCGCATTTGCATGGCACAACGGCAGGTCGGATATGTGCTTCGTTCACGACAAAAGCATCATGCCAAAAGACGCGCCACTCGCCCAGGCTGCGGTATCGAAGTCGGGGCGATTCTTTTGCGTTTATCGATAAGCGATGATCGTGCCGCCGTAGCCGACCGCCCAACCGCGCGCGGGGCTGAGGAAGTGGAGGCGTTCGAGCGTGTGTGTCGTGCCGGTGGGTTCGGTGCGCCACGTCGCGCCGCCGTCGGTGGTATGGAGCGCGGTTCCCTGCGCGCCGACGGCGAAGCCTTCGCGCGGGTCGAAGAATTTCACGTCGAGGAGGTCGGCGGCGGTGTTCGAGGTTTGGGCGCGCCACGTTCGCCCGCCGTC
>JBGTHJ010000049.1:0-11196 GCA_041746175.1 Pyrinomonadaceae bacterium
GTCGGCGGCGCGCAGTCGTCTCAGTTGGGCTGGGTCGCGGCGCGGCGCGGGACGGTTGGACAGGATTTGAACGCCGTCTATTTTACCGACTCAAAACGCGGGTGGGCGGCGGGCGATGACGGTCTGGTGCTCCACACCGAAGACGGCGGCGCGACGTGGTGGCCGCAATCCATCGCCACTTCCGAGAGCGTCAACGACATCTATTTCCGTGACAAGGAAGACGGCTACCTGCTCGCGGGCAACATGATTTTTAGAACCGACGACCGGGGGCTGACGTGGCGCGAAGTCAATCGCTTCGCTGCGGAGAATTTTGAAGGGGCGCTGCCCGAACTCTACAGCGTGCGCTTCACGAGCAAGAAGCGCGGTTGGATCGTCGGGTCGGTCAGCCGCCGCGACGCGGTGCTGGACAGTTTGGCGCTCTCGACCGGCGACGGCGGCGCATCGTGGTCGCGCCAGCGTGTGCCGACGCGGAGCGAGTTGATTCACGTAGATTTCGCGGGCGACAAGCGCGGTTGGATCGTCGGCGCAAACGGCACCATCCTCCACACCACCGACGGCGGCGAGACGTGGACGACGCAACGCGCGCCAAAAAAAGCGACGCTCTATCACGTCGATTTTCGCAACGAACGGGTCGGCTGGACGGTCGGCGAGCGCGGCACAATTCTGCGCACCACTGACGGCGGCGATTCATGGTTCGCCGTCAATGCGCCGGTTCGTTCGACGTTGCTGAGCATCAAGTTCGCCGACGAAAATGTCGGCTGGATCGTCGGTCGCGGCGGCGTCATCCTGCGCTCGGAGGACGGTGGGCTGACGTGGGTGCGACAGGAAAACAAAACTCAACAAAACCTCTACGCGCTCTTTTTTGAAAAGAAAAAAGGTTGGGCGGTCGGCGGCGACGGCGTAATCTTGCAGTACGAACGATGAGATCGAGTGACGGGTGAGCGGAGCAGGGCGAAGGCTCGTCTCGCCGCCGGTTGACTGCTACGGCTTTGTTCGGGCAACGCGGAGCGCGCGACGCTCATCTGAAAGGTTTAGCATAGCACTTATTCGCGCGTTCGCTGGGGGACAGCGGCGAGTGGGTAAGAAGAGGGTTCTCCTGTGATTTCCGCCCGGTGTGATGACCACACGCCGGGCGGCTTTTTTTTGTTCGGGCGAGAGCCATCACGGGCGAGCAGAGCGCGCGCGCGACCCTCAGGCGCGCGTGCCGGTGAAACGGACGGTCGGGGCGAGCGGGAAGTCGACTTTGATGGTGCCATCGAGTTGGTCGCCCGCGACGCGCGCGGCGAGCTTTGCGCTGAATATTTGTCCCTGATAATCGTAGGCGAGGTCGGCGTTAAAATCGGCGCCGCTGGCGTTGAGATTGCGCAGGGGCGTATCGCCCAACTGCGATTTGATGACGCCGTTGAAAGCGTCGCCCGCGCGTTCGATGAGCAGCGTGGCGGGGTGTTTGCCGAAGGGCGTCGCGACCATGAGCGACCATGTTCCATCTACCAAAGCGTTTCCTCCAGTCACCTCTTATCAATCCGTTTGGTCGTCGGTTGGTTGCGTCTCGCCGTTCGCCGGCTGGCGACGCCCGGCGTTGTCGTAGCGTTCAACGGTCGGGGCGAAGGGCGCGATTTGTTCGCCCAGCGCGTCGGCATCGCCGACGATGATGATTGCCATGCGTTCGGGATCGATATGCTCACCGGCGACGCGCCGTGCCTCTTCGATGGAGACGGCGCTGACGCGCTCGCGGTAGGTTTGCAGATAGTCTTCCGGCAATTCCTGCATCTTGATTTGGACGAGTTGGTCGATGAGACCTTCCTGCGTCTCCAGTCGAATCGGAAAGATTCCCGTCAGGTAAGACCGCGCATCGTGCAACTCTTTCTCCGAAACATTTTCGCTTCGGATGCGCTCGAACTCGTAGAAAAACTCCTTGAGTGACGCGCCCGTGACGGTCGAGCGCACTTCGGCGGTCGCGCGAAAGCTTCCGGCGGTGCGCCGCGCGTCCACGCTCGTGTACGCGCCGTAGGTGTAGCCTTTTTCCTCGCGCAGGTTCATAAAGACGCGCGAAGAGGCGTTCGCGCCGAGCACGGTGTTCATCACGAGCATCGGAAAAAAGTCGGGATGCGTGCGCGTGATGGCGGCGTTGGCGATGACGATGTTCGACTGCGCCGAGCCGGGACGGTCAACCAGATAAATCGTCCGCGCGGCGCGTTCCGGCGGAGCCGGGAAATTCGATTTAAGCGGCTCTCCGCGCGCCCAGTCGCCGAACAGTTTTTCCGCGCGCCGGACGATGTCGTCGTGTTTGACATCGCCGACGACGAACAGCACCGCGTTGTTGGGCACGAAGGTTTTCCGGTGATGAGCGGCGAGCTTCTCGCGCGTCATGGCATCGAGCGATTCGGGCGTCGGCGAGATGACCGAGTACGGATGCTGACCGTAGATGACACGTGCGAGCGTCTCGTTGGCAAGAAACGATGCTTGACCGCGTTGCGCGATGAGATTCTGGATGGCGTTTTGCCGTGTCAGTTCGATTTCGTCTTCGGGGAACGTGGCGCGGAGCGCGACCTCGGCGAGCAGTTCGAGAACTTCGTCGCCGTAGGTCGCAAGCGACGAAGCCGCGACGGTCGTGTAATCAGAGTTCGCCCCGGCGGAGAGCGTCGCGCCGAGTCGCGCCACCTCGTCGGCGAGTTGTTTGCTGGTGCGTGTTGCGGTGCCTTCCGTCAGCATGTGCGTCAGCACGTCGGTCAGACCGGGCAGCGCGGGCGGGTCGTGCGCGTCGCCTGTGCGAAGGGCGAGCCGGTAACTCACGAGCGGCAAACGATCTGATTCGACGACGACGACGCACAGCCCGTTCGGTAGCATCACCTCGTCCGGCACGGGGATGTTGAGCGGTCTGGGCGCGAGCGGCGGCGGCTGGTGACGGCGAAAGTCTTCGGTTTGGTTGTCCATCGGTAATCAAGCGAGAGGGTGCGCGGCTGGAGACCGGGGGGGGGCGCAAGCATTTGGAACATTCCCTAGCCCCTGGTCGTCTCTAGCCTCCGGTCTCTGCTTTTCATCCTTTCGGTTGGGGCGCGTCCGCCGGTTGCTGAGGTTTTTGGGGATGAGTTTCAGAATGTCCGATGGGCTGCGGAGGCTCGATAGTTGAAGCGGGGTCTGCGGAGGGACGCGGCGGAACTTGCGGGAGCGGCGCGCCCGGCGCTTGCTCCGTCTCAGCCACAACAATGGGGGCGACCGAGGCGATGGCCGCATCTTCGCCTGACGACGGCGCGACCTCCATCACGGAACAATTATCGTTCGTCAGATAGCGCGCGACGACGCGCCGGATGCTCTCCGGCGTGACTTCGAGATAGCGTTCTAGTTCGGTGTTGAAGAGATTCGGGTCGCCGTCGTAGAGCGTGTACTCGGCGAGGCGCTGCGCGCGATAGAGCGACGACTGCCGCCCGCGCGTCGCGTCGTTGAGCAAGCTGTTACGCAACTTCTCCATCTCTTCAGCGGTCGGCCCGTCGGTGGCAAGCCGCGCGATTTCCGTCTGGATGACCTGCCGGATGGCGCTCATCTCGTGGCCGGGTTTGGGAATCGCGAAGACGTAGAGCGACGACGGCCCGCGCCGCTCGCCGATGCCGCCCTGAATGCCGACCACCGACTCGTCGCCCTTGACGAGTCTTTGATAGAGACGCGAACTGTCGCCATCGAACAGGAGGTCGGTGGCGAGCGCGAGCGCGTAAGAATCGTCGGTGCGCCGCGCGGGGACTTTCCATCCAATCATCAATGCGGGGAGTTGCGCAAAGCGGTCGGGGAACGCTTCCTGCCGGACGGCCACGTCGGGCGGTTCGCTGACATCAACGGGCGGCGGGGCGGGCTGTGATGGGATGGTCGCGAAATACTTGGTGACAAGTTGGCGGGCTTCCGCCGGGTCGAAGTCGCCGACGATGGTGAGCACGGCGTTGTTCGGCGCATAGTAGATGCGGAAAAAATTCTGGATGTCGTCGATGGTCGCGGCGTCGAGGTCTTCCATCGAGCCGATGGTCGAGTGCGCGTTGGCCGGGTTGCGATAGACGAGTTCGTTCAGGCGCAGAAACGCGCCTGAGTACGGACGGTTGTCATAGGTCAGACGCTTCTCCTCTTTGACCGCCTCGCGCTGGTTGTCGAGATTTTCCTGCGAGACTTTCAAAGAGCGCATCCGGTCGCTTTCGAGCCATAGCGCGAGGGGCAACTGGCTTGCGGGCAGCGTCTCGTAATAGTTGGTGCGTTCGGATGAAGTGGTGCCGTTCATCGTCCCGCCGCTGTTGAAAATGAACTGGAAATGTCCGGCCTTCGGGACGTTCTCAGAGCCTTGAAACATCATGTGCTCGAAGAGATGCGCGAAGCCCGTGCGTCCCTCCCGCTCGTTTCGCGAGCCGACATCGTAATAAACCGCGACCGACACGACCGGCACACTATGATCTTCGCTGAAGACGACCCGCAAGCCGTTTTCAAGCGTGAATTGTTCGACCGCAACGCGCGGCAGTGTAAATATTGCTGACGACAAATCCCGACCTCCACAAGCGGCTAGAGGCCGAAGGCTAGTCTTTAGATTAAACTAAAACCAGCCTCCAACCGCTAGCCCGGCTACTGTTGAATCATGCCGCGCAGTTCGGCGCGGAGACGTTCGATTTCGGAAAGCTTTTGCGAGACGCGCTCGAAGAGCGGCCCCTGCGCTTTGATGCCCTCGTCGATGAGGAACGCGGCGGCTTCGGCGCGGCTGCGAAAGACCCCGGCCATCACTAGTTGATCGAGACTATCCTGCGCCTCTGCCGAGAGCTTGACGGCGACGACGTAATCGTCCTTCGCAGAAATGGCGCGCTCGATGGTGCGGCTGATGTCGCGCCCGATGGACGAGAGCGATTCGGGGATGCGTGCCGCGATGTCGCGGACGGAGGAACTGACGCGCTCGCGGTCGCCGTGTCCAGTTTCTTCATCGTCGACGATCATCAGATCGTCAATCGGTTCGGTCGGGTTGGATGGATACTGCGGGTCTTGGGGATTGCTCATAAAACTCACACCTCCTACGCCATTTCGGTCGCAGCCCCCTTCCATGCCCGTCATCATACGGGCCGGAAATCGCGCTGCCTGTAGTTGTCGCGGAATACTCGATAGCTATTCTACGGACACGCCGAAAGCAGCGTCAAGCAGACAGTGCGTCGCCAGCCATAAACCGGAGTCGCGTGCGCACATGTCCCGACGCCCGGAACGCCGATTCTTTGGAGAAGGGCGCGGCGGGGCGGCGAAAACAAATTTGCGTTTGCGAGAATCGATTGGGTTAAAGCGCCATCTCTATCGCGTGTCGCGGTTCGCGATGCTCGCGGGGCTTTTCTCCTGCCTCGTGGCGCGCAACCTTGCCGCCGTCGCGGACATCAATTACTATACGTAAACTGACCCTCCGGCGGTTGTTGTCAGCAGATTACGCTCGCCGCAAATGCGAGATTTCCTGAAATCGGTAAAATGGTCTGACGAGGTTTTAACTTCTGTGAAAAAGAAATTGTCATCCGCGCTCGCGACGCTTCTTCTCTTCGCCATCACACCCTCGGCCTTCGTTATCGCCCAACAACAACCCCCCCCGCCGTCTTCGCGTCGCGGCGAGGTTGAGCGCGGCGGCTCATCTCGTGGCAACCCGGCGGAGACGCGCCGCCGCGAGCGTCCGCGTCTCGAAGCGACTTCAGCTCTCGAACAAGATTTCGTCGAAGCCTTGACGTTGGTCGAGGAAAACTACGTTGACGGCAGCAAGATTGAATACAACAACGTCGTCAAATCTTCGATCATCGGGATGCTGCGCGCGCTCGACCCGCACTCGAATTTCTACGACGCGAAAGAGTTCGAGGAGTTGCGCAACGACTGGCGCTCCGAGTATTTCGGCATCGGCGCGACCATCGGCGACCGGCGCATCGGCGAGCGCGCCGACACCTATATTCTCGCGACCTTCGACGGCACGCCCGCCGCGAAAGCCGGACTTCGCTACGGCGACCGCATCGTCGAAGTAGACGGCCAGCCCGTGCAGGGAAAGGCTTCGGGCGAGGTCCGAGACAAACTGCGCGGCCCGCGTGGTTCGGTCGTGCGGGTCACGGTCGAGCGCGCGGCCAACGGCAACCGCGAAACGGTGTCGATTACGCGCGACGCCGTCAACCAACCGACCGTGCCCGATTCATACATGATTCGTCCCGGCATCGGCTACATCGATATGACGCGTGGCTTCAACTATTCGACCGCCGAAGAATTTCAGGCGTCGCTCGAAGCCCTGCAAGCCAAGGGCATGAACTCGCTCGTGCTCGATTTGCGCGGCAATCCCGGCGGGTTGCTCGATCAGGCGGTCAAAGTCGCCGAGAGATTTTTGCAGCGCGATCAGGTCATCCTGATTCAGAAGGGACGCGGCGCACGCGGCGGCGGCGACCGTCCGCATGTTTCAACCAACAGCACGCCGAACACCACCACGCCGCTTGTCGTGCTCGTCAATCGCGGTTCGGCATCCGCCTCGGAGATCGTCGCGGGCGCTTTGCAGGATCATGACCGCGCGTTGATCGTCGGCGAAACCAGTTTCGGCAAAGGTCTGGTGCAAAGCATCACGCCGCTCGATTACGGCACCGCACTAACGCTGACGACCACCAAATACTACACGCCTTCGGGCCGGCTGATTCAACGCGACTACGCCAACGGTAGCCTCTACGATTATTACACGCGCGGGCAGGGCGTCGGTGGTGGTGGCGGCGCAGACGAGGCGGGTCAGACCGGGAAGCCTGTCGATAAGCCGACCGGCCCTGAAAGCCGCACCGACACTGGACGCGCCGTCTACGGCGGCGGCGGCATCGCCCCCGACGAAGCGATCAAGCCACGTCTGATTACTCCGGCGCAGCAGCGTCTGCTCGACCCCGTGTTCGCCTTCGCGCGCGAACTCGTCAACGGTCGCATCTCCGGCTTCGAGGCTTACAAAGTCCAGCGCGCGATTGATTTCGCGCACGACCTCGCGGCGACCGATTTCCCCGCCGACGACAAACTCTTCAACGCCTTCAAAGAGTTCGTCGCCACCAAGAAAGAGTACAATCTGCCGGCTTCGCAACTCGACCGCCAGCGCGAATACGTCGCGCGTCAGTTGCGTTATGAAGTGGTCACCGCCGCTTACGGCACGGTCACCGCGACGCGCGTCTTCGTCGCCGACGATCCGCAGACCGTCAAAGCCATCGAAGTTCTGCCGCGTGCGCGCGAACTCGCGGCGTCGGCGCTTCGCGGGCGCAACCCGCAACAGCGGACGTTTGAATAACGCTCGACTCCGTCCGGTAAAACTTAAAGAGGCTGCTTCTGAAACGGAAGCAGCCTCTTCTCGTTCTCCCGCGACGTGCGCAACCCCGGTTGACCGTCAGATGAAGGTTTCATCCCCTCGTCAGACCGCGACTTCGATGATATTGATGAGCTAAAATAAGAACGAGGCGGACGGGTAGACGGGAAACGATGCGCGCCGCGACGACGCCGGGAAGACGGATCGGACAGCGGGTGTCAGCAGTAGGAGTGAGGACTGCCATCCGCGCCTTTGGCATCACGTCTCTCTTTTAGGTCGTCGCTATTTCATCGTCGCCCGCCGCCCCGTCTGCCTCCATCCGGCCAACGTCAATGGCTATCTGCACGAACGCCCGCCAGTCTGCTCTCAACTGTCCAGACGTATCTTCCTGCATGATTCCGAAGATGTTACCTTCGATGTCGTTGCCGCCGGCCAGATATCCGCCGCCGAAAAGTTAGGACTGTGCTCCGCTCAAAGTCATGAGCGAGATGGTCGCACCCGTCGGGTCGTTGATGACCGAGAAGCGTCCGACGGTCGGGATGTCGGTCGGTGGAACGCAGACCGTGCCTCCCAACTCCGTGACGCGCGCCACCGCCGCGTCAACATCTCCGACCGCGACGTAAGCCATCCAGTGCGGCGGCGGTGGGTTCTCACCCCAACCCTCGCCGCTCATCTCCATCAGACCGCCGATGTCTTTGTCGCCCGACTTGAAGACCGTGTAGTCAGTGCCGCCGATTTCTGAGGTCTTGGAGGTCCAACCAAATAACTCCTCGTAAAATTTACGACAGGTTTGCGCGTTCGTCGTGGCGAGTTCGTTCCAGCAGAAACTTCCGTGCGGAAAAGGCGTGTTTTCAGCCATCGCTTTTGTCTCCTTGAGTTGGCAGCATTCGTCAAAGACTGCCCGACGGGTGTTTAGTTGGCGAGGTAAAACAGATGCGCGAAAAAAAAAGAAAGGCGAGCTCCTGCATGTCGAACTCGCCATTCAAACCGTCCCTTGTTCGTGCTTGCGTTGAGTCGCAACGGTTCACCCTCACGACGCACGCGCTCTTGAGTCTCAATGAGCGGCGAGCCACTCGCCGAAAACAGCGGCCTCTTCGGTCTTGCCGCTCCAACGCGCGCGGTTCTTGCCGGTCAGCGCGAGCACCATCGCCTGATGCTGCCCGGCGCGGTCGCCGAGTCGCTCGAAATAGTTGTAGAGCCGGTCGAGCTTGCGGACCGACTCGCGTGCGGCTTCGACCGTCTTGAACGACAGCACGTTGCGGAAAAAGCGCGTGTAGACGTTCTGCTCGCGCGCCGTCGTCGTGTAGAGATCGAAGTAGCCGGAGAGATGTCCGGCGCTCTGCAAGACCTGCGCGACGTAGGAAGGTCGCGCCGTCACCTGCCGGACGATCTCCGCGATATCCGACACGCCGCTCTCGTAGAGCGCGAGAATCTGCTCTTTCTTCGAGCGCGTCTCGCGCGTCTCCGCCGTTTCCTCCTCGGTCTCGAACGCCGTGCTCAACTCCGGCTCGTCGGCGTAGTCAAGCTCCAGATTGAGCGGCTGTGAATGTTCCTGAATCATTTCTTCGGTGGTCATCTTTCTACCTCCAACTCGGTGAGCGGCGAACAGTCAAAACAAAGAGATTGGTTTTCGACCGCCTGACTGTTCGCCGCGCACTGCTTACTCCCGTTTAGCTCGCGCGGCGCATCTGTCCGCCCGTCTCCTGCTGCAAGGCTTTGAGGTGGTCGATAAAGCTCGACGCGGCGCGCTTCGACAACTCCTCTGTGCGGCACTTCAAGACCTGTTGGCACTCGTCCTCGACATCGACGTTGGTTTCACGCGCCAGCGCGCGAATCATGCCGAGTTGCTTCGGCGTGACGAGGTCGGCCATCGACTTGGCGAGCGGGTCGCGCGGAAAGTCGTTCGACGGCGGCGCGCTCCCTTCCGTCTCGATGACTTCAGACTCGCGCTGGTACAACTCACGCGCGATGCCGAACTTGATGGCAGCACGCTTCAGAGCATCGTGCTCGGCCTTCTTGATGCCGGTTTCGTTGTCGGCGGTGCCCGTCCCAACCCCCTCACGCGTCACGCCGTCAATCGTAATCGCGGCGGTGACGGCCACCATGTCGCCGATCTGGACGATGCCGCGAACCGAGTGCGACCACGTCGGCACGATGCGGTCGAGCAGGTCGGCAACCGTATGCCACTCGACGTATTCGACCATGTGCCGGTTGCCCTGCCGGTCGATCCAGCCCTCGCGCGTTTTGACGAACTTCGGGTCGATGGGCTGGCGCAAGGTGCGCAAAGTGTTCGTGAACGTGAGCGGCACGACGGGCGCGCTGATCTGCTCGTCTGCCTCGAGACCGAGGTCATCCTGCATGAAATCCTGTTCCGTCTCGTCGACGGCAGCGGTTGAATCTTTCTGGCTCATCTCAAGCTCCTTTTTGGTTGTGTGTTCCGCGAGCATCTCGACCGCCGCGCCGGTGGGGCGGGAAGCTTCGACTTCCGCCGCCGCCGTTTCGGGCTGCTCGATCTGCTCCCGTGCGAAACGCGGAGTCGGCTTCGGCGCACGAGGCTTGACGGTCGCCTCTTCCGCCGGAGTCGGTTCGCGCTTCTCGGATGCGTTTTGCTCTCTGTCGTTGCCGGGCGCGTCCGCCGTCGCATAAACCGCCGCGACGCTCATCCCCGGCGGGACTTTGGCGTCGGGACGCTTCGTGACGGCTTCCGAAGTCTTAATCAACAGCGAATGCTTCACGGCGAGAATGTGCTCGCAACGAAACGTCGAATCGTCCGTCGTTTGCTCCTCGAACTCGAGGCACGAACAGCGGACTTTGCCCGCGTCATCGCGCCACACCTCGTAGCGCGCGCGCTTGCCGCGCAAACCCGGCATCGTCACGCGGAAGCGGTCGCCCTCGCGATTGACCAGACCCATCGCCGCGATCCCTTGCGCGCGTTTGTCGCGCATGATCGCTTTTTTGTCGGTTGCCACGGCTGTTGTCATTGCTGTTGTCCTCCAAAACTTCCCAAAACCAATACTCACGCCGCACGCTCGGCGGGCATCTCCCCAAACACTTGCTCGACCGGCTTCGACTGTTTGACGCCCTCCAACCCACGCTCGTGTAAGCGGCGTTCGAGGTCGGCGATGCGTGTCTCCAACTCCTCCACGCGTCGTCCCTGCCGGCGAACCGTCTTGAACAAACTATCGAATGTCTCCCAAATATGGTCGCTCACGTCCGTTTTGCTCCTCGGTAGAAACGGTATGAAATAGCTGCTGTTTCATACGTGAAACAGTGTACCATGCGTTCCGGATTGTTGCAAGAATAAAACAGAGTATTGCATCTGGGATTTAACCTGTGCTATGGTCTGGGTTGTAAAGGTAGGCGTGCACCCTTGCAGAGGTTCGAGCACGCCCTAGAAGGAGGCCAAAATTATGGCGCAAACGAGTAATAAGAGTCTGGTAAATACGGTGGAACTGGGGCGCGCGATTCGCCGCAAGCGTGAGGAACTGGGCATGAGCCTGCGCGATGTCGCCGATGCGACGGGCGTTTCGGCCTCAACCCTGTCGCGCATCGAAAACGGGACGGGCAAACCCGACGCCGACAACATCGCGCGTCTGACGGGCTGGCTCAACGTCCCGATGGAGCGCATCATGGGTGGCGGTCGCCAACTCGAAGGCGACGAGGCCAAGCCGGTCGTCTACTTCCCGCAGGAAGCGATGCCCGACATCGTCGAAGCGCACCTGCGAGCCGACCGCAACCTGTCGCCCGACACCGCCAAAGCGCTCTCCGAACTCTTCCGTGTTGCCTACGCGCAGTTCAGCCATCCCGGTGAAGACACGCGCGGGCGCAACCGCCGGAAGTAGGCGGCGGCGCACAAGGGATCGGATTTGAAAACGAGAGGCGCGCAACTCTGTCGAGTTGCGCGCCTC
>JBGTHJ010000050.1:0-9858 GCA_041746175.1 Pyrinomonadaceae bacterium
GCGGGCGAAGCCGGTGGCTTCCGCCTCGACGAGATACGCGCCCGGCGCGAGTCGTTCAAAACGGAACGCGCCCGCGCCGTCGGTCATCGTCGAAAGTCGCACGATGGTGCGCTCGCGCGCGTAGAGCGTGACGGTCGCCCCCGGCACGCCTGCGCCCTGTGGGTCTGTCACGCGCCCTTCGATGACGGTCGCCGTTATCGCCGTTGCGGAAGCTTGCGCGTAAACCGCCGCCGTGCAAACGACCGCGAGCGCGCAGGTTATTAAAATTTTATGAATGGTAATCTCTCTTTTCACGTCGAGTATCCTTTCTTCTGAAAGGACGGAGCGCCGCGTCGATGGAAAGCGCAAGCGGGAGGCATCCCCTTCCGTCGTCAACCTCAAAACAAAAACGCCCTCGGTCTTCCGCGCGGAAGACCGAGGGCGTTGGTTGATGGACGGATGATTACGCGAAGCGTCGGCGCGCGTAAAAACTTATGCGCAAAGCGTCCGCATTGAATCGTTGCCCGACGCCACTCGCTCTTTCCCGGAGCATAAGCGGTCGCCTCCGTCTATTAGCAGGCAAGGTTTCCTGACTCCCGGCTCAAGCTTGGTTGCCTCGGCCTTCCCCGACCGTGTGCGGTCGAGTGGCATCTCGTCATCTGGCGGCAACGCAATCGCCGGTCTACAGTGGCGGGAACCGTGCGGGCTTTTCACCCGGCTTCCCTTGTCGCCCTCTTGCGGGGCACACCTGCGACGGTCAACCCGCACGCTCATGTCGGAGCGTACGAGTTGAAATAGCGATACAAAATTTCGACTACTCAAAGAACAAACGCCGTCGGATTCGACCCGCGATGCGCGCCGCGCCTTCGGCCTTTCTCGTGCGGCGTGAACCCTACCACCGCGCGGGCGAGACCGTCAAGGCGCGCTCCTCGCCGCCGCCGACTTTTATGGACGCTGCCAGACCGTGCCGTCGGTGTAGACGATGCGTGTGACGACGACCTGTTCGTCAATCGCCCGGCGCTCGTCGTCGTCGTCCAGACGGTGCGCGCTGACGGTCGTGGTCGGCGGCTTCGACGTGTAGATGCTCAGTTCCTTGCTCTTGCCGGGGGCGATCTTGGCGTCGCTGGTGATTTGCAGACGCCCGGTTTCGCGGCGCGTGTCGCGGTCGAAAAAGATGTAATCCCAATCGATTTGTTTGATGGTTTTCGTGCCCGCGTTTTTGAGCGAGGCTTTGTAGAGAAAGACGTAGCGCGGCGGCGGGGCGTTTTGGCGTGTGCTGGCGATGTTGGCGGCGTCGGCTTTGGCTTCGCGTTTGACACGATTCTCTTCGACCGAGTTGCCGCCGCGCTTGGCATCCTCGACGCGCTTTTCGTTGCGCGTCCGCACGCGCATCTCGTCGAAATTCTCGACCGCGCCGCCGAACGGGTCGCGCTCCCAGTTGAGGCGTTCCTTGCTCCAACTGTATTTGATGACCGCTACCCCCACCACCACGTCGGGCGAATTGTCCGGCGCGCTCGTCGCGGGTTTTTGCGCCCGCGCGCCCGCGCCGGACACGAACGCCGCGAGCAGAACTGCCGCCGCCAGAATTTTCATCGACCCTTGCTCCAAGTCAAAGTCGGAAGTCGGAAGGATGAAAGTATACCCCTCATCCTTCCGACCTCCGACCCGCTTTTCAATCGGCGACGCGGTTTAGAAAACGTAGCGCATCCCGACGACGATGCGGCGGTTGCCGCCGTTGGTTCCCCACTGGTTGAGGAAGTTGGTGCCCGCCGTGATGGTCGAATTCGGCGTGCCGAAATCGCGCGTGTTGGTGGCGTTGAAGAAGTCTGCGCGCAACTGGAACTTGTGATCCTCGTTGATGCGGACGTTCTTCAGCAGGCCGAAGTCGAGGTTGTTGATGCCGTCGGCGCGCAGGATGTTGCGCCCCGAATTGCCGACACGCTGGCAGCGCGTCGTCGTCGGGTTGACGACCACGCACGGGAGCGCGGCAAAGAGCGGGTCGCCCGCTGCGCGCAAGTTGACCAGTTCTTCGACCGACAGCCCCGAAACGTTTTGCGTCGTGACGACGTTGGCGCGCGTCGCGATGCCGATCGCGCCGCTGATGCCCGCGATGGTGCTCGTCGGGTCAGAGCCGTTCAGAACGGAGAACGGCGCGCCGCTCTGGAAAGCGAGCGAGGCGTTCATCTGCCAGCCGCCGAGCAGGTGGCCGACGAAACCGCGCTGCTCGCGGAAGAAGGGCAACTCGTAGACGGTGTTGACGGAAAGTCGCAGCGGGCGGTCGTAAGACGAGCGGCCACGTTCGGAGCGACGGTCGTAGGGGTCTTGCGCGACCGCGATTTCCGAAGCCGAGTTATTGAAAATCTCCGACGAGGTATCGATGAACGAACTCCAGGTGAAGTGCGCGCCCGCGCTAAAGCCCCGGCTCAGGCGTTTCTCCAAACTCGTCTGCATCGAATGGTAGATCGACGAGCCGGAGTTGGCTCTGAGGCGCACGGTGGCGCGCGTCGGGTCGGCGCGGACGACCGGATTCGCGGCGTTCGCCATCACGTCGCGGAAGAGCACGGGATTGGCGTCGAGGCTCTCGAACAGCCCGCTGCCCTTCGAGCCGACGTAGCCGACGCGCAAAACGAGATCGCGCGTGATTTCGCGTTGCATTTCAAAACTGAACGAATCGTAGTCGGGCGAGTGGAAGTCGGGGGTGACGGTGGTGCGCGTCAGTGTCGCCGGGTTGAGCGGCTGGTTCCGGAAGGTCGCAAAAGCGTTGGCGAGGTTGGGCACGTTGACCGCCTGCACGAACGGGAACGAACTCCAGATGTTGAGCGCGATGTTGGTGAAGGCGTAATCGTTGGTGCGCGAATAACCGCCGCGCACGACGAGTTTGTCGCCGCCCGTAATCATCCCGAGGACGCCGCTCGTGCGCGTGCGCGGATTCCAGTTGAAGCCGATGCGCGGCTGGAAGTTGTTTTTGTCGCGCGGCGGAATCGGCCCGACGACGAATCGCGGGTCGCCACCGAAGGCCGTCACGACCGGCGCGTTGAAATCAACGAGGTCGGCAATCGGCTGTCCCGCATTCTCGTAACGCAAGCCGTAGGTCAGCGTGAAGTTCGGGCGAATCTTCCATTCGTCCTGCCCGTAGAAGAAGAAGTCGTGCCAGTCGAGCGTCAGGACGCGCGCCGTGCCGGGGAGGTCTTTGTTGATCTGCGCGGTGATGGCAAGGTCGTTGACGAAGGTATCGAGATTGGCGTAAACGAGATGCCCGCGCGTCGTCGGCTTGAAGAGTTGGAACAACTGGTTGCGGCGGATATCCACGCCGAACTTCAGCGCATGATTGCCCGTCGAATACGACAGGTTGTCTTGAAACTGGTAGGTGTTTCTGATGTTGTTCTGCGGAAGATTGGCCGCCAGCCCGATGGCCGTGCGCGTCGTCGAAGCGTTCAGACCTTGCAGTCCGAGCGAGTTGATTTGAATCGACGGAATGGCTTCCGCGCGGAGGTCGGAGGCGACGGTCGCGCTCGCGGCGCGCACGAAGGCCAAGCGGAGTTCGTTGACGAGACGCGGGCTGAGGACGCTGTTCAGCGAAAGATTGACGCCCTGATTGCGCGAGACGTTCGAGGATTGATAACCCGAAGGCGTGGCCTGCCCGGCGCCGGAGATGTTCTGATCCTGATAGATGTAGCGCGCGTTGAGGATGTGATTTTCGGTGAAGCGATGGTCGACGCGGAAGGAGGTTTGCCAGTCGTCGAGTCTGGTCGCGCTGGTCCCGGTCAGCGAGCCGAGCGGCACGTCAGAACGGACTCCGTTGATCGTAAACGGCGCGGTCGAACCCGGAATCGGCGTTTGCGCGACGGGGAGAAAATCGAGCAGCGCGCGTACCTGCGGACGCGTGCCCGCGCGCGATTCGAGAATCTGCCGGCCTTCGGCGGTCGGGACGCCGCGCACCTCGATGCCCGAACCCAACTGCCGATCCCACCAGCGTTGGAGCGAGAAGAAGAAGAACGTGCGGTCTTTGCCGCTGATGATGGAACGCCCGCCCTCGCCGAAGCGCGGCAGATGCAGCGGGCCGCCAAAGGTCAGCCCCGTCTGATTCTCGACGCGGAACGGCGCGTGTCGCCGTCCGGGGTCGGTCGCGTTCGGGTTGCAAAAGCCGTTGCGCTTGTTGAGATTGTCGCAGGCGTTCAAGGCGTTGTCGTTGTGGAACCAGAAGCCGGAGCCGTGATATTCGTTCGTCCCGCTCTTGGTGATGGCGTTGAAGACCGAACTCGAATTGCGTCCGTACTCGGCGGTGAACTGGTTGGTAACGAGACGCACTTCCTGAATCAAATCAGGATTGTTGAGTTGGACGACCGCGCCGCCGACGCCGAAGTCGTTGTTGTCCTGCCCGTCGATCAAGAAGTTGTTCGAGCGGAGACGACCGCCGTTGGCCGAGTAGTTGACGCCGTTGGTGAAGCCCGATTGGTTCGACTGCAACTGGCTGACGCCCGGAGCCGACAGCGCGATGTTGTAAACATTGCGCGTCGTGGCGAGCGGCAACTCCGACAACCGCCGCTCGTCGAAGCGCGTGCCGACCTCGGCGGTGGTCGTGTTGAGCAACGCGGCATTCTCCGTCACGGTGACGACCTCGGCGACGCCGCCCGGATTCATCGTCACATCGACGATGGCGGGTTGGTTGAGAGCGAGCGTGATGCCCGTCTGGACATACTTGGCGAAGCCGCCGACCTCGGCGCTCACTTCGTAGTCGCCGACCGGCAAGTTCCCGACCCGGTAACGTCCCTCCGAATCAGACTGCGCCGTCCGCGTGTCGTTCGTCGCAACATTGCGCACGGTCACGGTCGCGCCGGGCAGCGACGCTTCTTTCTCGTCCTGCACCCGCCCCGAAATCGAGCCGGTGGTCTGTGCCGTCGCCGGCCACGACGCGCCGAGCAACAGCACCAGAATCGCTGATGCGAACCTTATTGATCTGAGCATCACTTTTGTTCTCCTGATTAAAATTTTCGGGCACATGCCCTCGCCGCGCAAGACGGCTGGCAAGCAATTTTCTCTGAGCCGACCGACCCCCTGTTTCGTCCTTTCAAATCACAAACGGACGACGACGACGAAACCCTCGGATCGCCATGAAGCCGGAAGCGAGCGAGAGCAGGCTCCCGGGATGCGCGTTGTGTTTTGAATTGACGGTGTGCCGGGGATGTCCCGCGTCCATCACGCGCGACATCCCATCCGAAAACGAATTGCAGCCCGCTTGAAGTTTGGTCGTCTCAGGCTTTGACGACCATCACATCGAACGCTTTGAAGAGAGCGTAAACCCGCATCCCGGCTCTTAGATTCAATGCCCGACATGCTTGTTCGGGGATGATCGAAACCAACTGCTGCTCCCCGACTTCGATGACAATCTGCGTGAACAAACCTTCGTCGTGCAGTTCGGTGATAATGCCTTGAAGTTTGTTACGCGCGCTGATGTCGTCCAGACTCAGCGAACCGTGCGGCTTTGCGCTCGCGGCCTTTGTCGCTCGGTGTGTCGCATCGCCCGGCGCCTCGGCCATCAAACGTGCGACTTCGCTCTGTGGAATCCGATGATGACCGCCCGGCGTTTTCACCGAACGAATCTTGCCCTGATAAATCCACTGCTTGAGAGTTTGATAGCTGATGCTGATGCGCTTGGCAGCCTCTTTAGGCTTGAGCAAGTCCATCACATCTCTATACGTTTTTAGACGTTTTTAGTCAATAACTTTTTGCGTTCGATGTCCAACCGAACATTTTGATTAGTCCGACGCAACCTTTATGCCTCCAGCGCCGGGCACGCTAAACCGGTCTTTTCTCATCAGACGCGCCGCGTAGTTTTCAGATTTTTGAATATTTCCTACAAAACAATAGAAACCACCACGCCACTCGCGCGCTCGCCCTGCCGCGCAAAAACATGTAGGCTCAACGCATCTTGAACGAGAGAAAACGACGCGCGCAGGTGACGAGCGACGCGACCGAATCGCACACGCCGGAGGGGGAACCGCCGCCCGTCTACGACCGTCTGGCGGCGGGTTACGACTGCGCGATGCGCCCGCTCGAACGGTGGTTTCTCGCGCGGATGCGTGTGGCGACGTTCGAGCATCTGCCCGCGACCGCCTCGCACCTGCTCGAAGTCGGCGCGGGCACGGGGCTGAACTTTCGTTTCTACCCGCGTGCGGCGTCGGGCGTGGCGAGCGAGTTGAGCCGCGCAATGATCGAAATCGCGCGCGGCAAAGACGAACGTCCGCGCGGCGTCAGCCTCGTTCAGTGCCGCGCCGAACAACTGCCCTTCGCCGACCACACGTTCGACGCCGCCTTCGCCACGCTCGTCTTCTGCTCGGTCGAATCACCCGCGCTCGCCTTCGCCGAACTGCGCCGCGTCGTGCGTCCGGGCGGCACGGTCGCGCTGCTCGAACACGTCCGCCCCGACGGTCTGCCCGGCTACTTTTTCGACGCCCTCAGCCGTCTCACCGTCGCGCTCTTTCAAGACCACTTCAACCGCCGCACCGCCCTCGCCGCCGAACGCGCCGGACTGCGCTTTGTCCACATCGAACGCCGTCTCTTCGGTATCGTCCAACTCATCGTCTGCCGCGTTTGAGAGAACGGCCAAAGAGTTTGATAGAATGGGCGGCATGGTGGCTCGTTCTGAGAAACCTGGCAGCGTCCACGTCGGTTGTCAGGGTTGGAACTACGACGATTGGGTGACGAGGGCGGCGAGCGGTTCGCGCGTCTTCTACCCGCGCGGCACACGCGCCGCCGACATGTTGGAGATTTACGCGCGGGCGTTTGCGAGCGTCGAAGTGGATTCGACGTTCTACGCCGCGCCGACCGTCTCGACCGTCGAAGCATGGGGCAAACGCACGCCGCACGGTTTCACGTTCTCGCTGAAAATGCCGCAGGTGATTACGCACCAGCACGCGCTGCGCGCCGCGTGCGAAGAAGCGTTGAGCGAGTTTTGCGAGCGCGTCAGGCGGCTCGGCGCGAAGCTCGGCGTGACGCTCGTTCAACTCCCGCCGCAGTTCGAGATGACGCCGGAGAACGTGCGTGCGCTCCGTGAGTTTCTGCCGATGTTGCCGCGCGACATGCGTTTCAGCATCGAGTTTCGCGACCGGGGTTGGTTCGACGAAGAGGTGCTGGGGTTGCTGGCGCGCTACAATGTCGCGCTCGCGCTGGTCGAGGGACAGTGGGTCGAGCGCGAGCGTGTCTGGCGTCTGGCAGAGAAGCTGACCGCGCCCGACTTCGCCTACGTCCGCTGGATGGGCGAACGCGACCTGACGCGCTTCGACATCCTGCAACGACCGCGCGACGAAAACCTCGACGCATGGAGCGACCTTTTAGTCGGCCTCGCACGGAAATGCGCGGCGGGCGTTTACGCCTACTTCAGCAACTTTTACGAGGGACACGCGCCCGCCAGCGCGAACCGTCTGAAGCGTCTGCTGAGCCAGACCACCGTTGATTCGGTTGAACTGGAAGACCAACCCTCGCTATTTTGAAACCGCCCGGAAAAACTTCGAGACACAACAACATGCCCGACTCCACCGCATCCCCCCGCCGCGCGCTTTCAAAGCTTCCCGCTTACTTCTTCGTCGTGCTGTGTGTCGCCGCTGCGGCGTGCGCGCCGTTTCGTTTGGGTGTCGATGCCGCGTCGTCGGGCGGTGCGGCGGCGGCGTCGAAAGAAGCTTATCGCGGCGAGGCTCAAGACCTTGTGGTGGCGGCGGCGTTTGCTCCCGTCATCTATCAGAGTCTCGGCGAGCAACCGCGCAACGACTACATCACCAACTTCGATTTCGACGGCGACTGGCGCGGCGACAACAACTGGCGCAACGCCGACGACCCGCGTTTTCCGCGTAAGGCTCACGTCTACTTCGCGGTCAGCGAAACGCCGACGCACTTCTTCGTTCACTACGCGCTGTTTCATCCCGTCGATTACAAGGGCGGCAAGGGCAGCGAGATTTTGAGCGGGCTGATTCGCGAGGGCGTCAAGCGCGGCGGTCAGTACGACCCGACGGGACTCGCCTCCGAAGCTGTGCTGGCGCACGAGAACGATATGGAAGGGTGTCTCGTGGTGGCCGAGAAACAGGGCGGCAGCACCGACCCGCGCGAGGCGCGCGTGACGATGGTCGAAACTTTGTCGCACAACAAATTTCTTAAATACGTTCCGGCGGGCAGTTCGTTGCGCGGGTTCGGCGTCGTCGAGTTGGAGGGCGCACAACGCGCGCGGCTCTACGTCGAACCGAAGGGGCACGGCGTCGAAGCCTACCACGAGAACGACGAGCGCCGGGAAGCGGTGGGCGGCATCGTCGTCTACAACTACACGGGCGCGGCGGGCGACCCCGACGAACGGCGCGACGACGAACAACCCGTCGGGTACAAACTCGTGCCGCTCTACACGACGCTTTGGACGCGTGCGCAGCGCGGCGCGAACGAAACCTACGGCGACGCTTACAACTACGGCACGCTCAGCGTCAGCGTCATCCAGGCGGGCGGGCGCGTGCTCCAACGTAAATCGAAGGTCGGCAAAATCGGCTCGGCGTTTCGCGGCGAGGTCGGGGCGGCCAACGCCGCGCGCCCGCCCTGGGGGTGGTTCGACTCGAACGAACGCGAACAACCCGTGGGCGAATGGTTTTTCGACCCCGCGAAAGCCGTCAAGCGTCATTTTGCGCTTGGCGACAAATTCTCCGACGCCTATCTTCATCGACCCTTCTCAAATGTGTTTCGCTAACCGGCGGGCTTGGATTTATGGTCAAGGAGTAGCGAGCGGCTTCGGCGGTGGTCAACGTCGTATGACGTGATTTTTTGTGAGCAAGAATGAGGCTCGCCCCGTCCCGCGTGCTGGTAATCACGCGGGACGGGGCGAGCCTCACCCGTGTTCCTTTTCTATAGTTGTGGAGCGGCGTATTAACCGTCGTGCGGCGTGTCTTCGCCGGCCAGCTTCGTCCAGACTTCGGCGAAGCGTTCGATGCTGGGGCGCGTCTGTTCGAGCGCGCGGCGACTGTCGAGATAGGCCGTCCAGTAAGGGGTGTTGGTGAGAGACTTGGTCGTGTCTTCGTCGATGACTTGCGCCATCAACGCGATGAGGTCGTGCGTCACGCGCATGTGTTCGAGTAGCGTCTGGATGATCGAATATGCGAGGCGCGCTTGGTCGGCATCGAGTTCGCGCGGCTGGTTGGCTTCTTCGTGCGGCGTCGAATCGCTCATGCTTTTTCTTCCGCCCCGCGCACGGCGCCATTGTCCAAATCACCGTCCGCATCATCGCCCGTCCAACTTCCGCGCACGAACGGCGTAGCGACGACGCGCGCGGTTCTCGCTTCATCTTCGTCGATGATTTTCACTTCGGTGCCGGGCGCGAGGAAATCGTATTTGACGTAGCCAAGCGCGACCGCGCGTCCGAGTCGCGGCGAAACGACCGACGAAGTGATGCGCCCGATCTCTCTGTCATCCGCGCTTCTGATTTTAGCGCCGCGCGTCGCCGCCGCTCCGCCGCCGTCGTCGAGCACGAGACCCGCGAGGCGTTTGGCGACGTGGCCGCGCCAGTGAACGCGGGCGATGATTTCCTGTCCGATGTAGCAGCCCTTCGTGAAACTGACGGCATCGTCGATGCCGGTTTCGAGCACGACGTTTGCCTCGTTCATATCGACGCCGTAACGCGGCAGCCCCGCCTCGACACGCAAAATTTCCAACGCGTCAAAACCGCAGGGACGCGCGCCCGCCGCCCTGAGCGCGTCCCACAACGCGTGCGCTCCGGTGTTGCCCGCGAACAGGTCGAAGCCGTCCTCGCCCGTGTGCGTCGCGCGGACGATGGAGGATGGATGCGCGGCGTCGTGACCGAACATCACAACGCCCCCGCGTTCGACCCCCGCCGCCGCCGCCGCGTCGCCGAGC
>JBGTHJ010000051.1:0-10413 GCA_041746175.1 Pyrinomonadaceae bacterium
CACCACACGCGCCAACGCCGTCAGACGTTGCGCGCCCGTCCGCCCGCGCAACGTCCGCGCCGCCGCCGTCCGCAGCAGCGAATCGACCGAAGGCAGCGCGCGCAAGTTGTTCGTCGGAGGCATATTGCAAGTCGTCGGGAATCAGAAATCAGAAGTCAGACTATCCATCGCTTTCAGAATGTCTGTCAACTCAAACGACCCGCATTCTACGGCGATTGACCGGCGGTTTGCCAACCCCTCTCGGACATGCCCGGCGCTTTTCTTCCGCCATCTGCTTGCTATTATCTGTCTCTGCGACATTTTTATTGACACTGCCGTCGCCGAACCCGTAGATTCAAAGTGCGCGGTTGGGGCGCGTGTGAGGAGACGAAACGCGGTGCCGATAAGAGAAAACAAATTTGCGAGGCGGGCGAAGGAGCGACAAGATCGACAGCCGAACAACGCTTTGCGCGACACGCAGCCGACCGTTGACGAGCAACTGTTGCGGCTCGAAGATGACGTGCGGCGGCTCAAAGTGGAGTGGGACATCTTTTTCAACGGCGCGGCCAAACGCCCGCCCTACGACACTAAAAGCCGCATCGAAACGCTCATCAAACGCATCGCCGACGACCGCACGCTGACGTTCGCGCAGCGTTACCGCTACAACTCAGTGGTCGCGCGCTTCACGTCGTTTCGCGAACTCTGGCGGCGCACGATGCAGGGACGCGAAGAAGGGCGCGATGCCGTGTCGCTCGCGCGCAGCGCGCAACGCCAGCCGTCGGCACAGGCTCGGATAGCATCGCCGTCAACTTTCGTCTGCGCCAACGCGCACAGCGAAGTCCCGACCGTCAAGGAACTTTTCAACGCGCTCGTCGATGCGAAAAAACAGTGCGGCGAGCCGACCGAAGACCTCACGTTCCTCCGCTTTCATCGTCTGATTATCGAAAAGTCGGAGGCGCTCAAAGAGCGTGTGGGTTGCGAGCGCGTGTTTTTCTCGGTCGATGTGGCCGACGGGCGGGTCAGTTTCAAAGCGCGCCCCGAACGCTAGCACGCGGGCGTCGGCGAAGCGTCGAGGACGACGAAAACCCAAAGAGCGCGCTCCGTCGAAGACGATGGAGCGCGCTCTTTGTTCACTGCCTTGCTGCTTTCTTTGATGCCTTGCTTTCAAGTGCGCCAGCCGGTCATAGCAATCGGCTAGCGGTCAGTGGCTTGGCGAAAGCCGTGAGGCTTAAGGGGGAGATTTACACCTTCATCACTTTCTCGGCCTGCGGGCCTTTCGGTCCCTGCGTGACCTCGAACTCGACTTCCTGACCCTCTTCGAGCGTCTTGAAGCCGTCGCCCTGAATGGCGCTGTAGTGGACGAAGATGTCGGAAGAGCCGGGCTGTTCAATAAAGCCGTAACCCTTCGCATTGTTAAACCACTTGACCTTACCTGTAATTCTTGACATAGCAGACGAATCCTCCTACGATTCGGTAAAAATGGACGGCAGGACTGCAAAGTCTAGTGCGTCCTACAAGTTGACCCTACATGAGCCGGGAGCCGCGCGCGCGTGAGCGACCTCCGGGAAACTACCTGACCAACAAAAAAACCGTGCGCGGCGGCCAATGCGTCAAACGCTCCGGCACACCGAACACGGACTGACAGGGAACCACGCGAACTCATTGCTGTAACGCTTGCAAACCTAACATGGGGACGAGGTTAAAGCAGAAACCCTGCCTTGAAACGAACGCGCATACTAAGCGAAAGCTCGACGGGCTGTCAAGCGGAAAATGCACGGTCAATCGCACTTATTCGCCAGTCATCGGCTGCTTGAGTCGCCGTCCGACCGTTCCGGCAGATAGTGCCACGGGCTGACCGCTGTCTCGTTGATGCGCACCTCGTAGTGTAGGTGCGGCCCGGTCGAGCGTCCGGTCGAGCCGACGCGACCAATTTCTTCACCCCGCGCAAGCTCCCGTCCGACTTCGACCTCGATGCGCGAGAGATGTCCATAGCGGGTGGTCAACCCGTTGCCGTGGTCGATGATGACGATCTGACCGTAGCCGCTCTGCGTGCCCGCGAAATAAACCGTGCCGCTGCCCGCCGCGACGACCGGAGTCCCGGTTGGAGCCGAGATGTCTTGTCCGGAGTGAAACTCAGACGACCCGCCGCCGAAAGGATTGCGACGCACGCCGTAGTAGTCCGTGACCTCGCCTTCGACCGGCCAGATGGAAGGAATCCGCGCCCGCTCGCGCAGGACGCTCGCATAAACCGACATCTCTTGCTCAAGCTGCGCAGCGCGGTGCTCGACCGCCGCGATAGTCTCGGCATCCATCAACAGCAGCGGCCCACCCGCGCCGCGCACGCTGCTCGCTTCCGCTTCCTGTTCGGTGACGCCGGAGATTTCCGCCAGTTTGCGCGACGCATCTTCGATGGCATCGACGCGATTTTCCAGTTGATCCAACTGCTGACGCTGCTTCTCGTTTTGGGCGCGGAGACGGTTGTTCTCGCGCTCGGCGTGGTGGCTGATGGCTTGATTGGCGATTGCGTAAACGCCGTAGAGTGCGGCGCAGAGAAGGAGCGCAACGGCTCCGGCAGTGGCTTTGAGCCAGCGCCGGTGAATGGCGATACGACGGATGTGCGAACGCGAGGTACGGGCGACGATGAAGGCGTATAAACGCTCGTCTTGAATCATCGGGAGTGTGCTCCTTGGCATTCCGTCTGCGCGCACAAGAGGGGGGAAGCGCGCAGATGAACGCGACGAAAGGCACTGTCTGGCCGAACGACGGCGACGAGTGCGAAAACTATAAATTGGGTTCTGCTTTTGCGTGAACCTGCCTGAAGTATGTGAGCCTAAGCCTGATCTTTTCGATACGCGCAAAAGACCGCGAGCAAGTCGAGGGCGTCACAAGGGGGGGAACCCTAACACACGAAATGCGAGATTGCAACCGACGGGCAAGCGCGTAACGGCGGGCGAAAACGGCGCGCGGCAACACCGACGACGACGGCGCGACGCGGGCGAAACGACCGGAGGCTCGACGCTGGCACGTTGTGTGCGCCGCCGTCGAGCCTCCGGGATGAGTATTTGAAAGTTCCGCTTGCGAGAAGTTTTAGAGTTCTTCTTCGCGGCGACGACGCCCGCGCCCGCGCAGCATCGCCAGCACGACGAGCAGCATCAGTCCGACGAACGCGACCACCAGCGCGACCTTGATGGCGACCATCAAAAAGCTGACGAACGCGATGAGTTGCTTGAGCAGCGTGATGACGAGCAGGATGATGGTCACGATTCCGCCCCACCGACCCGCCGTTACAAGAAAAGCTGACATGATAAAAAATCTCCTACTTGCTTTTGTACTTCCGAATCCGTTGGCCGACCGACTTATCGTGCGCCGCGACGCCGCACGGTTGTCGTCGCCGCCGCCGCCCGCTCATAATAGCAAAGACGAGACGGCGTGCGCGAGATTTTCGCGCGCCCGTCGCTCCGGAATAACCGTCCTACGGTCGCGGTTCGACCGGCCAGATGCTCGCTTCGCGGGTCGCCGCGACGTGCGTCGCAAACTCGTCGCCGCCGAAACGTGTCGAGTCGATCTGAAGCTGTCCGGTCGTGCCGACGACCGACGGCGGTGGACGGCGGCTGTCAAACGGCGCGGCGTCGCGCGTGCGTCGCGTGCGAAAATAGTCGAACAGCATGTACGCGCCGAGCAGCACCAGCGCGACGGGCAAAAATTCGCGCACGGGCAGACGCATCCCGAACATCGTGTGGAGCAGAAAAACCGTGCCGAGCGCGATGAGCAGCGACGCCCACGCTACGGGATTGCCGTAGAGACGGCGCGCGATGGCATCGGATTCGGCGTCGGGCGCGAGCCCGGCACGAATCAACTGCGCCGTCCGGCACGCATCGACCGCCGCGAACAACCACGTCCCGATTACGCCGAGCACGAAAAAGGCCGTGCCGTCGGTGACGGTCGCCATCTGGAAAAAGCTGGCGAAGATGGTGAAGTGGACGAGCGCCTTCGAGGTCTGCCCGTTGTAGGCCGCGCCGAGTCCGGGAACAAGAAACGATAGCAACAGTGCGACGAACGGCGATGTTTGGCGCGTGACGGCTTGCGGCGCGGCGGCGCGTGCTTGTTGCTGTTGCAAAACTTCGACGCCGCTCACGATGCAGTCTTGACAGTATGGAAAACCGCGTATCCGGTGGTCGCACGCGGGGCACAGCGGGCGCGTGCAGCGGCTGCACTGTACGACCGCGCGGTTGGTCATGTGGTAAGCGCAATTCATTTGGTCGCCCGTCTCACCCGTCCTCAAAATCCGACCGTTCGTCAGTTGGCAAATGGCAAGTCGCTCGTTCCACGTCAGTCTTTCCGCTGCTCGGTCTGCTGTTCCGTGCTGTCGGGGGTGGCCTTTTGTGGAGCGTCTTTCGTGGGCTGGGTCGCCTTCATCGTTGCGTTGCTGTCGGGTTGGCTGCTGATGAAGGATTCGGCCACGCGTTTGAAGTCGTCGGAGAGCACGGCGTTGTTGGCGGCGGTCGCGCCGTGGACGTAGGTTTGCGCGGCGAGTCGTAGCGTCGCGCGGTACATACCGCTGATCGAGCCGTCGTCGGAGACGGTGTTGGTGCCGACGAGGACGGCGACCAAAACCATCGTCGCAACCATCGCGAGTTGCGGCGAGACGACCACATCGAGCCAGCCGCGCAACCATGCCGCGACGCGCGCGGGCAACGGGGCGCGGACGAGTTCGGCTTGGGTCGTGCCGAGTGTCGCTTGCAGAATGCGTTCGTGGAGTCCGGCGGGCACGAGGCGTTGCTCGCTGATATAGGAATAGCACGCGCCGATGGAGCGCACGACCTGTCCGGGCAATTCCGTGCATTGCGCGCACAGCGCGGCGTGGCGTTCCCAACGATGATAGAGATGGGCGGGGAGGAATCCGTCGAGATAGTCGGTCAGGTGTTCTTCAAACTCAGCGCACGCCATCGCCGTTTCCGGCGCAGTCTGCATCAGGATGCGCGCTTCGAGATCGGGCGCGGCGGCGGGCGCGGGCGTCGTCCGGCACTCGACGATGGTGTTTTTGACTTCGCTCAACAATTCATGGCAGACGGGGCAGCGCAGGGCGTGCTCGTTAAAAGCGCGTCCGGTTGCGCCCGCGAGCGCGCCGTCGAGATAATCCGTCAAGCGATCTTCAAACTCGGCACATAGCATGTCTATACTCGTTTCACCCTTCTAAAACTTTCTCAAAAATTCTCGCCAGCATCAAACGTCGCTCATGGCGACGACGCGCATCCGGCGCAGAATCTTCGCTAACTCGATCCGTCCACGATTGATGCGCGACTTGACCGTGCCCTCCGGGATTTTCAAAAGATCGACGATCTCCTGATAACTCAACTCTTCGATGTCGCGCAAGATGACACAGGTGCGCAAGTCGTGCGGCAGTTTGTCGATTCCGGCCTGCACCTGCTCGCCGAGTTCGCGGCGTTCCAACTCGTTTTGCGGCGAACCCCCCGCCGCGCGCAAGTGATAAGTGTGAACTTCGAGGTCTTCGGCGTGCGTGTCGTGCGGCGTGCGTTGGCGGCGCCGGTAATCGTCGATAATCAGATTACGCGCGAGGCGCATCAGCCAGTTTTGCAGGTCGCCCTGCTTCGAGTCGTACTGTTCGAGCGCACGATAGACGCGGACGAAGACCTCCTGCGTCAAATCTTCGGCGGCGTCGGTGCGCGACGTGAAGCGATAGGCGAGGTTATAAATCCGGCGCGAGTAAGTGGAGACAATCTCCTCCCACGCCGCGCCATCGCCCGCGCGACACCTTCTGACCAATTCAGAGCCTTCGCCGACAGTCAACGCTTTCGCTGCTCCCACCACGCGCTCCCTCCGTCGCCCGCCGCAGCCAAAAAAAACGCCGCCTCGCGGATGGTAACCCCTTGTCAAACGGGCATTACGACGGGCAAAGAGCTAAAGTTCCCCCCGGTGCGTCGGAGACCATGCTGACCCTTCCGCATTGAGCACACACGCTCCGCACGCAAACTTTCGCGACCTGTGCTTTTCGGTTTTGCGCCTTGCGCCTCAGTGTCAACTATTATAGCCTAAGATTGTTATTCGGCATCTTGTTTCTGATTTCGACTCGCCACGCCGGGGATGAGCGACGGCGACGCGGCGAACGCGCCCGGAGCGGCGACGGCGAGATCTCGAATCCTATAACGCTTGCGTAAATATCTAAAATTCGCGGTTTTGACTTTGATCGCCGCGCTCGTCCTGTGGTGGTTCGGGCGAGACCTCAACTGGGGCGAAGTGCGCGTCGCGCTCGCCCGTTCAGACTGGCGTCTGATTGCGGCGGCGGTGGCGGTCGTCAGTACGACGTATCTCGTCCGCGCCTATCGCTGGCGTGCGCTGCTCGCACCGCTCGCGCACGGCGTAAGTTTGCGCGAGTTGTTCGCGGCGACGACGGTCGGGTTCGGTTCGGTGTTTCTGGTGGGACGCGCGGGCGAAGTGGTGCGTCCCGCGTTTCTGCCGCTGCGCGAGCCAAAGGTGCGACCGGGGGCGTCGTTTGTCACCATCGCGGTCGAGCGCATCTACGACATGGCGGCGATTGTCATACTCTTCGCCGCCAACCTCGTCGTGTTTCGCGCGCCGGGCGGCGATCCGTCGGCTTACGCGCGCGTGCGCACGGGCGGTCTCGTCTTGCTCATCGCGGCGGCGGCGGGCATCGGCGCGCTGGTCTGGTTCCGGCGACGCGCGGAGAGCGTGCTCGGTTGGCTGGACGAGCGGCTGGCACGGCTGCCGAAGTTTTTACAACGCGCGGGCCAGATAGTGACCGGGCTTTTGGGTGAACTGGCGGGAGCGTTGCGCGTGCTGGTGGACGCGCGTGAACTCCTCCTGACGATTGGCTGGACGGCTCTGTTGTGGGCGTCAATCGCGTTGGCTAACTGGCTCGTGTATCGCGCGTTCGGATTGCCGCTCGGTTTGAGCGCGACGGTGTTTGTGCTCGGCTGGTCGCTGGTCGGTTCGCTCGTGCCGACGCCGGGCGGCGCGGCGGGGACGTTTCATCTGGCGACCGCCTTCGGTCTGATGTTTCTCGGGGTCAACGAAAACGAGGCGAAGGCCGCCGCCATCGTCCTCCATCTGGTGTTCTTCGGCCCCGCGTTGTTTCTCGGTCTCTACTATTTCCTGCGTAGTGACGTGAGCCTCGCGCGCCTCCGGCGACTCGCCGGCGAGGAGACGCGCGCGGACGGCGAGAAAGAGGCCGAGCGTCATCGAACCGGGGTCGAAAACGCGGAGGCGTTGGCGGTTGATGTGCGTGCCTAAGGGAAGTAGTCCGGAGCGACGTTTGAGTGTGACCGGATTGGTGCGTCGCCGGGGTTGGTCAGTCGGGATGCCTTTACATTTCAACTTGCTGGAGTGGGTTTTATGAAATGCCCGTTCTGCGGTTTCATCGAAGACAAAGTAGTTGACTCACGCGAGTCGCGCGAGGGCGAGGCGATTCGCCGCCGCCGCGAATGTTTGCGGTGCGAGCGACGCTTTACTTCGTACGAACGCATCGACGAAATTCCCTACATGGTCGTCAAAAAGGACGGGCGGCGCGAACCGTTCGACCGCAACAAGGTGATGGCCGGGTTGCTGCGCGCCTGCGAGAAGCGCCCCGTGCCGTCGTCGAAACTCGAAAGCATCGTCAACTCGGTCGAGAAGTACGTGCAGGACTCGCCGGAGCGCGAGCGCCCGACCAGTAAAATCGGCGAAACCATCATGCGGCGTCTCAAAGAACTCGACAAAGTGGCTTACGTCCGCTTCGCCTCGGTCTATCTCGAATTTGAAGACGTGTCGGAGTTCATGCACGAACTCAAGACGCTGGTGCGCGCCCGCTCCGGCGCCGCCAAGAAATAGCGAGAGAGATGGCGCGTAACGGGATAAGTGTCACGTCACGCGCCGTCGCTCGTCACGCATCGCGGTTTTTATGAGTAAAGCTGTGCACGCCGCAGGTCTTGAACGCATCGAGCTGGAGCGTTTGCGCATCCGCGTCGGGCGGTTGTTTGCCGCGCTTCAAGAGGCGACGGAGGATGTCGCGCCGCCGATTCCGGGGGCGTGGCTGCCGCCCGTCGATGTGTGCGAGACGGGCGCGATGGTCAACGTCTACGTCGAGTTGCCGGGCGTGCGCGGCGAGCAGATCGAAGTCGCTTTGACGAGCACCCAACTCCACATCAGCGGCAAGAAAAATAAGGGCGCACCGCGCGGCGTGATTTCGCATCTATGTTCTGAAAGGAGTTATGGACAATTCAGTCGAGTCGTCCCGTTGCGCTGGCCGATACGCGTCCGCGATGCGACGGCGGAACTCGCAAACGGCGTGCTTACCGTCCACCTGCCGAAACTTAATGATCGACGCGGCGTAAAATTTAAAGTTCAGATCGAAGAAAAAGACGAGGGGTAGAGAAGTATTGACCCATTTGTTCATTGTTTCGTCGAACCAAGGAACAGATGAATCAATGAGTAAAGCTGAAAAATCATGCCTGCTATCACAAACATCACAGAAGGATTGGAGTCCGCCGAAGGCGCGGGCGAGCAGCAGTTGCAGATTCCCGAAATGCTGCCCGTGCTCCCGTTGCGCGATATCGTTATTTATCCGTTCATGATCGTGCCGCTGTTTGTCTCGCGTGAGAAATCGATCCGCGCGGTTGACCAGGCGCTCGGCGAAAACCGGATGATTCTGCTCGTCTCGCAGAAGGATTTGGACAAGGAAGAGCCGACGGGCGACGACCTCTACGCGGTTGGCACGGTGGCCGTCATCATGCGGATGCTCAAACTGCCGGACGGTCGCATCCGCATTCTCGTGCAGGGGCTGGCGCGCGCGCGCGTCGAATCGGTTGAAGACGGCGACTACCTTCACGCGCGGCTCAAGCCGTTGCCGGAGGCGTCCGCGCCGGAGCGTTCGCTCGAAGTCGAGGCGTTGGTCAGAAACGTCCGCGCGTCGATGGAGAAGGCGGTCAACCTCGGCAAAAACATCTCGCCCGAAGTGATGGCGATTGTCGCCAACCTCGACGAGGCGGGGCGTCTCGCCGACCTCGCCGCGTCGAATCTTGAGTTGAAGGTCGAAGACGCGCAGACGGTTTTGGACATCGCGGATACGACTGTCCGTCTGCGGCGCGTCAACGAACTGCTCAACAAAGAGATCGAAGTTCTCACCGTCCAACAGGAAATCAACACGCAGGCACGCGCCGACATCGACCGCTCGCAGCGCGAGTTTTATCTGCGCCAACAACTCAAGGCGATTCAGTCGGAACTCGGCGAAGGCAACGAACTGGCGGAAGAGGTCGCGCAGTTTCGCGAAAAGATTGAAACCTCGAAGATGCCCAAGCACGCCGAAGAGGAAGCCTTGCGGCAACTCAAAAAGCTCGAACGGATGCACCCGGACGCCGCCGAAACCGCGACGTTGCGCAACTGGATGGAGATTATGACCGATCTCCCGTGGTCGAAGCCGTCGAAGGATAATCTCGACCTCCAGAAGGCGCAGGAGATTCTCGACGAAGACCACTACGGTTTGGAGAAGGTCAAGGAGCGGATCATCGAAGCGCTCGCGGTGCGCAAGTTGAAGGAGAAGCCGAAGGGGTCGATTCTGTGTCTGGTCGGCCCGCCGGGCGTCGGTAAAACCAGCCTGGGGCGGTCGATTGCGCGTGCGCTCGACCGTCGTTTCGTGCGCCTCAGTCTCGGCGGTCTGCACGACGAGGCGGAGATTCGCGGGCATCGTCGAACCTACGTCGGCGCGATGCCCGGTCGCGTGATTCAGGCTCTCCAACAGGCGGGCACAAACAACCCGCTCATCATGCTCGACGAAATCGACAAGGTGGGCGCGGACTTTCGCGGCGATCCATCGTCGGCGCTGCTCGAAGTGCTCGACCCGGAGCAGAACCACACCTTCGTCGACCATTACGTCGAGGTCGATTTCGACCTGTCCGACGTGATGTTCGTCGCGACCGCCAACTCGCTCAACATTCCGCCGGCGCTTCTCGACCGGATGGAAGTGATCCGCCTTTCGGGCTACACCGAAGACGAGAAAGTGAACATTGCGCAGCGCCACCTCCTGCCCAAGCTCATGAAGAACCACGGGTTGAAGCCCGAGGAGCTTGCGATGTCCGAAAGCGCGGTGCGCGACATCGTGCGCTACTACACGCGCGAAGCGGGTGTGCGTTCGCTCGAGCGCGAGTTGTCCAAGATCTGCCGCAAGGTCGTCAAGGCGCTGCTCTTGAAGAAGTCCGACCGCAAGATCGTCGTGACGGCGAAGTCGCTCGACAAGTATCTCGGCGTGCGCCGCTATACGTTCGGCATGGCGGAGAAGAACAACCAGGTCGGGCAGGTGAACGGGCTTGCCTGGACCGAAGTCGGCGGCGAGCTCCTGACGATCGAGGCCGCGACCATGCCGGGCAAGGGCAAGATGACGACGACCGGCAAGCTCGGCGAAGTCATGCAGGAGTCGGTGCAGGC
>JBGTHJ010000052.1:0-4969 GCA_041746175.1 Pyrinomonadaceae bacterium
TCGCGCTCAGCGGCGGCGAGAGCCGGGGCGACATCGCGGTCGTGCTCCGTCCCGGGCTGGCCGCTGAAAACGTGGTGGTGACCGCGACGCACATCGCCGGAACTCCTGAAATCGTCGAACGCATTCCCGGCTCGGTCGGCCTAATCGACGCGCGAACGCTTGAAACGAGCCGCGTCTTCACGTCGAGCGAGGCGTTGCGGAAGGTTCCGGGCGTCAACGTCCGCGACGAGGAAGGCTTCGGTTTGCGCCCCAACATCGGCATCCGTGGCTTGAACCCGACGCGCTCGACCAAAGTTCTCCTGCTCGAAGACGGCATCCCGTTGACCTACGCGCCCTACGGCGATAACGCTTCTTATTATCACCCGCCGATTGACCGCTTCGAGTCGGTCGAGGTGTTGAAGGGTTCGGGACAAATTCTCTACGGGCCGCAGACGGTCGGCGGCGTCATCAACTTCGTGACGCCGAACCCGCCCGACAAACCCGCCGGGACGCTCACGCTGACGGGCGGCAACCGCGACTATTTCAACGGCCACATCAACTACGGCGGGACATGGCGCAACACGGGTTTGATCTTCGACTACACGCGCAAACAGGGCGAGGGCGCACGCGACAACGTCCGTTCGGGTCTCAACGATTTCAACTTCAAGTCGGTCTCGACGCTCGGCGCGAAACAGGCGCTGACCGCCAAGTTCAACTACTACGGCGAAGACTCGAACATCACCTATTCGGGACTGACCGAAGCCGAGTATCTGGCGGGCGCACGCCGGAATGATTTCCGCAACGACTTCTTTTACGGCGACCGCTTCGGGGCTTCGCTGTCGCACGCCTACGTTTTCAACCCGAACGTCGCGCTCACCACGACCCTCTACGGCGCGACCTTCCGTCGGCACTGGTGGCGGCAGTCGAGCAATTCGAGCCAGCGTCCCAACCGCCTCTTCAACCCCGTCACACGCGCGGGTGACCCCGATTGCCTGAGCTTCGCCGATCTCAACACGACGTGCGGCAACGAAGGTCGTCTGCGTCGTTACTACTTCTTCGGCGTCGAGCCGCGACTCCACGTCACGCACAATCTCTTCGGCATTCGCAGCGAGTCGGATTTCGGATTCCGCGCGCACTACGAGGATCAAGAGCGTAGGCAAAAGAACGGCGACCGCCCCGATTCGCGCGACGGCGTGGTCGTCGAAAACAACGCGCGTCGCAATCAAGCCTATTCCGGCTTTGCGCAAAACCGTTTCAACTTCGGCGATTGGGCGGTCACGCCCGGCGTCCGCGTCGAACACATCAACTACGAGCGCACCAATCGTCTGGCGAACGGCGGCGCGGGGGTTTCGGGCAAAACGAGTTTGACGCAGGTCGTCCCCGGCGTCGGCGTCTCGTACAGCCCTTCGAGCCGTCTGACGGTTTTCGCGGGCGTCCATCGCGGGTTCGCCCCGCCGCGCACCGAAGACATCGTCAACAACACGACCGGCGGCAGCATCGACCTCGACCCGGAGTTGAGTTGGAACTACGAAGCGGGACTGCGCAGCGCGCCCGTCGCGGGCGTCAACCTCGAAGCGACCGTCTTTCGGATGGACTACGAGAACCAGATTGTGCCCGCGAGTCTCGCCGGGGGCGTCGGCTCGACGCTGACCAACGGCGGGGCGACGCTCCATCAGGGGCTTGAATTGTCTGGCCGACTCGATAGCGACCGGCTCTTTGATTCGCGCCACAATTTCTATCTGCGCGGCGCGTACACCTTTCTCCCCACCGCCGAATTCAGCGGCGTGCGGTTGAGCAGCGTCGGCGGTTTTTCGACGACGAGCGTCAGCGGCAATCGACTTCCTTACGCGCCCGAACAGTTGCTTAGCGCGACGGTCGGCTACGCGCACCCGAACGGTCTCAACACGTTGCTCGAAGCGGTTTACGTCGGCAGCCAGTTTGCCGACGACCTCAACACCGTCAACCCGACGCCCGACGGCCAGCGCGGACTGCTGCCGAGCTACACCGTCTGGAACGCGACCACCAACTACAACGTCGAACGTCTCCGCACGACATTCTTCTTGACCGTCAAAAACCTCTTCGACCGCACCTACATCGTTGATCGGTCGCGCGGCATTCTCCCCAGCAGCCCGCGTCTCTTGCAGGCCGGATTCAAATGGCGCTTCTGAATCTCGCGCGACGGGTGCGCGACGGCTCACGCTCATCGGTGAGCTGTCGCGCACCCGTCGCGTCGGTCACTCCGGTGCGCTTCCGTATCGCGTGAGTTATAATCTCCGCTTCGCTGTCGAGGGATTAGACACCCGGCGACGACGAACGCTTTTGCAGACGACCACGAGGGAGAACAAAAACGCCGATGGATGAAGCCAGACTAGACCACTACCGCACCGTTCTGTTAAAACAACTTCGCGAACACACCGAGCACGTGCGCGAGAATCAAGCCGACGCGCTCGAACTCGGCGAAGAGGACGACGGCGTTAAAGATGCCGGCGACATGTCGCTCCACGATCACAATCAGGAGTTGGAACTTCGTCTCGGTGAACACGAATCCAGGATCGTCGCCGACATCGATCAGGCGTTGCTCCGCATCGACGAAGGAAGCTACGGAGTCTGCGCGCGTTGCGACCAACCGATAGACGAACGCCGCCTCGACGCGCTCCCGACCGCGCGCTACGACGCCAAATGTCAGGCCGAAATCGAATCCGCCAACGGCGAAGAAAACATGCCCACGCTGTAAAGCCGCCAAGCTGTAAAGCTGGCGGCGAGAGACCGGAAAGAGGCTGGTGGTTTGGTGAAAACGTATCACCAGCCGCCAGCCTCTTCCAGTTCCCTCTCGTCTTAGGTTTTTTTTCACGCTTTCGGGTGCGCTTTATCGTAGACCTCGATCAACTTTTCCATCGAAACGTGTGTGTAGATTTGCGTCGTCGAGAGACGGGCGTGGCCGAGCAACTCCTGAATGTCGCGGAGGTCTGCGCCGCTGTCGAGCAGGTGCGTGGCGAACGAGTGGCGGAGCGAGTGCGGGCTGATGTTGTGGATGCCCGCGCAGATGTCGATGTACTTATCGACCATCCGCCCGACCGAGCGCGTCGTGATCCGCGTCCCTTGATAGTTCAAGAAGACGGCTTCGGATTCGCGTTCGGCGAGCGGCGCGTTCTGAAGAAAGCCGTTTCGCACCGAGAGATACTGCATGAGGGCGTGGAGCGCGGGGTCGCCGAATGGGACGATGCGTTCCTTGCGTCGTTTGCCCATCACGCGCACGAGTTTGTTTCGGAAATCAACGTCGCGCAGGTTGAGTTTGACCAACTCGGAGACGCGCATCCCCGTGCCGTACAAAAATTCGAGAATGGCGCGGTCGCGTTTGCCGAGATCGTCCGCGGTGTCGGGCGTCTCGATGAAGCGAATCGTCTCTTCGACCGACAGATGATTCGGGAGTTTCTTTTCGAGGCGCGGCGTCGAAACGAGTTTGGCCGGATTCAACTCGACGACGCCCTCACGTATCAGAAACTGAAAGAAGGTGCGCAGCGCGGCGAGTTTGCGCGCGATGGACGACTTCTTCTTCTGCGCCGTGTGGAGCGTCGAAAGCCATTCGCGGATCGTGATGTGGTCGATCTGTTTGATGGCGGGTTCGCGTCGCGCGCCGGTTTGCGGATCGGCGGGCGCGAGGTGGTCGTAGAACTGGCTGAGATCGATGCCGTAGTTGCGCAGCGTGTGCTCGCTGACGTTGCGCTCGTACTTCAAGTGCTCGAAGAACTGTTCAAGTAGTCGCTCCATGCGGGAATAGTAAATCGTCAAGCGCGAATCGTAAACAGAAAAAGCCCGCCGCCGTCTTAAACTCCATCACTTATCGATTCACGATTGACGACTAACGAGTTACAAGCCCTTCGGTGGATAGTAGCCTTTGCGCGTGCGGACGCGGAGGTTGGAGCGCGTCGTGATGCGGAGGGTGAACTGGCGGAAGCGACCGTCGCGGCGGTCGTCGCTGGGGTAATAACTGAGGATGTATTGCTGCGCGAGGTCGGCGGCGATTTGGGCAAAGGCGTCTTTGAGGTCGGACGAACGTTTGGGCGTGTAGACCGCTCCACCCGTCTGCGCGGCGAACTCCTGCAAGCGTCGTTCGGCGGCGAGGTCGCGGAGATTGGCGTTCTCGCTGTGGCCGGTCTGGACGGCGTAAATCTGACAATCAGCGGTCAGCGCCTCCTTGAGCGTCGAGTCGAAATCGAGGTCGCTGATGGTATCGACGCCGTCCGAGACGATGACGATTACTTTGCGTCCCTGATGCGGGCCGAGATATTTGGCGGCGGCGGCGATGGCGTCAAACAGCGCGGTCGCGCCTTCGGGGTGCGGGAAATTTTCGATGGTGCGGACGAGTCCTCTGACGTTGCCGGTCAGGGGCATGACGAGCGTCGGCGCGGTCGAGATGGAATAGAGCGCGGCCTGATCGACGGGGCGCATCACGGATTTGAAGAAACCCACGGCGGCTTGCTTCTCAAACTCACGCGTCTCGCGCTGGCTCGAACTGTTGTCGAACAACACGGCCATCCGCACCGGCGTATCGGCGCGGCTCACCTCGCCGATCTCCTTCGGCTGCCCGTCAACCATCAACTGAAAATCCCTGAGCGCGAGATCGACGACGGCGCGTCCCTGCGGGTCGATGACCGACGCGGGGACGGGGACGAGATTCGAGTTGATGCGAACCACTTCCGTCTCGTCAACCTCGATCGTCTCATCCTCCGGGTTGGCGTTGGGCGACGTGCTGCCCGGAGTCGCGCCGCGCGTGCTCGACGGTGGTGCGGCGTTCGTCTGGGCTGGCGGCGGCTCGTTCGCGGGCGCAACGGCGACAACGGGCGTCGCGCTTGGATTCGCGGTTGGATTCGCGCTTGGATCCGCGGTTGGATTCGCGGTCGGCGTAACCGTCCGCGGTCGCTGAGCCGGATTAGCGGTCGTTCCCGGATTTTTAGCGGGCGTCGTCGGCTGGACGCGTCGCGACTGCGCG
>JBGTHJ010000053.1:0-8950 GCA_041746175.1 Pyrinomonadaceae bacterium
CCCGACCGCCGTCATCTGCGCGGGCGGCTATCGTTCGAGCGCGGCCACCAGCCTGCTCGCCCCGCACGGCTTCCACCGGCTATTCAACGTCGCGGGCGGCACCGCCGCATGGATCGCCGCCGGGCACCCGGTCGAAGGCGCGAGCGGCTAAAAGCCGATTCACCGGATAGACCTTTTCAAGAGCAGGATATGCGGGATGAGAACCGGACGAGAGATGACGGTCTCTTTCTTTTCATCCGACTCCTGACTCTTGATTTCCATTCTCGGCTTCGTCCCTCATCCCCTCCACTGATTTGACGCTTTCCGCGTCGGGCGTATAAATTCGTTTCGTCTCCTGAACAAATCGCGGCGTGGTCGGGAAAGGAGTTTTGTCATCGAAACCTTCTGGCTCATTGTGCAAAGTGTGTGGTTCAAGTTGGGGCTGATCGTCGTGATTGCGACGGCGCACGGTTACGGCGCGGCGTGGCTGGCGGTGCGAATGCTGTTCAGACCCCATCAGCCGTTCAAACTTTTGGGCGTTACGCTCTGGCCGCAGGGGATGATTCCGCGCCACCGCGAACGACTCGCGCAGACCATCGGCAAGGCCGTCGGGACCGAACTCGTCTCGCACGACACGGTGACGAGCGCGCTGTTCGACACCGACTTCTTTCATCGCAAGGTCGAAACTTTCGTCAACAAGTACAGCGCGGAGCTGCTCGACACGCCGCACCCGTCGTTCATCGAAGCGCTGCCCGGCGCGGTTCGCGCCCCCATACTCGAAGCCATCGCCGCGCTGCAACTGCGAGTCGCCGAATACGTCGCGGATATTTTAAAGAGCGATGAAACCATCGAAGCCGTCAACCAGTTTATCGACCGGCGCGTCGATGAACTGCTCGCGCGGCGGCTCGGCGAGGCGGTGCCGCCCGACACCTTCGAGCACGTCGTGCGCTTCATCGAAGAACGCTTTCGCGGCATCGTCACCGAAGAGACGTTCGAGACGAAGGTGCGCGAGTTCGTCGGCGCGCGTCTCGACGAACTCGCCAGCAGCCGCGCGACGCTCGCCGAGATGTTCACGCCCGAAACCGTCGCGCTCGTCAAAGAACGCATCGACGAACAAGTGCCGCCCATCGTCCAGCATCTTTCGGAGATTGCGACCAACCCGAAGACCCGCACCCAAATCGGCGCGCTCATCAAACGCGAGGTCGACGACTACTATCAGCAACTTTCCTTCTTCAAAAAAATCTTCGTCTCGCGCGAGCGCATCCACCGCGAAGTTGACGAGATGGTCAACAACACTCTGCCCCGCCGCGTCGAAGAGTTCCTGCGGGGTGATGCGTTCGAGCAACAGGCCGAGCAGTTTCTCGATACGACCATCGACAACTTCCTCACGCGCCCCATCAACGAGATCGTCGGCCAGATTGCGCCCGACAAACTTCAGATGATTCGTGACCAAGTCGCAGAGCGCATCCTCGCTCTCGCGCAGAGTCCGGAGTTGACCGGCTCGGTGGCGGTTTACGCGGCGGACGCGCTCGAACGTCTCCGCCCGCACTCGCTGCGCGCCGCGCTCGAACACGCCAGCCCGGATTCGGCGGAGCGTCTGAAAAAATTCCTCTCGCGGAGCCTGCTCGGGGTGCTCGCCCGCGACGAAACCGCGCGCACCATCAACGTCATCCTCAGCGCGCAGATCGAACGCCTGCTCGTCGCCCCCATCGGACGCATCGCCGACCACGTGCCCGCGCAGACCGTCAACGAAGCGAGCGCCGCGCTCACCGGGCGGATCGTCGCCGCCTCGCGCGAGCGCCTCCCGGTCGCGATTCAGGAGTTCGACATCGGCGGGATCGTGCGCGAAAAGGTTTCGGGTTATCCCGTCAAAAAGCTCGAAGAACTGGTGCTCTCGGTCGCCCAACAGCATCTCAAAACCATCGAACTCTTTGGCGCGGTGATCGGTCTTTTAATCGGCATCTTTCAGGCTTTCTATTTCTGGTACTTCGCCGTCTGACCACCCGCGCGGCGGTACTCGCACCGCAAATCCTGCGATAAAAAAGGTGTGAGACAACCAATCCCCGTCAATCGCACACCAAACCGGCAGCGCCCCTTTTTAAAGAAGTCGAGCGATGGACGAAGGACGGTCGCGGCGTTCGCGCCGGCAACGGTCGAACGGTTGTGGACGGTTGAAGTGAAGCGCGGAAGAGGTTGCAAATGGAGAGATCGGGGGAAACTTTTAGTGCGGTCGCGGTGCGCGCCGTGCTGTGTGTCGTCGCGGCGGTCGCGGGCGGCGTGGCGGCTCAGGCGCAGAGCGTTTATTCGCAGTTCCACGAGTCGGCGCGTTCGGATAAGTTCACGGGCGGCGTGATCGAGCGCGCCACGCTCGAAGCGGGGCAGCCCGACATCCGCATCACCGTCGATGTCCCCGCCTTTCAGTTAACGCTCTGGCAGAACGGCAAAGAGGTCAAGACGTATTATATCGGCGTCGGGATGAAGGATTATCCGATCTACATCGGCGAGCGCAGGGCGACGGCGGTGATCTGGAATCCGGTGTGGATTCCGCCCTCAAGCGATTGGGTCAAAGGCGTCAAACCCGGCACGGTTATCGGGGCGGGCGACCCGCGAAACCCGCTCGGCAAGTTGAAGATTCCGCTCGGCGACAGCTACTTGATTCATCAGGCCAAAGGCACGCGCGACCTCGGCAATCTCGTCTCGCACGGCTGCGTGCGGATGGTTCGCGGCGACCTCTACGACCTCGCCGAAAGAATCGTCGCGGCGCGTTCGCTGCCCGTCTCGCAAAAGCGCATCGACGCCGCCAAGCGCAGCCGCCGCACGCTCGCCGTCGAACTCGAAACACCCATCCCGGTCGACATCAACTACGACACGCAGGTCGTCGAAGGCGACGTGCTCTATCTCTACCCCGATGTTTACGGACGCCAGACCAACACCGTCGCGAGCCTCCGCGAAGAACTCCGCACGAGCGGCGTTGACGACTCGCGCCTCGACGACGCGACGCTCAAACAGATGCTCGCACAGGTCACACGCAAACAAAGATTCGCGGTCAGCCTCGATAGCCTCGAAGCCGACCGCGCCCTCGCCGACGGCCAGACCCAACCGCTTATCCCCGCGCCCGCGCGACCACGCGCCCGCGCCGTCAAACGAAACAACGCCGCCGCCCGTCGATAAAATGAGCAGGCGGAGAAAACCCGCCAACCGTGTCGCCGTCATCAATGCGAAATGGTGGTGGCCGTCGGCGGCGTCATCGTTGCGTGATGCGCTGCCACCACGAGGCGCGTTGGGGTTGCTGCTGGCTAGGGTGCGGCATTTGCCGGCTTGCCTCTGACCATTCGGCCCGGTCAAAGGCATTGGCGGCTGTGTTCGAGCGAATGTCCAGATGCTCGCCCTTCAAACACAAGAACGTCTCGCGGTCGGAAGTCTGATCGGGCACGGCTGGCACATAGCAGGAATAGACGGAAGTGAATCCGGCAGACATACAGAGATTGAAGAACGAATTTCGAGTGAGCCAGAAGCTCTTGGTGTTGTCGAGCGAGGCATGTTTGCTCCGCTCGCGCTCGTCCGCTGTCGTGTTCGGCGCGTGCTCGGTGAAGTTGACGCCCCGGTAAGTTTGTCCATCGTATTCGTGTGCGACTTCGGGGAGAATCGCGACGTGGGTATCGATGATGGCCGCATATTTCGTCACCTCGGCGATCTGTTCGACGAACGTGAAAGCATCCGGCGCGTCGAGATGATAGAGAATGCCGAAAGCCATCGTTAAATCGAACTCTCCGTACTTCGCCGCGCTGAGATTTCTCACGTCGTCCTGATGAAATTCGAGGTTCTCCATGTGTGTTCGAGGTGGGGCGGGCAACTGTTGATGCCGTCGTTATGGGTTCGGCTCGCGAAACAGCAGGGCCAAAAGGCCGTAGCCTCCGGCCTAGCGGTGCGGAAGTTTATCGCGGCGGAACATCCTCTTGAGCAGTGTGGCCGCATCATCAGCGACACGTTTCCGGTGTTGATAGAAATGAATCCGCGCGTGGAGGATGCCGTGTGTGGCGATGACCGCGCCAGCCGCCTTGCGCGCCAGCGTGACCCGCGCGTAACGCCCGATGGTGCGATACGTCGGCGACCGCCACGCGATGTCGTTGAAGATGGTCGCGGCAATGGTGAAAAAAGGATTGAGCGCGTAGAAACGATGGAGGCCGAAACTCTGCGCGAGCCGCGCGAGGTCTCCGGAACTCCCCTCGTCCGAGCGATGAATAAAGACGTGTTTGATGGCTTTCAACTTGCCCTTGAAGGCCATTTCCGCGACCAGCAGCCAGTCGCCGCCGAGCGTGTTCTGCAACGTCACCTCCGCCAACTCCGCGCGCCGCATCAAACCGTAGAACGCACTGTTCCGACCGACGTTTTGATAATACGCCAGCACGCGTGCGGCGGGCTGTTCCTGCTCCAGCGCATCGGAATGCTCGATGAGGGTGTCTTCACCGCGATAATACTTCCCGCCGCCGCCGACCGAAACGTATCCGGGCTGCACACGTAACACCTTCAGACACTCGGAGACGTACGCCGCGTCGAGCCAATCGTCATCGCCCAGCCACATAAAAAACGCGCCCCGCGCGCGTCGCAAAACGTCCATGTAGTTGGCCGTCATGCCGAGGTTCACCGGCTGGCGAACATATTTCACGCGGGGGTCGCGGCGGCAGAGTTCGAGACAATACTCTTCCGTGCCGTCGGTCGAAGCATTGTCGGAGATGATGAGTTCGAGTTGCGTGTGGGTTTGATTGAGCGCGGACTCGACCGCACGTCGAAGCGGCGCGGCGCGGTTATATGTCGGCAGCCCGATGGTCACTAATCCATTGCTCGATGACATGATTCCGCTACCCACGCTCCCCGCCTAATCGACGGCTAATTTTCTCAGCCATGCGCTCGGCCAGTGCGTCACCTCTTCGCTCAGTTGGCTTTCGTTGAACGGCCACGATGGTGATTCGACGACGAACTCCTGATGCTCTTTGGCGAAGGAATCGACCGCCGACACGGGGTTGTCCCACGACCAATCGGGATTGCCACGCGGCACATCGTCGAGATCGATCATGATGCCGTCGGTCACCACAAGGTAAGAGCCGGGCGTGACCATCTCGTGGTAGGCTTCCATTTCGGCGAGGACGTGTTGTTTGCTGTGATTCGAGTCGAGGATAACCAGCGCGGTCTCGCCGGGTTTGATTTGCGACCGCACCTCGCTCACGATTTCGGGCGCGACCGAGTTGCCCTCGATCAACGTGATTAGCGGAAACAGCGCGTGCTCTTCAATCGCGCGCCGGTTCGGGGCGCGAATCTCGACATCGACCCCGACCACCCTTCCCCGATCCATCGCTTTGCACAGACTCGCATAAAAAACGAGAGAGCCTCCGTGTGCCACACCCGTTTCGATGATAACGTCGGGTTGCACGCGATAGATGACCTCCTGGATGCGCACCATATCTTCGGGGAGTTGGATGATGGGCCGTCCCATCCACGAGAACGTGTAGACGAACTTTTGATTCCATCCGACCTTTAGCCAAATGCGCGAAATCGCCTCGAATGATTCTTTCGAGTAAAGCGCAAAAGTGTGTTTGCCCGCCGTGCTCTCTTCGACAATCTCGCCGCTCTCCGTATCAATAATCAACTTCATACGATTCTCCTACATAATCGAAACAGGATTGCCTCGTTCGCTCTGGCTGTGGCGCGTCTCCCAACGGAGCAGCGGGCGGACGATACCCGGCATCGGTCCCGCGTAGTCGCCCCGCGCCGAATCGCCGTCGAGACTATCGATGACTTGAAACGCCACCGCTTCGCCGTACAGCACGTGAACCTCTACCGAAGGGATATGCGAGCTAATCGCGGCGGTGACGATGAAGCTGCCCTCGGAGAGAAGGTTTCCGGGAATTATCACGGTGCTCGTGTAGCTGCCGACCGGACGCATTTTCCCGCGCCACTCCGGGTCGGCATCGTGCGTCAAAAAGACCACCACCCCTTCTTCGTTATAAAACCACAGATTCGGGACGAGCACGCGCCCCGCGCTCAGCACCTCGAACTCCATCTCGATGCCGACCGGCTGCCGGATATCAACCGCGTCCGTGACGCGCCCGTCCGCGCCGCGCACTCTGACCGCGCGCAACCGCGCCACCTCGTTGCCCGGCGCGCTCGCCGCGTCCGTCCATTCCCGCGAGGCGGTCGTCCCCAACCCCGAATTCAAATACGTGCCCACCACCGTGTGCGACGCGCCGTCGGCCAACACCCCGCCCTCGTTGAGCAAAATCGTTCGCGGACACAGACGCGTCACCGCCGCCATGTTGTGCGACACAAAGAGCACCGTCCGCCCCTGCCGTCCCACGTCCTGCATCTTGTCCAGACACTTCCGCTGGAAACGCGCATCGCCCACCGCGAGCACTTCGTCCACCACGAGAATCTCCGGCTCCAGATGCGCCGCCACCGCGAACGCGAGCCGCAGGTACATCCCCGACGAATAGTGTTTGACCGGCGTGTCGATGAACTTCTCGACCTCCGAGAAGGCGACGATCTCATCAAACTTGCGCGCAATCTCCTCGCGCCTCATGCCGAGAATCGCCCCGTTGAGGAAGATGTTCTCGCGCCCCGTCAACTCCGGGTGAAAACCCGTCCCGACTTCCAACAAACTGCCGATGCGACCGTATAACTCGATGCGCCCCGAACTCGGTTCCGTAATTCGGGAGAGCATCTTCAGAAGCGTCGACTTGCCCGCCCCGTTTCTGCCGATGATGCCGACGATCTCGCCCGGCGCAACGTCGAAACTGACATCCCTGACCGCCCAGAACGTGCCCGCCGCCGCCGCTTGACGACGACCGCGTAGCCGTTGAAAGGGAGCACGCGCCGCGCCCATCAGGGTTTCGCGCAGCGTGGCGTAAGGGGCTTGCGACGCACCGATGCGGTACTGCTTGCCTAGCTTCTCGACTCTGATAATTGGCGGCATCGGTTTTTGTGATGAGGCCAACGAAAGCTTTTAACAGCTTGTTGAGTGTCATCAAATTCTAAGGGAAAATAGTAACGAATAATAAACCACGATGAGCACGGGTCTGTCAAACGAGTGGCTAGTGGCGTGCTCCGGGATGAAGTATCGGGCGGGCGCATGGAAAAAGCGTGCGTGGACGATGTGTCCTCCGGCGGGTTAATTGCTCGTCGCGGTCGCGCTGCCGACGTATTCCCAATGCCACGGCTCGTAATAGTAGGGACGAAAGCCGTAGCTCCCGGCGTTCTTGACGAGCCAGCGGTAGACTCGCGTTTGGGTTTGGATGGCGCGGTTGAAATCTTTGGTGCTGACGGGTTCGCCCCCGACGTAGAGGTCGAGCGCGCGTCCCGTAAAATGTGGGCTGTGAACCGCGAGTCCGGCGCGTCCGGCGTGCGGCTCGCGCTTGCGCAGTTGCTCTTGATATTCTCTCGTGCGATACGCGGAGATGATTTTCAAATATTGCTCGGACGGGGCGAGCGCGGCGGTGCCGTCCGGCGTCGCGCGCAGTCCGAGCGCGGGGTCGGCGATGGCGGCGGCCAGCATCCGCCGGTAAGCGGCGTAGGCTTGGCGTTCGACCTGACGGAGTTCGGCGGGACGCGCGGGGTCGTAGAAGTCCGAGACGGGCGCGGTGAGAACCTGCTCGGGCGTCGCGTAGGAGCGTTCCTTGATGCGGCTCGACTGCCACGTCTCGACCATCTTGTAGAGCGTCGCATCGTCGAGCACGCCGTTCGCGGCGAGTCCCGCAGAGATTTGCCAGCGTGCAAGCGCAGAGGCGAACTCACTCGTGCCAGCATTCGCCTCAGTCCCGATAAGCTTGGAAATCAGCGGCACGTAAAGATTCCAGCCTCGTTGCGGTTTGCCGCCAAAGACCCATTTGAGATCGTATCGAAGCGAGTTATTGCGCGCCGTCGCGCGTGTCTGTGAGGTGTTCGCGCCGCCGTCGATGGACGCGGGTTTGGCTAGCTTGCGAGTGCGTTGTCTCTCGGCGGTGGTGGTGCGCGTCGTCGTGGTCTGCATCGGGCGGGGCAACGCGAGGAGGACGACGGCGGTCGTCGCCGCCAACAGCGCGACCACCGGCACGGCGAATAGATTCTTTTTGTTGAGCATCAACTTCTCGAAAATTTTTGCAGGGAGAACAGCGGCTATCCGGCGATTCATGTTTTCAGATGCCCATTTGCGCGTGGCGGTTTGATGCTAATTCAACCTTCCTCTGATAAACTCGCGAGGCTAAAACCTCTCGTGGCTTGGCGTGAAAAAGCCCGTGAAGTGTATCAGCATTTCGTTCATCCTGACGCGACAAACTTTCATACGGAGACCAAACATAATGCTGGAAAGTAACAGCGCGGCGAGCGTGTCCCCCAATCTGAGTTTCGAGTTGCCGAACGATTGCACGTTCACCTTCAACTTCCAGATGGACGGGCACGTCGTCGCGGTCGGCTTTCAAGAGGGACGCGCCGTGACCGGCGTCTTTTCCACCGAACAAATCACCCAACTGCGAGACGTTATCACCGCCTATCTCGAAAAACGAGGCGGCTGATAGAGATACTCATTCGCTCGTTGCATCGACGTTGAATCGACGATGCAACGGGCGACTGAACTGATAAAGCAATTCCTATGATCTATCGTAATTTGTGTGCGCCGCGCCGGGGGCGCGTCCCCCGTTTCGAGAGAAGGTTGTCCGCCGTGTGGTGGTCGATGTTGACGACGGTCGCGGTGTGCGCGTTGGCGGTTGGCGGCGTCGTCGTCGCCGCGCAGAACGGTGTGGAGCGCACGGTCAGCGTGCCGGAAGGCGTCGAGATCGCCGTCAGGAACGCGAGCGGTCGCGTGACGGTCGTCGCGACAGACGAGCCGCGACAGAAGGTTTCAATCAAGGCGGAGACGGCGGGCGCCGCGCCCGTCGATGAAGAGAACGTCGTCGTCAAAGTGGTCGAAGGCCGCATGTCGATCGAGGTCAGGCCACGCGACGCG
>JBGTHJ010000054.1:0-16232 GCA_041746175.1 Pyrinomonadaceae bacterium
GGTTTGTGCCCCCCCCCGCCGCTTTCGCCCCATGTTGTCTGGCGGAAGAGGGTAGGCTAATATCGTGTTTGGCTTTTTAAGGAAATATTTGACGGGCGAAAGGGCGGCGACGATGGAAACAGAGTTCACGCAAATTGCTGATGCGCAGGCGCTCGACGAGTTGGTGGCGCGCTCGCACGAGGCTCCGGTCGTGCTGTTCAAGCACAGTTTAACCTGTCCGATAAGCGCCGCCGCGTATCGCGAGATGACGCGGTTGGGAGCCGCCGTATCGATCGTCGTCATCCAGAAAGCCCGCGACGTTTCGCGCGAAGTCGCCGAGCGGACGGGCGTCCGCCACGAGTCGCCGCAGGCGCTCGTGCTCAGAAACGGCGAAGTCGTCTGGAACGCCTCGCACGGATCGGTCACCGCCGACGCCGTGACCGACGCCGTGCAGCAACATCAATAAACAGACCGCGACGATGCGCGGTTGACCGTCGACGGCACGGTAGCGCGTGGTTCGTCGCCCGACCGACGAACCACGGATGAGCAAAAATTCTTATGTCTGACACTGCTCCGCGACGCGGCCCGGCGGTCGAGCCGCGCGAGATAATGCAGGATGGCGCGGCTGGTTTGCGGATCGCGTGGGGTGACGAGCGCGTCTGCGAATACACCGCGCCCGCGTTGCGTCGCGCGTGCCCGTGCGCGCAGTGCGTCAACGAGTGGACGGGGCAGCGCGTGCTCAAGGCCGAAAGCGTCGCCGACACGCTTGAGATGGTCAGCGTCGAAGTGGTCGGGCGCTACGCGCTCACCTTTCAGTGGAGCGACGGCCACGCCACCGGCATCTACAGCTTTCGACTGCTCCGTGAACTCTGTGAAGAACAGGCGACGGGTGACGGGTGACACCAGACGCGGGAAAAACGATACTGGTCGTCGAAGACGACGATGTCATGCGCGAGTTGGTGCGGCGTGCGCTGGCGCGGCAAGGGTTCGCGGTAGAGGTGGCCGAAGACGGCGTGCGCGGTTACGAATTGGCCGTCGAACTGCGCCCGGACTTGATCGTCACGGATATTCAGATGCCGTCGGCTGACGGCATTCATCTCCTGCGGCGCGTGCGCGACACCGCGTCGATTGAGCAGACGCCCGTGCTGGTCATCACGGCCTACGGCACGGGCAACGCTTCATTTGCGCTCGCCCAGGGCGCCGACGCCTACGAGCCGAAGCCGCTCGACGCGGCACGTTTGCTCGAAACCGTGCGGCGGCTGTTGGCCTGAAGAATTTGCGGGTAACGATCCGCGCGGAAGAATCTTCGATAAGGGGACAAGGGGTAATATGATTGAAGCCATCGGTTGGGCGAGTTCATTTATTCTCGTGCTGACCATCGCCAAGCAGGTTTACAAACAGTGGCACGAGGGTTCGAGCGAGGGCGTGTCAACGTGGCTGTTCGTCGGGCAGTTGGCCGCTTCGACGGGGTTCACGATTTATAGCTGGCTCGTCGGCAACTGGGTCTTCGTCGTCACCAACATACTGATGCTTTTGAACGGTCTGGTGGGTTTGCTCATCGTGCTCAGACACCGCCGCCGCGAACAACAACAACAACCGACCGACGGCGGGGGTCGAAAGTCGGAAGTTGGCGACACCGGCTCGCTCGCCTCCAACGTCTGACATCCGACATCCGACACTTATTTTATGAACGAACGCGATTTCTTCAACGAACAACCGGAAACCAAACGCGCTACTTTCAGTTGCCCGAACTGCCGCGCGCGCAACGAGTACGACGTGCGCTGGCTGCGCCGGACGAAAAAACCATCCCTGCCGCGCGGAGCGAACGAGCAAGACCGCGCACGCTTCGCCAAGTCGCTCGACTACATGGTGCGGGTTGACGATCAGTTGATGTGCAAGAACTGTCGCCGCCGCTTCGACATCCCGAACTCGCAATCCGTCGTCTTCATTTAGCCCGGAGGGGTCGCAAGTCTCGGAAACACGGAAGGAGAAACCCCATGGACGAAATCATCAAACAGGTTGCCGAACGCGCGGGCATCGGCGAGGAACAGGCGCGCACCGCCGTCACCACCGTGATCGGCTTTTTGAAAGAACGTCTGCCCGCGCCCATCGCCGGACAACTCGACGGCGTGCTCGGCACGACGGGCGGCGACGCGGCGGGCGGAATCGCCGACACGGCGAGCGGCGTGCTCGGCGGCATCGGCAGCATGTTCGGCCAGAAAGATTGAGCGTGCCACTCATCACGCTTTCTGCCGCTTTTTTCTCAAATCCGCCACACCACTCGAACTCGCAAGCAGGTGTCGCTTACTCACTAAAATTGCCTTTTAGCGAAACGCGCCTCAAAGTCAGTGTGCAAGGTTAGAGTTTTGAGCAGATAAGGAAATAAGAATTGGCGACGGAAGCTATAACAACAGACTTAAGAGATAAGCGGGAATCCGGCCATGTTAAATGGCAGGATAGAATCGTTTTAGGCGATTGCTTACAAGTTTTGCGGACTGTCCCTTCAAATTCGGTCAATCTTATAGTTACCTCTCCACCCTATGCCGACAGCCGTAAAAACAGTTACGGGGGGATGCATCCTGATAAATATGTTGAGTGGTTTCTACCCATCGCTGGCGAGTTAAAACGAATCCTAAAAGACGATGGCAGCTTTGTCTTAAACATTAAGGAGAAGGTTATTGATGGCGAGCGGCATACGTTTGTTCTCGAACTTATCCTTGAATTGAAAAAACAGGGCTGGCTGTGGACGGAAGAATATATTTGGCATAAGAAAAATTGTTCGCCGGGTAAGTGGACAAACCGTTTTCGTGACGCCTGGGAAAGATGCTTGCAGTTTAACAAGCAAAAGAAGTTCAAGATGTTTCAGGAAACCGTTATGGTGCCGACGGGTGATTGGGCTAAGACGCGCCTGAAAAAATTGAGCGACAACGACAAAAAGAGATTCGACTCTCAAGCCGGTAGTGGTTTCGGCAAAAACATCTCGAATTGGATAGGGCGAGAAATGGCTTATCCGACAAATGTATTACACTTGGCTACGGAGTGTGGCAATAAAAATCATAGCGCCGCATTCCCTAAAGCTTTACCGGCATGGTTTATTAAATTGTTTACCGAAGAAGATGATGTCGTGCTTGACCCATTCGTCGGTTCAGGAACCACTTGCATGGCAGCATACGAATTAAATAGAAGCTATGTCGGTATCGAAGTGAAGGAAGATTACCACCAATTAGCCGTTGAAAACATCGACGCCTTGAAAGCAAACCCCGTCCAGCGAAAGCTTATATGAGCGGGTCGGCTTATCAGGCGTATTACGATTATCTCGCCGAACACGTCATCACACCGTTCTACAATGTCAGGCTTCACAACCTGAATTCGCTACATCTAACAAGCGTTTTGAAGCGCAAGAATCCGTATCTTTTCAAAGCCAAAAACATAGAACTGGCGGGCGAGTTGGTTAAGAGCGTCGTTGACGCTTTTCTTTCATCTCAGGAAGAGGCGATCTTCGGTATCTTGCTTGAGGGATTCGCAATTCACGTCTCAAAGATGCTTTATGGCGGCTTCAAATCCGAATTGAAAAGCGTGGACTTAGAGTTTGAGCGTGCCAATGTCTATTTTATCGTTGGTATTAAATCCGGCACTAATTGGGGTAATAGTGACCAAATCGCGAAGATGCTCGATAACTTCAAACTTGCAAAAGACCTCCTCCGCGAAAGAGGTACAACGAAAGAGATAGTTGCTGTTAATGGCTGTATCTATGGCAGAAACCGTGTGCCGCTCAAAAGACACGCAGACCCGGATAAGCAATACTTCAAGCATGCCGGACAAGAGTTCTGGCGGTTCATTTCCGGGGACGATAATCTTTACCGTGAGATGATCGCGCCGATTGATAAGGAAGCGCGTCAAAGGGATGAAGTTTTTAAAAAAGCGTATGCCGCGAAGATCAACGAAATGACGCAGGATTTTATGGCGCACTTCATCACTGACAATCAAATAGATTGGGGCAAGTTGGTTGACCACGTATCAAAACGTGAAGAGATCAAACCAAAAGTAGGGACGAGGAAAGGAAAATACAAAAAGTAATTTGAAGATAAGCCGAACGACCGACAACTCATTGAACCGGGGCACGAATAGCGTTGCCGTCATCCGCGCGACCTGGCTTTGATTCTGCGTCCCGACGCGCCGCTCAACACGCGGTGCGCGTCGATGATTTGGGCGGGTGAGGGCGAGTGCTCTGGCCGTCCTCTTTTTTTTTTGGCGCGCGTGGTTGGCGGACTGCGTCCGCCGTCGTCCGCTTGGGGAGTTCAAAGGTGTCACGCGCGGGCGAACAGGTGCGCGATGCTGTTGGCGTAGTAGTTGAGCAGCGGGAGTTCGTGCGGGTTGGCGGTGTAGAGTCCGTCGCGTTCGCTGACGAGACGCCGCAACGTGAGCATCCGCAAGCCGACCGTAATCGCGTAGTCCTGATCGCCGCGCGGGATGTAGACGTGCGAGCCGCGCGCATCGAGTTCGCACATCAACCGTAGCACCTCTGTCTTTAGTTCTAACTCGCTCCACGTCCTGCCGGGGTTGCCGACGAACACGCTTGCCACCAGTGGCACGGGGACAGCGGGAATCACGCGCGCAATCGACGCCATCAACTCGCGCGCGAGTTGTTCGACACGCGCCGCGCGTTCCTCTTTTTCGTGGAGGTGGAAATCATAGCCGTGCGCGCGGAGGTACTCTTTCAAAGAGACGGGCGCGCCGAAGTTGACGCACGCATAGCCGAAACGATGCCACTTGTTACGCGCCGCCAGCCGGACGTTGCGCGCGAAGAACGCGAGCGTGTTGTAGACGGTCGCGGCGCGGCTCTGTTTCACCGGCAGTGCGGGCGCGATGTCGCGCAGCAAACTCCGGTCTTCGAGCACGCGGTCGTAGTTGATGCCGACGGGGATGAAGACCAGATCGCGCTCGCCCGTAGGGTCGAACGAGCGCAGCATGTAATCGAGCAACCCGACTTTGGGCGGTCGCAGTCGCCCGTCGCGCGTCAGTCCGCCCTCCGGGTAGACAGCCTGCGTCACGCCCGCCGCCGTTGCCATCGCGACGTACCTTTCGAGCACCTTCCGGTAGAGCGCGTCGCGCGAATCGCGCCGGACGAAGTATGCGCCCATCGCGCGGACGAGAGTTTGCAGCGGCCAGATGCGCGCCCACTCGCCGACCGCGTAAGAGAGCGCGGTGCGTTCCGCCGCGAGAAACGAGATGAGGATGTAATCCATGTTGCTGCGGTGGTTCATGAAGAAGACGACGGTTGATTTCGGATGGATGCGCGCCAGTCCGTCTTCGTCCGTGTAGCCGAGCCGGACGCGATAGAGCGTCTGCGCCGCGCGCCGCGCCAGCCAGTAGCCGACGCGGAAATAGACGTACGCATTGAAGGCCGGGACGATCTCGTGGGCGTACCGCTCGACCGTCTTCATCACCGCCGCGCGCGGCAACCCTCCGGCGTGTGCGTGGGCTTCCGCCGCCGCCTGCACCTGCGGGTCGTAGAGCAGACGGTCGATCAGCACCGCGCGCTTGGTCAGCTTGAACGGCTGAATCTGAATCTTCAGACGCGTGCCGACCTCTTCGAGCACGCGGTTCACACGTCGCCGTAACATCCAACGCAACGAAGGGACGATCAGACGCGCCGCGACCGTCCACGCCGCGAGCACGACGAGCAGCGCGGCGAACCATGTCGGGAGTGTGATGTAGGTGGCGTCCAATTTGAAGCGGAGTCTGCCGTAGCGACACCGGAGAAACTAACACGAATCGACGGTACTGACGGCATAAAACCGGACAACAGGTGACCGGCGAGTGTGTGTTGTCGGCAACCGTATAGACGCCAAATTTGTTCGAGTGCTATGATTCCGCATTCTCAAAAAACACCGGTCGGTTTGACGACGCGCCACGACGACGACGACGACGGTGGTGGTGGTGGTGACGGCGGCGGCTGGTTCATGTTGTTTACGATAAGAGGGGGGAGTGTGATGAAAGCTATTTGTTGGTACGGCAAGAATGACATGCGGGTCGAACAGGTTCCCGATCCGAAGATTCTCAACGCGCGCGACGCCATCGTCAAAATCAGTTCGACCGCGATCTGCGGCTCGGATTTGCACCTTTACAACGGCTTCATTCCGACGATGGAGAAGGGCGACATCCTCGGCCACGAGTTTATGGGCGAGGTCGTCGAGACGGGACGCGAAGTCAAAAACTTGAAGGTCGGCGACCGCGTGGTCGTGCCCTTTCCGATTGCGTGCGGCAATTGCTGGTTCTGTCAGAAACAGATGTTTTCGCTGTGCGAGAACTCGAACCCGAATGCGTGGATGGCCGAAAAGTTGTTCGGTCATTCGCCCGCCGGAATCTACGGTTACTCGCACCTGACGGGCGGTTACGCCGGAGGTCAGGCCGAATACGCGCGCGTGCCTTTCGCCGATGTCGGCCCGATCAAAGTTCCCGAAGGGCTGACCGACGAACAGGTTCTGTTTCTCTCGGACATCTTCCCGACCGGCTACATGGGGGCGGAGATGTGCGACATCCAACCCGGCGACACCATCGCCATTTGGGGGTGCGGCCCGGTCGGACAGTTCTCGATTCGCAGCGCGTTCCTGCTCGGCGCGGAGCGCGTCGTCGCCATCGACCGCGTGCCGGAACGCTTGCGTATGGCCGAAGCCGGGGGCGCGGAGACGATTAACTTTGAAGAGCAGAACGTCTACGAAACCCTGATGGAGATGACGGGCGGGCGCGGGCCTGACGCCTGCATCGACGATGTCGGTTTGGAAGCTCACGCGCCCGCTATCATCCACGCTTACGACCGCGTCAAACAGGCGCTGATGCTCGAAAGCGACCGCCCGCACGTTCTGCGCGAAGCCATCATGTGTTGTCGCAACGGCGGCACGGTTTCGGTCATCGGCGTCTATGGCGGCTTCATCGACAAGTTCCCGATGGGGTCGTTGATGAACCGCTCGATAACCATCAGGAGCGGACAGGCGCACGTCCAACGCTACCTTCGTCCGTTGCTCGAACGAATCCAGAACGGCGACATCGACCCGTCGTTCGTCATCACGCACACCATGCCGCTCGCAGACGCGCCCAAGGGTTACGATATCTTCAACAAGAAGGAGGACGACTGTATCAAGGTCGTTCTGAAACCTTAAGGCGAGAGGCGAGAGGCGAGAGGTCGGGGGCTTGTAAATGCCGAAGCACGGTCTTGAACAAGTCTCCAAACTACAGTCTCAAGTACCCGGTCGCGGCGCTCACACGGCGTCGTAGCGTTTGAGTTTGCGGTAGAGAGTCGAGAGGTCGATGCCGAGGATGAGCGCGGCGCGCGTCTTGTCTTGATTGACTGAGGCGAGCGTGTCGAAGATATAGCGGCGTTCGATTTCGTCGAGGGTCGGGCGGAGTCCGTCGGGGTCGCGGACGGTGTGGTGGTTCCCGGCGGCTTCGCGGACACGCGGCGGGAGGCTGTCGAGGTCGAGCGCGTCGCCGCTCAAGGTGAACGCGCGCTCGACCGCGTTCTGTAATTCGCGGACGTTGCCCGGCCACGCATAGTTGATGAGAGCCGACATCGCTGGTTGCATGACCGACTTTTCGGGTCGCTGTTGTTCGCGCGCGGTGCGCTTGATGAAGTGGCGGACGAGCAGCGGGATGTCTTCGCGTCGCTCGCGCAGCGGTGGCAGATGCACCTCGATGACGTTGAGACGATAAAACAGGTCTTCGCGGAAACGTCCTTCCGCAACCTCCTTTTCCAGATCGCGATTGGTGGCGCAGATGATCCGCGCGTCGAAGGGGACGGGCGCGCCCGCCGCGCCGACGGGCGTGACCTCGTGCTCCTGCACCGCGCGCAAGAGCCTGACCTGCATCGCCGACGACACTTCGCCCACTTCGTCGAGAAAAATCGTCCCGCCCTCGGCTGAACGAAACAGGCCGGGCTTGCTCGCAATCGCGCCGGTGAACGCTCCTTTGACGTGTCCGAAGAGTTCCGATTCGAGAAGCGTTTCGGGAAGCGCGCCACAGTTAATGGCGACGAAGGCGCGCGCCGCGCGCGGGCTGTTGTGATGAATGGCGCGGGCGATGAGTTCCTTGCCCGTGCCCGATGCGCCCTGAATGAGAATGTTGGTGTTCGTGCCCGCGACTTTTTCGACGAGGCGAAAGACGGCTTGCAGCGCCTCGCTCGTCCCGATGATTTCAGCGAAGCTGTAGCGTTGGTCGAGTTCGCGGCGGAGCGCGCGGTTCTCGCGAAAGAGTTCGCTCTGGCGCAGCGCGTTCTTGACCGACTGCAACAGGTCTTCGTTGACGAACGGCTTGGTGATGTAATCGTACGCGCCCTTGCGCAACGCGGCGACCGCCGAATCGACCGACGAGTAAGCCGTCATGACGACGACGAGGGCTTCGGCGTCGATGTCCTTGATGCGGTCGAGCAGGACGAGGCCGTCCATGCCGCTCATGCGAATGTCGGTAAGCGTGACGGCGACATCTCCGGCGGCGAAAATCTCCAGCGCGCTCTCCGCGCTCGACACGGCGGCGACGCGGTAGCCCGCCTCCTGTAGCAGCCGCGTCACAATCGCGCGCATCAGGTCTTCGTCTTCGGCGACGAGTATGAGTGGCGACGTATTCATCGTTTGTTCACCGTTGGAGTCAACATCAATCGTTAAAGTTTGGGCGTGGTGGTGGTGGTGGTGGCGACGACGGCGGCGACTTCTCGCGTCGTCGCTTCGGCGAGCCGCCGGATGTAATCGTTGTGCGCGAGCAGCAGGCGCGTCATGTAGTCTTTGAGATAGAGTGCATCGACGAGACGGCCAAGCGCGCCGAGCGGCGATGCATAATCCACGTCGTCGATCATCAGCGTCGCCGCACCGCGCGTCTCGAAGATGTGCGTGTGCCGCCAGCGTTTGAACGCGCCGCGCTGCATCTCGTCGGTAAAGGTGCGCGGGCGGTCGAAGGCGACGATGCGCGAGGTCAGACGTTGACGGACGCCGAAGTGGACGGCCTCCCATGTGACCTCTTCGCCGAGGCTAATCATGCCCGACGTGACGCCCGCGACCGCGCGCTCGCCCGATTCGGTCGCCGCCGCGACGTGCGCGTCGATGTTGCGCGCGAGGTCGAAGCAGAGCTCGACGGGCGCGTTGATGAATGTTTCGAGATGGATGGTCGCCATCGGTTTGTCAGTTTGCCGCGAGCGCGTTTTGTTCGACCGGGAGCGTGATGCGGACGCGCGTGCCGCGCCCGTTGTTGGGGACGACTTCGATGCGCCCGCCGTGCGCGGTGATGATGCCGTAGCAGACCGACAGGCCAAGCCCCGTACCCGTGCCCGCGCTCTTGGTCGTAAAGAAGGGGTCGAAGATGTGCGTGCGGTCTTCGGGGGCGATGCCCGATCCGGTGTCGGCGATTTCGACGGCGAGTTCGCCCGCGCCTTCGTGATAGAGCGTGCGGATGGAGAGTTCGCCACCGTCGGGCATCGCGTCGCGGGCGTTGAGCAAGAGATTGAGAAAGACCTGCTGCAATTGGTCGGCATCGGCTGAGACGAGCGGCGCGGCGTCGTCCCACCCGGTCACCACCCGGAGCCGCTTGAAGGCTTTGTCGAAACTGGCGAGACGGATGCCCGCTTCGAGCGTCTGGCGGATGTCGAGCGGGGCGCGGGCGGGCAGACGCGCGCGTGCGAAGTCCATCATCTCGCGCAAGACCTGCGTGATGCGGTCGATTTGCGTCGAGATCAGACGGAGCATCTCGCGCGTCTCGGCGTCGGGCGCGTGCTGGCCGGAGCGCGTCTGCAAAATCTGGATGAGCGACGAAATCGAAGCCAGCGGATTGTTGACTTCGTGCGCGACCCCGGCGGCGAGCGTCCCCGCTGCGGCGAGCTTTTCCGTCCTGATGAGTTGTTCGTTGAGCGCGCGCAGACGTTCGATGTCGTCGGCCATCTTGCGGCTCATCTCGTTAAACGACTCGGCCAGCAACCCGACCTCGTCGTTGCTCCGCAGTTCAACCTGCGTCCCGTACTCGCCGCCCGCGACACGCACCGCCGCCTCGGTCACACGCCGCAGCGGGCGCGAGATGATCCGAATCACCAGCGCGACCAGAATCAGGTTCGGCACGAGCGCGGTCACGACGCTAAAGACGAGATAGCGCTGCCACGCTTCGCGCGTCGGCCCCGCCGCAAAACTCCACCACACAATCGGGATTTGCAGCAGCGCGAAACTCAAGACCGCGACCACCGCAATCGAGAGCGCGACTTTGTAGGCGATGGGAAAGAGTCGAAACTGGTCGAGCGCGGATTGCAGCGAGAAGAGTTTGAAATTCGTGATCGCGTAGGCGTAGATGATGACGCCGACGAGCACGAAAATCGAGCCGATGGGCAGCAGCGAATAGTTGCCCGCGAGCGGCAGCACGATGTCGGCGAGCGTCGTGAAGGTGGCCGTCACGACCAGCGCCCACAAAATCGCGCCGAGTTGTTTGCCCCACAGCGCTCCGCGATAGCGGCGATACTTCGCCCACAACACCCCGAAGCTGTAAAAGAACATCCCGTAGATATAGCACCCGAGCGCGTAGGCCAGCGGCGTCAGCTCGATCTCCAATTCGCCTCCGGCAAATCGCACGTCGCGCCACATCAAACCCGCCAGCGCGGCGGGCGCCAGCACCGCCCCCGGCGCAAAGAGAATCCACGCGCGCCTGACCGGAACAGCTCTGTTTTCGGGAAACACCCACGCGAAGACGACGAGCGAGAACTGCAACACCAGCGCGATGATGAAACTCACGCTCGCCCACCACGTCGCCGCACGCGTGTCAGCCGCGAAGCCCCACAGCGCGATGTCCTTCACCGTCCACATCGCCAGACACGCGACGAACGCGGCGAACGTCTGGTTCGTGCGGTCGCGCGGCGCGGCCACGAAGACGTAGAAGCCGAGCATGACGAGCAGGAACAGTGTCAGCAGGAGCAGCGCGAGAAGCATAAAGGCAGCAGGCGGAAAGCAGCAGGCAGAAAGCCGTCGGCGGCGCACCAGCGGCTCGATAACGTGTGTCGATGATTATGTCGCCGTGATGCTTCAGCCCGACGTTCGCGTTATCGACCGGCTGCTGCTCGCCGCCTTTGGTTCCATCAGTAGGGGATAACGTACGGGCTGAGAATGAGCGCCGCGATAACCGACACGATGCCGCAGGCGAGCGGCCAGAAATGGCGCGACTCAATCATACCACCCCGCGCGAGCAGCCGGTGAAGCGTCGTGAACGTCAGGAGTCCGACGACCGCGACGGGAATCGCGAAGAACGGTCCGAAGATCGCGCCGAAGCCGAACGCGGGAAGTCCGCCCGCGACGCCCGTCGCCACCCCCCACACGACGGCGAGCAGCGTGGTGAGTAAAATCATCACGTTCCACGAACAGCGTTCCACTTCGTCCATGTGGCTGCCGACCTGCCCGCCCATCTTGTAGCCGACGGCGTAGCAGACGATGTTCATCAACACAAACATGATGAACCACGGCGAAGGCTCCCACGCCAGAGTTTGCTTGTCGACCAACCCGTAGCCAAAGAGTCGGAGGAAGATAAACATCGGCGGGAACGTGCCGAGCATCATGCCGAATAGCGCGTAGGCATCGCGCGTCGAAACCGGGCGCTCCATCAGAAGCATCTGCTCCTCTTCATCGGCGGTGCGAAAGAGGCGTCGGCGGCGTTCGGTTTCGGCGTTGGCGGTGGTATACCAGTTCAGAGAGGCGTTGGGATCGACGGCGACGCCTCCGGTCGGCGGAGTGGCGAAGTTGGTGCGGGTAGGGTCGGCGGTGGTCGTCTTAGTGTTGGTGGCGTACATGGTTCACCTGCGTGCGCGCCGTCGCGCACATCCCGAAGGTTGAAAGATTCAAGTCGGCGGAGTCGCTCGCATTCGGCGTCGAGCAACCGCGCGACGCCCATCGCCGCCTGTTGGTCTTCAAGCAGCGAGAGCAGTTCGATGCCGCGTCCGAAGGCTTCGAGAATCGCCGCCGATAGCTTGCGCGCCGCGCCGGTGCCAGCTGTCGCCGGGTGACCGTCGCCCGCGCCCAACTCGCGAACTTCCGCGAGCGCGTGCAGCAGTTCCATCCGTGCGCTGTTGCGATGCGCGAGCAGGCGTGCCGCGTTGCGTCTCTGTAGACAACGTGCCGCAACTTTTAAGTCCGCGCCCGTGCGTCCCGCCACGCGCCACAGTTCCAACTCCGGCGGAGCCGTGTCTCCGTCCTCCTCCGCCTCGCCGCCAGCCAGCACCACCAGCCCGGTGTAGCGTTCCACACTCGCGCGTGTCTCGAACAACGTCTGACGCGTCCGCCCCTGACGAGCGCCGTAAACATCTTCCATCAACTCTTCGACTTCGCGTAACGACGCCAGCAAGGTGCGTTTGGCGCTTTCGATCTTCGCTTCGTGCGCGGAAATCGCAAGCGGCGGCGCAGTCTTTGCGGCCTCGGTCACGCGGAGACGTTCACCTCGCGCGCCCAGAAAAGTCGCGACCAGAGCGAACGGCCACGCGAGCGCGACGCCTGCCGCCAGAGCCACCGCCGCCGCCGTCGTGTCGTCGCGCGTGCAGGCCGCCTGACGGCGCAGGAAATAAGCGACGCCGAACGGGGCGGCAGTGGCGAGATAGAGTGTGACGATTTCGCTCGGACGCATGGCGAGATGCTTCATGGGCAACGCTCATGCCAGCGCGCTCACGTCGTCGCGCGTCGTCGTCTACAAACGCCCGGCACGCGCGGAGGCTCATTCATTGCCAACAGGTTAGACGCCTTCTCAGCAACGCTTGAAGCCCTCGCCCGTAGTGCTTGTTGAGAGCCGCGCTGTTTGGCAATCTGCCCGCACCGCGTCTTACCTTTGGCATTCTGCAAAGCGCGCGGTTCAGACTTTTTGACGCTCGCCTCGTAGTCGTGAGGCGGCGCGGCATCACGGGCGCGGCGAGCGCGCTCGATGCGCGTCGGGTGCGGATGGTCGTCGGTGAAGGTGCGAAGTGTTGAGCCATTGGATGCAAAAGTTCAAACGACTTGTGATGTTGATGTAAAAGTTATTTGGAGAAGACGAGTGGTGCGGTGGCGCTGCGTATGCGTCTCGTTGACGAAGCCGCGCCGTCGCCTACGGAGTGTACGCAATGACGGCACGCGCGGGCGGAAACTGTTCGCGTCCGTTGCGAGTTGGCGTGCAAGAGGACGACCGTCAAGCGTCGGCGGAGCGAAGTGCGCGGAAATTTTTAACGGCGCGGACGGGCTACTTCCAGACACGTGCACGCATCCAAAATTGACCACCTGATTCAACCCGACGTGCGTGCGAACCTTTTCACCGGGACGCGAAATCACTTGACAGCCTACCGAGAGAAGCAGTCCGAAGACAAGCGCCGCCCGCGAGTTGAAGAGTTGTGGCCTTCGTTTTGCATGAAAGCAGTGGCGACGACGTTCCATCAGATGGGAATCGAACAAAAAGGAACTTTTCTCCTAAGTCGTTCGTCTAAATGAGAGCAAGACACAGGGAATAAATCGACAAGCCAGAGCGATAGTAAGACGCAGGCAATAAATCAACAGACAAGTAGGCATCATGAACACCAAGACCCCGATCAAAGTTATCAAACGCGGCGAGCGAAACCGCCCCGCACCCATCGTCGAAGAGAGTGCGCCGAACAAAAAGTCCGCGCAGGAAACGGCGCGCGACATGGTCGCCACCGTCAGCGGATGGGTGAGCGAATTTCAGCAGAAGCGTCGCATCGAAACCACGCAAGCAATCAAAACACTCTTCCCCGGCACAACTCCGCAAGCAAGCTAGCCGCGAGACTCTCGCACGCGCGTGCCCGCAGATTTCTCCGCACAGCAGGAGCGTTCGCGCTGCGCCTTTCGCATCAACGCGAAATCGGAGCAGCCCGTCGATTGAGATTCGAGGGAGACCGTCTTTGACGATCTCCCTCGACGCTTTATCGCCACGCGCTTGCGCTACCGCAACAGCCATCCGAATCGCGTTGACGCGGTGTGTCCCGTCAGCGTCGCCTTATAGCGGTTTGCAATTGGGTGAGTGCCGGGAGCGCCAGCGTCCCGCTGGCCAGCGTGCTCGGAGCACGTTCAATGGTTCGCGTTCTCCGAACGCTCAATGCGAGCGGGACGCTCGCGCTCCCAGGCGATTCCGCTCTTTCATGTGCTACATGCAATTGCAACTTGCTATAGATATCGCCAACTCTGGCGTAAGCCCCAAGGGGGCGGTCTATGTGCCCGTTGACACAGCCGCGCGCGTGCGCGTAGCATCGCGTCCAACTCGAAACGTGAAACGAGGTGAGCGCGATGAAAAACTCGAAGAACCAGTCGGGTAAGAAAAGCGATGAGCGTCCCGTGTTCGATGCGATACGCAAACCCTTGCCGCCGCCCGGCCACCCGCTGACCCAAGCCAAGCCCGAAGAACGCGCCCACCCCGCAGAACGCAAAGTCAAACACAAGCGTCCCGCGAGCGATTCTGATTGAGACGCGACGCCGCTCGTCCGCGTCGCCGCGTGCGGGTGTCCTTGCGAGAATTCTGTAGGGAAACTCTCGTTTACGTCGTCGGGCACGTCTCGATAGGCGCGGTGCGGATGATTTTGCTCGCCAACCCCCGCCTCCGGCGCGACCTCGCGCTCTCCGCGTCTTCGATCTTTCCGTCGGCGTACGCCCCGCCGCACGTGCTGGCTTGAGTCTCCACACAAGAAATTTTTGGACAGTCAAAGGTGTGCGGGTCGGGACTTGCAACGTCCGTCCGGCGGCGGACGCCTAACGGCTGTTAGCCTTTGGCTGTCGGCTGGTCGCCGGTCGCAACTTTTCTCTTTCAAAACTCGACGGTTCATGCTTAATATAGAGCCTGTCGTGCCTTACATTCATTAGTTCCCGGTGCAGGCCGCCCGGAGTGTTTTGATCGGACAACTGCGCCGCCGCCGTCATACACAATCTGAGGAGGCGAATATAGATGACATATGTTGTTGTGGAGCCCTGCGTGAATTGCCGCTACACGGATTGCGCGCTGGTCTGTCCGGTCGAGGCTTTTCACCTCGATGACACGATGCTGGTGATCCACCCGGAGACGTGCATCGATTGCGATGCGTGCGTGCCGGAGTGCCCGGTCGAAGCGATTTTCCCCGAAGACAAAGTGCCCGATGAATGGACGCACTACACGGCCATCAACGCCGAAAAGGCGTTGAGCGGTTTGCCTATCATCAGCGAGAAACTCGACCCGCTGTGCTGACACTTTCAAAACGGCGACTCCGCTCCGTTGCCGGAGCACGCAGACGCGGGCGCGCAAGTTCCTCGATACCCGGCGGGACTTGCGCCGCGTCATTTGCGAAACCGCACACCGCCGCCCCTCTTGGAGCGTCGGGTGGGCGATGAAAAAACGCGCGAAGCGTTGGATGGGCGCGCTTGCGCTGGCCGCCGGAACGCTCGGCACGGCTTTTTTTCTGCGGCGAAGAAAATCGATGCGCGCGAAAGAACATCCCGGCCACCACCCGCGCGAGCGGAACGCGCGCGACCGTTGGGCGCGTCCCGGCATGAGCGTCACGTTTCGCGCCGAACTGATGCCGGGACGCGACCGCGCTGCGAGAACTTTTCATGTCGCCCGACTGCTGCCGAGCAGTCGCGTCACGCTCGAAGGCTTCGTGGGCGAACACGTCGAGGCGGAGTTCGAGCCGGTGCGTTTCAACTAAACCGCGCCGCTGCCATCCAGAGAACCCACCATGTCACAACAACGAATCGACGCGCTCAGCGCGATGGCCGAGACGCAGCCCGACGAGCCGATGGTCTGGTACGGATTGGCGAACGAATACTCCAAACTCGAACGGTGGAGCGAAGCGGTTGACGCCCTCCGCCGCGTCGTCCAACTCAACGCCGACTACACATCCGCATACCAATTGCTCGGCACGGCGTTGATGAATCTCGGCCAGCGCGAAGAGGCGTGCCGCGCGTGGACGCAGGGTGTCGAAGTCGCCGATCGCACCGGAGCGTGGAAAGCGCGGCAGCACATGGAAGGCTTGCTTGCGGGCGCGGCTTCGGCGGATGCGGGCTTCTGCGACCCGACACAGGCATAGCCGCGTCTCGGCGCGGATGAACATCACCCACGCCAATCCGCGCTCATGCGCGGATTGGCGTTTCTTGTGTGCTCCAGATCATGCGACTGAAAAGCACTTCGCCAGCCTTTATAGCGGTTTGCAATTGGGTGAGTGCCGGGAGCGCGAGCGTCCCGCTGGCAAGCGTGCTCGGAGCACGTTCAATGGTTCGCGTTCTCCGAACGCTCAATGCGAGCGGGAC
>JBGTHJ010000055.1:0-3491 GCA_041746175.1 Pyrinomonadaceae bacterium
TACGTCGCCCCGGGCGCGGCGTCTGTCGTTGCGGCAGCGTCGCCGAGGTGCGGACGATGCTTGCACCCCCGCCGCCGCCGCCGACCAGTTGCCGCGCCTCGACGAGCAGTTGTTGCGCGTATTCGCATTTGGCTTCGTCCAAATGTTTGGCGACCGTTTCGTCGCGCCGGCAGTCGGTGTCGGCGAGTTGTTTTTCGAGCAACTCTTTGGCGTCTTTCGGACGCCGCTGGAGTCGGAACTTATCCGAGTCGCGGAGCGCGACGCCGTTGCGCGACTGGCAGACGCAATCGCGCGCGGGCGCGGACGTGGCGATGCGACTCCATGCCAGCGTGCATTCGCTCAGCGCGGTGTCGAGTTGTTTTGAGCGCAACGCTTCTTCGCCCTTGAAGAGGTGGCGCGTGTGGCTCTCTTTGAGCGCAAGCTGGTACATGTCGTTGAGCAGCGGCCACGTCGAGAGATAAATCTTGATGGGTTCGGCGGCGGCAATCGCATCGTCGTGTTTATCCGCGCGAATCATGCCGTCAACCTGCGTGCGCATCCCGTCAACTTTCTGCTGCAACTGCTCGATGTTCGCAACGAGTTGGCTCGTCGTGGCATCGTTGCGTACGGCGTGCGCCCGCGCGGCGCGCTGCCGCGCCTTGTCGAGCGAGAGGTAATCGCCCGCGTCGAACGCTTCGAGGTCGGCGCGGGCGCAGGTGATCAGCGCGTCGCGCATGAAAGAGTTGGCTTCGGCCTGCCGGTAGTTGCTCGTCTTCCTCAGATACGCCTCCCACAGCAAGACGCTCTTTTCTTCGGCGGCGTGCCTGAACAGCGTGTCGTTGACGGCGGAGCCTTCGGGCACAAAGTAGATTTTCAGGATGTCGCGCGGGGCGAGACTAATCTGACGTTTCTGTTTGCCCTCGCGCGCCTCGCCCGTAAACATCATCGAGTAGAAAGAGGCGAGACGAGGGTCGGCGTTCTTCTGCGGCTTGGAGTCGTCGGGGATGATGGGGACGGGCGACTGTCCTTCGACCGAGACCGCGTAGAGCACGCCGTCCGCGCCCCACTTGAGCGCGAAGAGGTCTTTCATTTTCGTTTTCCGCATCTCTTCGTAGGTCTTGCGCGAGACGGGCGACGAATCCTTCGCCCTTCCGAGGTTCGCTCCCAGACGCACCTCGTCCTTGTTGTTGAACTTGAGGTCGGCGGCGAGTTGATAGTTCAACTCGGTCGCGCCGTCGCACGGTGCGACCGATGCGTCGCCGCCCGGCGCGCGGAGAATGATAACCGCCTGTCGCTTCTGCGCCGACGCTCCGCCGAACGCAACGAGGCATATCCCGCAGGCGAGAAGCGCGAGGCCGAGTCGTTTGGCGAGCGTGGAGGGTGACGGGATGTGAAACGATGCGATCAAACGTGTGGCTGGATATCTCATAACGGGCGGTCTCCTTCAGTGCTTCGAGCGGCTGCGTGCAAGGCAGCCACACTTGTGAGTACATCTCAAAGGAAGCGCGCCGCACGGTGAAAGGGCGCGCGTTGAAATTCAATCGGCGTCGCGGGCGCAACGAAAGCCGATGGTCGGTTTGGTTTCGGTTCGCGCGAGATAGCCCCGGTAGGTGGTGGTCGTCCACTTCCGCGCGCCGTCCCACGAACCGCCGCGAATGACACGGTTGTCGCCCGGCGGCGGCGACGGCAGACGCCCGCCCGGATAAGCCGCGAGCGGGCTGGAAGTCCATTCCCAGACGTTGCCCGCCATGTCGAAGACGCCGAACGGAGACGCGCCGCCCGCGAATCGCCCGACCTCCGAGGTCTGCTTGCGCGTCTGTCCTTCGGCGTCGGCGTTGGCGAGTCCGGCGCGCCATTCGTCGCCCCACGGATACCGCCGACCGTCCGTCCCGCGCGCGGCGAATTCCCATTCCTCTTCGGTCGGCAGACGCTTGCCCGCCCACTCCGCGTAGGCGTTCGCGTCGTCCCACGTAATGCCCGTGACCGGATGCCGCGCGGCGTCGGGCGCGTAGTCCGCGCCGCTCCAACCTTGCGGAGCGCGCGTGTAGTTCTGCGCCCGCATAAAGCCCGCGTACTCCTCGCAGGTCACCTCATATTTATCGATCAGGAACGGCGCGACACGAACGCGGTGCGCCGGACGTTCGTAGTCATCGCCGCTCATGTCGTCACCCATCACAAACTCTCCGCCCGGCACGCGCAACATGCCTTCCGGCAACGTCGGAGCGGTGGCGGCGCTCTCGCGGCGTCCGTCTTTTTTCGGCGCGCTGCTGTCGTTCGTCGTATCGGATTGCCCGCGCGAGAGCAACGCTACTGTCACCACAACTCCCAACGCCAGAACGATGATTGCCGCCATCCCGATCGCGGCGCGCCGAAGCCCGCCGCCCGTGTTCGCCCCCGTGCGCGACGAAGCGTTTGCGACCGGAGCCGCCGCTGCTGCTGCCAGCACCACCGTCTGAGCTGAACTTCGTTCTGAACTCCGTTCGCGCGCACCCGCCGACGTTCGGGCGTCAGCTTCGCCATCTTTGACGACGGTCAAATCTCCCGCACTATCGGGACCGAACGATGCGCCGTAAGCGTTCGTCGTCGGTGCCGCGACGACGGGCGCGACTCCGGCGTGTGCGTGCGCGTCGTTCAAGGCATTCGCGCCGAGCGATTCAACCAGTTCGTCGGCTAACGCTCCGGCGGTCTGCGGACGCGCCTCGCGTTTCTTCTCCAACGCGCGCCGGACGGCGTGCTCCGTCGCCGCGTTGATGCCCGCCTGTCTATCACTCAGGGGCGGCGGCGGTTGGTTGACGTGCTGGACGATGACGGCGGTTGAAATCGGCGAGTTGAACGGCACGACGCCTGCCAGCATCTCGTAGAGCACGACGCCGAGACTGTAGATGTCGGAACGTCCGTCGAGTTCTTCGCCGAGACATTGTTCGGGCGACATGTAGTGCGGCGTGCCGACTATGCTGCCGGTCTGCGTCAGGTTGTTGGTCGCCACGTCGCGCATCTTGGCGACGCCGAAATCGAGCAGCTTGACGCGGAGTCCGCGCGCCGTCCGCGCGACGACGACGTTGTCGGGCTTTACGTCGCGGTGGACGATGTGCGCGGCGTGCGCCTCGTCAAGCGCGGCGCATACCTGCTGCGTGATTTCGACCGCGACGCGCGGCGCGAGCGCCCCCTGCGCCTTGATGATGGCGCGCAGCGACTCACCTTCGACCAACTCCATCACGAGATACAGCAAACCGTCCGCAGAGACGCCGAAGTCGTAAATCTGGACGGCGTTGTGGTGCTTGAGCCGTGCGGCGGCCTGCGCTTCGCGGCGGAAGCGTTCGGCTTCGTCGTCGCTGACGAACTCCGAATGCATGATTTTGATGGCGACCGTATCGCCAATCATCAGACGCGTCGCGCGGTAAACCGTCCCCATCCCGCCCGCCCCGATGATTTCGTCGAGCCGGTACTTCGCGTCGAGCGTGCGCCCGACGAACGTCTCCGCACGGTTGCCCGGACGCCCGCTCGCGCCGATG
>JBGTHJ010000056.1:0-15125 GCA_041746175.1 Pyrinomonadaceae bacterium
CAAGCCGACGCCGCCGAGCGCGCCTGACGATCCCGTAGCACCCGACCCGGCGCAACCCGAACCGTTGCCGTTGCCGCCCGACTCCCCTTCGCCCGACGCGCCCATCCGCGAACCCGAACCGACGCCGATGCCCGCCGGAGACCCGCCGCTCAACGAGCCGACGCGGTTGGTTTGACGATGCGTTGACTTCTTTCCCTGCGCCGCTGTTTTTTTGTAGAATAGTCGCGGCGTAAGAATCTCCCAAACTTGATTTTTGCGGGTTCAAAATGGAAACGCGAACACGGGAACGGGCAGGAGTCGTTGATCAACCATCTGGACGGCACGTCGATGCGACGGACGCGCGGCGCGCGTTTCTTGACGGAGTTGCGCGCACGCTCGCCTCCACTCCCTTCAGGCCGCATCCGCTGTTTCGCAACAAGCACGCGATGACGCTCGCCGCCTTCGTGTGGCCGCGTCGCTTTCGACTGCGCGGGCATCACGCCGATGAAGCGCGACTGTTCGAGGTCGAACCGGGCGTCCGCGTGCTCGCGCACTGTCGCTGGCAATCGGACGGTCGCCGGATGTGCCCGACGCTGGTGTTGCTTCACGGTCTCGAAGGTTCGAGCGCGTCCGTCTACATGCTTGAGACGGCGGACAAAGCTTTTCGCGCGGGCTTCAACGTCGTGCGCCTCAACATGCGCACCTGCGGCGGCACCGAACACCTCACGCCGACGCTCTACAACAGCGGCATGAGCGGCGACATCCGCGCCGTCGTCGAAGAACTCGCCGCGCGCGACCGGCTCTCGCAAATTTATCTGGCGGGTTGGTCGATGGGCGGCAACGTCGTCTTGAAACTCGCGGGTGAGATCGGAGACGATGCTCCGGCGGAGTTGGCGGGCGTCTGCGCGGTCTCGCCCGCGATTGATTTGCACGCCTGTGTCGCTGCCATCGGGCAACCGTCGAACTGGCTTTACGAAAACCGCTTCATGAACGACTTGCGCCGACGCATCCGCCGCAAAAGCGAACTCCACCCCGAACTCTACGACACGCGCGACCTTCAACGTGTTCGCACCGTCCGCGACTTCGACGACCGCTTCACCGCGCGCGACGGCGGTTACACGGATGCCGAAGACTACTACACGCGCGCCAGTGCGCTGCCGCTCATTCACGGCATCCGCAAACCGACTCTGATTATTCACGCGCAAGACGACCCGTTCGTCCCCTTCGATTCGTTTCTCCATCCGTCCATCGAAGAGAATCCGAATGTGATTCTGCTCGCCCCCCCCTCCGGCGGTCACGTCGCGTTTCTCGCCAGACGCACCCGGGGCGAAGACCTTTTCTGGGCGGAGAATCGCATCATCGAATTTTTCCGGCTGCTCGACGACGCGAGATCAGCAACGTGAAAAGATTCCATCAACGACGTGCCCGCCTCCAAGCGTTTGCGCGACGCGCGTTGTGCGAGGCTTGCGCGCGGAGCAGCCACGACATAAGCTGTACGAAATCAGATGAAGTTATAAGAAGAGGCGACGCCCACGCGCGGGCGCGGTTGATTCGTCGTCCTGCGGCAAACGAACATGATGATCGCTCATAGTATCTCGAACGTAATGGCGCTGGCCTTGCAGGACGCCCCGGCGGACGAGGGCTCGCTCGTCTTCGACCTCCTCAAAATCTTCATCGTCATGCTGCTGGTTTTAGCCAACGGATTTTTCGTCGCGTCGGAGTTTGCGCTGGTCGGTGTGCGCCGTTCGCGTGTCGCGACGCTGGCCGAAGGCGGCGACAACCGCGCCAAACGACTGCTCGGACTCGTGAGCAATCTCAACGCCTATATCTCCGCCACGCAACTCGGCATCACGCTCTCGTCGCTCGCGCTCGGCTGGATCGGCGAACCCGCGATCGCACACTTGATCGAAGCGCCGCTTTACGCGCTCAGCGTGCCGGCGACGTTTTTGCACCCCATCGCCTTTGCCATCGCCTTCTCGATCATCACCTTCCTGCACATCGTCCTCGGCGAGTTGGCTCCGAAGACGCTCGCGCTCGAACGCGCGGAGCAGACCGCGCTGGCGGTGGCGTGGCCGATGCTCGTGTTCTACAAAGTATTCTCGTGGCCGATCCGTCTGCTCGACTGGGCGGGCACGCGCACCGTCCGGCTGTTCGGGCTGCACCCATCGGGCGACCACGCATCGATTTATACGGAAGACGAACTGCGCCAGCTCATCGACATCTCGCACAAGAGCGGCCACCTTGAGGCTGACGAACAGCAATTGATCAATCGCGTGTTCGACTTTTCCGAAGCCGAGATACGCGAAGCGATGGTTCCGCGCACCGCCGTCTCCGCGCTGCCCATCACGGCGACTCTGGAAGAAGCCGAAGCGGCCTTTTGCTCGCTCGGCTTCTCGCGCCTACCGGTCTATCGCGAGCGGCTCGACGACGTCGTCGGCGTGTTGTTCATGAAGGATTTGATGCCGTGCCTGCGGATGCAAAACGCGCAAGAGTTCGACGTTGAAAAGTTGCTCCATCCGCCGCTGTTCGTCCCTTCGACGGCGCGGCTCGGCGCGGTGCTCGCGCAGATGCAGGGCGCGCGCACGCACATCGCGTTCGTCGTTGACGAGCACGGCGGCGTCGAAGGTATCGTCACGCTCGAAGACTTGTTGGAGGAGATCGTCGGCGAAATCGACGATGAGTACGACGAAGAGGCGCGCTCACAAATTACAGCGGAAACCAACGGCTCTTTTCTGCTCGACGGGATGCTCGCCGTCCGCGATGCCAACCGTCATTTCAGTCTCAGGCTCCCCGAAGAAGCGGGCTACACCACGGTCGCCGGATTTCTGCTCGCCAAGGCCGGACACATCCTGCGCCCGGGCGAATCGGTCGAACACGACGGCGCGCAGTTCACCGTCGAGCACGTTGACCGGCGTCGCATCCGCCGCGTCCGATTCGTTCCCGCGCCAACCGGCGAGCCGGAAGCCGCCGCCGAAGCTGGCGAAGCCCACTACTGATCGATGAACCCGGAAATCACCACGGAACTTTGGCTGGTGCTGGCGACGATGATCGTGCTGCTGGTCTTCGCCATCGGCGCGGTCGTCATCTTCGTCCGCGTCTGGCGCAAGGAACGCCGGACGGACGCGAAGAATAAGTGAGCCACTATAGCGAGTTGCAATAGCATGTAGCACCTAAAAGAGAGTCGCCCCCTGGGAGCGCGAGCCACCGGCACGCGTTGAGCGTGCTGGATAACGCAGGCCAGCCGAGACGCTGGCGCTCCCAGGATTCACCCAATTGCAAAGCACAATAAGCCGCTCCTGATGGGATACACGATATTTAAGTTGTTGTAAACACGATAATGGAAGGAATTTTAGTACGTGGGTGGGATGTTTTGGGAGTGCAGTTTTGATTAGGTCAAAATAGAGTTCCGGGCGTTATCGTGGATGAGGCATTCAAGTTGAGTGGCATTACTCAACTGTTTTTTCGCTTTGAAAAAAAATCTCAGTTCGGATACTCATCCCAATGACGCCCGTCGAGTGCCCGGCCAGATTGCTTTTTGCCGACGCGCAGCATTCTCGCTGTGGTAATACACATCTTGCCGTCTTGAGTGCCATAAGCGTACCAATCAGATGTAAAGCGGTGCTCCTTAAATATTCCGGGCTTGGCAACCTTGTTGTCATTGTAGTAGACACCACCTTGAAAATCGGAATACTTCTCTGTCGGAACCCACTCTCCCCACTGCTTGAAAAAAAACTTAACGCCCGCCGCGATGCACTGGTCACGCAGAGACCTCGCCCATGCTGGATTCATCGGACGCGCCTCGTTGCCGCTCTCGCCGCCGACCACGACCCAATCCAAAGTTGCCCATCCCTGCCGACGGACAGCGGCTTGCGCCAGTTGTTTGAGTGCGTTGGCCGTATCAAGAGAGACCGACTTGGCTCCGCAAATCACCGGAGTCGCAATCCACTGAGACAGGTCAATTTCCCCTAGCAGCGGCTCTGCGCTTATCCACCGGATGGCAGCCGGGGTTTCTAGTAAGAGTGGGATGCGCTCGTCGGCGGTCTTCTGGTCTTCAACGGAGACGCCGAGCCAAACATTCGTCCAAGCTTGTTTGAGGACGTTAGCTCCCCAATTAGCTGTGCCTCTGAGCAATTCCAGCATACGATGCGGACGTTTGGTCAGCACTTGGAAAGTGTGCCAGTGTGCTTTTCGCATGACCCACAACACGCGCCAGATGTCTTCATCGGAGAGAGATTCATGAAAGAGGTCGCTCATTGAGTTGACGAAAATCCGGCGCGGACGCTTCCACCGCAGGGGCTGGTCAAGCAATTCCTCTATCAGGCGCACTTTTCCCGTCCAGTGTGGATTGCCCGCGTCGTCGAAATATGCCAGCCCTTCATAGGCTTGGCCGGGCTTGCTGAAGCGCGCGGCGATCTGCATGGCGTAGCAGTGGCGACAGCCTTCCGAGACGCGCGTGCATCCGCGCAAGCAATTCCAAGTGGCTTCAGTCCATTCGATTGTTGATTTGTCCGCCATGATTCACCTCACCATGTAGGTTGATAAGTTTCGCGGTATGCGGCCTTCACTTCATCGTGAATCTCGTCAATCAAGTCGAGGTCGTACAGTGCACAACCGCACTTTGTAGATTCGACCTCAAAGGCGAAGGCGTACCATGTGCCACTCTCGTCACCATCCGATTCTTGACCTGGAAGAACGTGAATAGCGTCAACTGTCTTACAGTTTGGGCAATCGAAGTCCATGTAAATTGCGTCAACCATGATTGCCTCTCAAAAGAATCCCCGCTTTGCAAAGCAAGAGTTTTCATCTCTTACCTACATAATCTTCGTAAACAATCTGCCCTTCGAGTCCAAGAATCTCAGCAACACGATCCCCTCCTTGCGCCGCCATCTTCTTGTGCTCCGGTTTCGTTCCGAACGTGGTGATGTGTGTGCCACCCGTCTCGGCATTCCACGCCACGATGATTACTTGGTCGTAGGCGTATGTATCAGCGATGCGCTCTGCCTCTGCGACCGGAATAGGTTTTTGTTTCATCGTTGCCCTCCGGGTTTGCGGACGGAAATTAAGTCGCCGGTTTTAGGGTTGACGAGTTGGCCGGAGCGGATGACACGGTCGAGGAGTCGTTTGGTGAGATAGACATCAGCGAGGCAGTAATCAATGACGCTACCGAGTTTGCCACGCTGAAAGTTGATGGGGGCGAGCGCGCCGGGGCCGGTTTTGGCAGCCTTGAAATTCGCCCAGCACATCGCGTCGAGAGAGAAGCCGCCGTGTGTCTCCGGGCGAAAGTCTGAGCCGAGACCGACGCCGCGCCATATCTCAACCAGCAGGTCATAACATTTCTCAGGCGGTATGGCTGATAATCCGGCAGCTTCAAGCACCTTGTTATCGAAGCGCAGGTTGTTATAGCCGACGATGCACTCCTGCTTGGTCAACAGAGCAGTAAACTCATCGAGATTATCGCGGCAGAAGATACGTGGGCGGTCGGTGCGGAAGTCGTAGACACCGATACAGGCGATGCCCATTCCCGCGAAATCACTCCACCCTGCGGCGTAGGTGATTCCTTCTTCTCTCAGACCGTCGCGCCCCGGAATGGCATGAGCGATTTCAATGTCGTAGATCAACATCGGGAGTCTCCTTCATTAGCTGGCTTGACGGATGGGGCGGGCGCGTGGTTCGTCCCCGCGGCGGTCGATAAAGGCGGCGAGCACGCGGCCTTCGCCGAGCGCGTGAGCTTGGATCATGGCGAGATTGGCGAGATTGCCGAGGGCGAGCGGAGTTTCGACCTGCGCGGCGAGTTTATCGACCGCCTTCCGCTCGAATATTTTATCAATCTCGCCACCCGCCAGCTTGATGCGATGTTTCAGATAGTCGTAGGAGTGCTTGCCCATGCCTGTCATCTCGATAATCTCGACGCGCTCGGCGATCTCGCGGAAGAGAGAGTCTTCGAGACGGCTTTTGAAGAGTGGCTGGCCGAAGAGGACGATGCCCAGATACCTCTGATAACCGCCGCTGCTCAGTTCCCAGAAGTTTTTCAGCGCGCTCAATTCCTCGTCATTGAGCCGATGGGCTTCGTCGAAGGCGAGGGCGACGCGCGTGCCCTGATCGCTGAGATAAGCGAGATACTGACGCAACTGTTCGTAGGCGGCGACAAGTCCACGCCGGGGCTTTTGGCCGAAACTCTCCAGCACGAAGGCGACGACGGCGCCCGAGTTGACGCGGCGCATCTCGCTGAAGTCGGGAAAGAGTAGCCGCGTGCGCCCGTGCGAGTTAGTCACCTTTTCGGTGAGGCGTTTCTTGAGTTGGGTTTTGCCGCTTCCGACCTGGCCGACGACCGCCGCAAAGCCCTGATAGTTGATGGCATCTTCGAGCGCCGCGAGGATGCCATCAAGCGCGGGAGTGACAAATACCTCGGATATGTCGCGCGGGTCGCTTTTGACCGGATCGAACGGGTCGCGGCGGAGACCGAAAAACTGCTGGACACGAAAGGGTAAGGGAGTGCGTGGGATCGAGATCATACCTACCTCCGGGAAGATGATTTGAATTGCGTTGTTGATTGCGTCGGCGGCGAGGCCGCGACGTGATAAAAAATCGCGTAAGTTGTGAGCAATGGTGCGGCGGCGTTCAGGCGTCAACTTGATGCCAGCCGCGCCGCGACAAATACGGTCGGTGGTGGACTTGCTGACGCCGCACGCGGGGCCGCCACAGACGTGAGAAAGCTGGCGTGTGGAAAGTTCATAACGCTTGGCAAAGGAGGCGAGCGCAGCGCCGAGTCGCACTTCTTCCGTCTGCTGCCCGACTGGATGAAGGTGTCGGGCGGGAGGTTGAGTTGTAAAGTTCTTCATTTAATCCTCCTGTATTCACAGCCGATCATCTTGGCGAACACGTAAGGGGCGAATCTGCCGAGGCCGATACCGCTCCACTCGCTCAGAGTCCACAAGATTGAAGCAATTATTTTCATTCTTATCCTGTCTCCCTCCATGCCATGACAGCAGCGTATGCCGCCTCATGTTTCGTTAATCGTGGATCGTCGGGCAGACACGTTCCTACCGGATGCGCCCCGCGCCGGATGTGGTCTTCCGAACCAAGCACCGATCTAAGCAAGCACTCACGGTGCATCCAAGCAGTGCCTTCGTTTACCGGAACGACATCGCTTTCCATCGGCTCAATCACTTCGCTACAGTGCAAGCATTCCATTCATCGAATATCCTCTGACAAAATTTGATAATCCTCTCCTCGCTCGCACGTTTGCCGTCCCAGTCGCCCGGATAATCCGTCCCCTCGTACCGCTCCGATGAGTGGAATGAAACCTGTCCGAGTTGCGGTAGATCGACGTACAGAACCCACTTATTGAAACTCTGTAACTCGTCTCGCCCCCATCCCCACATGATGCCGAGTTGCGCGCTGTGTTCCCGCAGCACTTCGGTGAGTTGCTTCAGCGACCAGCCTTTACGTTCGTAGGCCATGTCACGGTAAGACCTGCCGCCCGCGCCCGCGTAGGGGCCGTATTTCTTAGCGCGGCGGCTGCATTTCTGCGCGCGGAACAGGTACAGGGCGATGATGCCAGCCGCGCCGCGCTTCTCCAGTGCGGCATAAAACCGTCGAGTCAGAGCGCCATCGGAACCCGCGTAAACTTCGTGTGCGGTCATTCGTTAAGCCCTCTTTCTGGTCGCCGGGCGTGCGTTCAGAGCGGCGCGAATCGCGGCGTCCAACATCTCTTCGGTGTCGCCGAAGAACGTGAGCAGCCACGTCTTGTCGGCATCGGATATGGGAGTATCGAAGAAGCCTTCGGTCTGGAATTGGAGAATGGCCTGCCAACGGTTGATAGGACGGCCTGCGACGAGCGCGGCGGCTGCCGGTGCGACTTCGGCGAGACGCGAGGTGTCGGCCTCTTGGCGTGGCTTCGGCAGCGGTGTCGGGCGTTGTTCTGTTTTTTTGAACGGCACATCGAAGCCCGGCACGAGGTCGCGGGTTCCCGCTTCTTTGTGGCGCTGCTGCCGCTCTTTGGCCGACGCCGCGAGCGCTTTCTTCGCGCGTGCGCGTTTGGCTTCTGGAAGGCTCTTGAATTCGCCTGCGTGATCGGGGCGCGCGGCGGTCTTCTCAATCTCGAAGAATGAGCCATCAGCGGCGGCGACGAAGAAAGAGGGCGCGCCCTTCATCAGCACGACCTTGACCTTGCTTCCGGCCTCGGCATATTCGCGGAACGGGAAATCTGCGGTGCGCGGCAACTGGTAGCGGTGGCCGCCAAAGCTGACCGTCACATCTCCGGCGACGGGCACGGTAAATTCCTCGGCAGTGAAAACGGCATCGAGGACGGCGGGAGGCGGGATGCGCAGCCGCTGTCCGGCACGCTGCCAGCGCAGCATCGGGACTTCCTTGGTCGCGCGATGGGGCTTCCAGTTCAGTTTGTCGCACATCTCAGCGGCGAAGCTGTTGAGCAGGTCGAGCGTCGCGCCGTGCTCTCCGAGTTGGCGACAGTTTTTCTCGAATAAGCCGATGAAGGGTTCAAATTCTTCGACGACCTGATGCGTGCGTTCGACCTTTCCTGTCGCCTGCGGATTCCCGGCGCGGTGTTGATCCATGCGAAAGCCACCGTCGTCAGCAAACAAGAGGTCGAGGAGGCGTGCGGCGCGCGTCGTGCGCTCGCCGATGATGATCGAGTCGCGGTCGGTGTAGAGCAGGCGCGGAATGCCCATCTCGCGGAAAGCTTCGAGCAGGAACTCAATAACGTGGGTGGAGTTCGGCTTGGAACAAGCGGTGAAGCGCACGAAGCGACGGCGCGAATGGTCGTCGATGAGCGAGAACTTCCAGAGTTTGATGCGCGTCGGATGCTCGTAAGGGTGATTGCGCGACTCGTCGAGCACGGACACTTGATAGATGCTCCGGGTGCGGGGATCGACCCACCGCTGCTTGACGCCGCTGATGTCGAACTGGAAGATGTCGAGCGGGGCCCCGGCTTCAAACGGACGATAGGCACGGCTCGTGCGCCGGCGCATCGTGCGACCGAGGCCGTGCTCGCGCAAGCGGCGGCGGAAGGTGGCGAGGGAGACGCCAGCTTCCGCTCCGTTTGCTTCGGCATACTCCAACGCCAGAGCAGGTTGGAGGTTGGAGAGCGTGACGAGTTCGGAGGCGTGACGCAGCGTCTCGTCAGTGAAGATATCGGCGCCCGTCCGCCCCTTGTCGGCGCGCTGTTTGCGAGGCGGGCGCACCTCGCGCGAGAGGGTGTAGAGTTGCGATTTCGAGCAGCCGTAGAAAGTCGCCAGACGCTCGATTTCAGCGGTTGATTTGTGGCCTCGCAAGCCGCGCAGCGTGTCGCGGATTTCTTGCTTTGCTAAATCTCCAAGTTTATGATTCGGCATAGCGCGGATGCCCTTCGCGTTGAACTCGATAGAGCTTCGGGAAATGAATCAGGCCGCGTACGTTCGGAGCGTGCGCGGCCTGTTGACTATTACTTGACGGCCTCGACTTCGAGGCGTGCGTGTGCCGACCGGAAGCTGCGCAACATGGCGATGAACTGGGCACGCTGCCGGGCATCCATATCGCGCGCGGAATCCAGCCCGCCGAAGAAGGTCGAAATCAACGAGCGATATTTGGTGTCGTCGGGGGCGCGTAGTCCCGCCTCATCAGCCAACAGATGAATCTCGGCCAACTCCTTATTGCGCTGCGCCTCTTCTGAAGTGATCTGCGGGACAGACGGCCCGGCGTGCTGTTTGGCAGCTTCATGGGCGCGCAGCGGGTCGAAGCCGACCATTCTGAGCGCCGAGCGTAAGGCGCGGGCGCGCGACACGTCGAGGGCGGTCTGAAAGTTGTCGATGACCTGATCTTCAGGTAGCGACTCATTGATGAAGGCTGAGCCGAAACTGCTGACGATGCGCCCGTCTTGCAGCCTGATGGATGCTTCGCTGGTGGCGTGACCGTGCGTGTGGTTGATCTCGACCTGCTGCACGCTCAACTCGGCAAAGCAGGTCAGGGCGGTGACGATCTGCGCCAGCGCCTCGAAATGGAAGAAGGGCGCGCCGCTCTCGCCGTCGAAGCTGATCTGCCCGGGGTTGATGTCGTAGCAGTGTTGGAACTCTCTGACGAGAGATTCCTGCTTGAGGTTGAGACGGCGCGCCGGGCGTGTGGGCTGTCGCTCGTCGCTTGCGGCGGCGGTCGGCGAGTGCGGTTCGGCGCTGGCGTTGGCATTGGCGTTAAGCGCATTGTTGGCTGACATGATTTACTCCTTAAACTGGTTGGATAGTTGGATAGGTTGACGGTCACATTTCGTCGTCGAACGCTTCGAGATCGGCGTCGCTGACGTGCGCCGTGAGTTCTGTGAACCGTCCGGCGGGCGGTTCGAGGTCGAAGCCGAAGGCGCGGTTTATTTCGTCCCAGTGCTCCACCAACGGCGCGAGCGCAGATTCGCGCGCGTCGAGTTTCTCCGTGAGCGGCAGTTGTTTCGTCGCCGCCGCGAGGCGACTCATGGTGGCGAGCGTCTCGAAGGCCAGGGCGGTGTAGGCGGCGGGCAGGCGCGCGGCGGGACGGTTGGCGGTGTGCGATTCATCGGCCTGTTTTTGCAGCCGCGTAATCTCTTTCTGGCCGCGCTCGATGGTGCGCCGCTGTTCGCTGGTTTGGTCGGCGAGTTTGGAGAGCGTGGTCAACAGCGTGGCGCGGTCGCTGACGGAGAAGCGCTGCTCGTCGTTGTCAGAGCGCAGGACGATTTCTTCGCCTTCGAGGGCGACGGTGCCCTTGCCGAGCAGCCGGCGGCGCGACATCGGGGCATTGATCGCGTTCAGATAGTCGAACAACTCATCGCCTTCGGTGAAGAGCGCGTTCTCGAGCCGGTTGAACTTTCTGTAACTCATCGGCGAGTGGGGCGACCGGTCAAGAAAGTCGTCGAATCGTTTGAAGTCCTCAGACTGGTACAATTTCTCGTCGCGGATGCGTTGCAGCGCACGGATGGACTGTGCACTAAGGGCGTTGACGACAGAGTGGACAGCGCGGATGCCTCCGAGAATCATCAGCAGCGAGTCGTGGTGTAAGGCGTTGCGCTGTTCGACTTGAACGGCGATCTCTTCTTCGACGTGCGCCTCATGCACGGCGACGAGCTTTTCTTTGAGTGTTCTTTTGGGTGCCATAACCTTCCTCCTGAGTTTGCAAACTTGTCAACTCGGTTAGCAGCGACCCGGCGAAAAAGGCCGGAAAATCGCGGTTTTCTGATTTTAACGCGGCTTAGAGTTGACAAGCTTGTCAACTCTAAGCCGCGTTTTGCTCGTTGATCGCGCGCTGGCAGAAGGCCAGATAGCGCGGGGCGAGCGTCCAGCCGGCGGCGGTTTCGGTGACGATTCCGGCCAGCCGCAGCGTGCGGAGCGACCGCATACAGGTGTTGTAGGGCAACCGCGTCCGCTCTTGAACGCGTCGCGTCGTGACCGGCTCGAAGCGCGTGCCTTCGAGGGCTTCGAGGACGCGCACGCCCTTGAGCAGGGCATCTATCGTGTAGTCGGCGTCGGTGCGTGGCTGGCGGCTCATGGCAGCATCTCCCAGTATTCGGCGACGAAGGAGAGGCTCAAAAAGCCGTGCCGCTTGGTCGCGGCAAATCCGCCGGTGCTGCGCGTGTTGTCGCCGTCGTGTGCGGCGACCTCGCGCAGCATTCGCCGGGCGAGCGTGCGTAAGTCCGCTTCCGCCGGCAGGAACAGCCCCGCGCCCGTCACCTCGTCCACGCCCGCCCACCGCCAGCCCATGAATTCCATCACGCGGTGCATCAGCGCAAAGTCGAACGTGTCCATGATCTCGGTGATCTGTTCGTCGAGCGTCGGCGTCTCGCTAATCATCTGCTGTGTGCTCATGGTCGTTAGAGCGTCTCCTTTACTTCGCTGTCTTCGCTGAAGTGGTCGGCGTAGTCGAACTCTGACTGGCCGGCCAGTTCGGGAAAGTTGGCGCGCATCAGCCGGTAGGCGGTGGTCAGTTCGGTGAGCGGCTGGCGACGGAATCTGTGATGCCAGCGCAGAAAGTCTTCCGCGCTGACGATGACCCACAGGCCGCTCGGCCCCGAGCGACGCGACCCGACCGGGAACAGCCAGTCTTTGCGCAGCCCCTCGACGATCTTGAGCACGGTGCGCTTGTTCAGACGGAAATGGCATTCCAGCATCTCGCGCGAGACGGGCGCGCGGGTCGTGAAGCGCGTGAGCACGCGCGCGATTTGCAGCATCACGGGATCGATCTCGCGCTTGGCCGCGAGGCGCTCCCACACGCAGCGGGCGAGTTTACCCGCCGCCTCGTTGCGGGTCTCGCGGGCGTGCTGGCAAGCAGAGCACGCCCGGATGCCGTGCGACGTATAGACGATGTTGGTGTCGAGACATGCCCAGCACCCGACGCCCGGCAGCAGCGGGCGCAGCGAGACGGGCACGGCCTCGCAGACCAACGGCGGCGACGCGCTCATAATCCGTCCCTCGCGTTCATCGCCCGCAGGGCTTCGATCACCTTGTTGGTCTCGACGGTGGTGCGTGGCGGGTAGTGTTTGACGATACGGGTCGATAGGGCGGTCAAGCCCTCTGCGCTCAGGTTGCGACGGCGGGCGAGCGAGTGCATGAGGTCGAGGTGCGCGGGCGTGGCGAGTTGGACGACGCCGGTGCGCTGGCGCCGGTACTGTGTGGTGCGGCGGCACGCGACGGGCTGAGAACCGCCCAGCCGGACGATGACGCGCTCTGCCGTCTGGCGCGAGAGAGCGGCGATGGAGCGTTGGCCGGTGGCTTCTTCGACGACGGCGTGTAGTTCGTCGTCCGAAAGGCCGCGCTGCTTGGCGAGCGCGAAGATGCAACGCACCTGCGCGGGCGATTTCGCGCCGCGTTTGGCGTTGGCTTTGACGATGTTGGTAGACATGCTCAACACTCCTTTCAGGCGGCACGGCGCGCGGCAAAGCGGGCGCGGTGTTCGCGGATCAGGCGGCGCGTGGCGCGCGTGCACCGGCGGATGAATTCTTCCGGCGTGAGGTGCGACTCGGCGACGTGCTCGCGGGCGCAGGCGGCGACGAACTTCGCCCATAATTCGGGATGCTCTGCGGCCATGCGTTGCGCGAACGGGCGCAGGTGCAAATCGCTGTGGCCTCGCAGGGTGGGGATGTTTGGTTCGACTGACATGTGTTACCCTCTCTTTGGTTAAGTCAATGGTTCGGCTGACCAAAAAGAGCCGCGCGGCGTTCATGCAACGAACGCCGCGCGGCTCTTACTTTTGTCGGGTTTCTTCAACTTCTATCTGAGCCAAGCGCGCTTGGAGAATTGCGATAGCCTCCAAGATTTCAGTCCGGCGTCGTGCTGCGGGCTGCTGCTCAAGCTCGGCTTGAGTAACGTCGTGAAGCTCCTTGTTGATTTGGGCGACCGAAGTGGACGGCAGATCATTTAAGAGCGCCTCGCAGCGACGATTAAAATCGGATTGAATGAAGCGCAGCCCCTCCGGGTTGTGATGCCCGATGGCGCGCAGGATGCGCCACGCTTTCGGATAGGGGTTATCTTTGCCGAGAAGTTCATACATTCTCGCCAGCGAGAGGTCTAATTCCCCTGCCAGTTGCTTTACGAAGCCGTCTGCGGCTTGGACAATCACGTCGTTAGAGTCTTGCATTGGATTTCTCTCAAAGTTTCAACTGTAAAAATTGCGATGGCTCGTTTAGGCTGCGCGGCGGTCAAAGCTAATTCCGAGTTTGTCCTCGATCTTGCGGCGGATACGTTCGTTGAACCGCAGATAGTTGATGACCTGCGAAACGGCATCACGTCGCTCCTCGATAGCGCAGGCAAACTCTTCTATGGAGCGGTAGCCCGCGAGCAGGATGTGGCCTCTAATTTTCTGAGGGGGCATCTTGAGCGTCATAGAGTCTTTTCCAAATAGTGGTAATGCCGAGCTTTTGCGCGCGGGTCAGAGTGTGGTCAACCTTGCCGGTGGTTTGTGGGTGGCCGACAGGATGGTTAGGCGGCAACTCCACACGCACGCCGATCTGCATCAGGGCGATGGCAACGCAGTATTCACGCGCCGACCAATCGCGCATCTGGTACACGTCGGAATCTATGAATTTGCGTATCGAGTCTCTGATTTCTTGAACTGCTAAAGTTCCAAGTTTGTGATTTGACCGCGAAACATCGGGAATTACTTGCTCTGTGTCCGGCATGGTTGTTAATCTCCCTTTTGTGTAACGTGGCGTTACATTTCAAAGAGTAAAGGAAATCTTAATTTAGGTCAAGAGATATTAAGGAAATCTTAATGCAGGGAAAACTGTCCCCAGAAGAGGAATTAGTTGAGCGAATTAGAATTGCTCTCGGAGGGGGCACTGATAGGGAAATCGCGGGTAAATTGAAGGTTTCCGCTGCGTCCATCACAAACTGGAAAAGGGGAGAAGGGCCGGGTAGGAAAAGACTAAAGCAAATAGCAGAGCAATATAACGTTTCTCTTGATTATCTTCAGTATGGGGACATTACAGGCAAGGACAATTCAGAAGAGAGCGATAAAGATCATGGTGAAGAGCGGAAATATGAAAGTCTCTTTAGAGATGTACCAAAGCTCAAACCTGAACATAGAGCCAAATTCGATGCCATCATGGAATATGCAGAGCATCAGGTAGCACGGATGCTCGAAGACCAAGAAAATGAACCTCCTCGCTCAAAAGGCACAAAGTCTTAGAATTGGCTGGAACAAACGCCCGCTCACCGAAGAAGACTTTCACAGGCTTTGTAAAAGGTTTGGCGTGTTGCTTGTCGAGGTAGATTCCGATGACATGATATGGGAGGGCTTCTACACTATTGTTTTAGGAAAACCAACTATCATCATTAACGCGCGGCTACGCGGGTTAGAGCGTTTATGGGTTCTTTTCCATGAACTTGGACATCACTTATTACACTCGCCAGCCACCTGTTTCTTTTCAGATAGCACCATTGAAAAATTTCAAGCCGAAGCAAATGCTTTCGCAACCATCGCTCTACTCCCCAAATCTCTATTAGGAAAAATGTTGACATGGAATTTATTTGAAGATGATTGCTTTCCTACAAAGATATTAAACCTGTTGCGTGATAAGGCTGCAACCGCTAAGTTTGAGCAACGGAGCCATCAAATATGTCCCTCTACCGCAAACTGAGCCGTAAGCCGCAACTATTTCTCTCGGTCACAGGCATGAACCTGCACCAGTTTCAAAC
>JBGTHJ010000057.1:0-7818 GCA_041746175.1 Pyrinomonadaceae bacterium
CGCGCAAGGCCGCTACGACATCCGCCCGCTGACGGTCGCACACCTCGACGAATGCTGGCGTCTCGACCAGCGTTGCTTCGTCGATGGCGAAGCTTACAGCCGCGACACCTTTGAATATTTACTGACCGCGCCGGAGTCAGTCTCGTACCGCGCGGTGCTGGGCGACGGCACGATGGTCGGCTTTCTCGTCGGTTTGGTTGAACCGGACAATACCGGGCATGTCACCACGCTCGGCGTCGCGCCGGAACATCGGCGGCGCGGCATCGCCAATCGAATGCTCGACAAAGTTGAAGAAGGCTTCCGCCGCCGCAACGTTCGCACCGTCCGACTCGAAGTGCGCTCCGTCAACTCCGGCGCGCAGCAGTTGTACAGCAATCTTGGCTACGTCGTCACCCAACGCCTCCCGCGCTACTACTCCAACGGGGGCGACGGCCTCTTGATGATCAAATCTCTCAACTAATCACGATTTACGAAGCTCGGTTAAAACTTGCTTGGCGACGGATTTGAGCGTGTCGAAGACGCCCGTGCCCTTGGCGGCGACGGCTTCGTGGACGGGTTCGTCTTTGCGCCGGAGTTCGGTGATGAGTTCGTCGAAGGGGATGGTGTTCGGCAGGTCGCGCTTGTTGAGTTGGAGAACGTAAGGGATTTTCAGGAGGTCGTAGCCGTTGGATTGAAGATTCTCTTCGAGGTTGTAGAGCGATTCGATGTTGGCATCCATCCGCTCCTCTTGCGAGTCGGCGACGAAGACGACGCCGTCAACGCCCTTGAGGATCAGTTTGCGTGAAGCATCGTAGAAAACCTGACCGGGGACGGTGTAGAGGTGAAAGCGCGTCTTGAAACCACGCACCGTGCCGAGTTCGAGCGGCATGAAGTCGAAAAATAGCGTGCGGTCGGTTTCCGTCGCGAGACTTATCAACTTGCCTTTCGAGGTCGGCGCTGTCGAATCGTAGATGTATTGCAGATTGGTCGTTTTGCCGCACAGTCCCGGGCCGTAATAAACGATCTTGCAGTTGATTTCTCGTGATGCGTAGTTGATGAACGTCATAGAACTCGTGCCGTTTATGTGTTGGGTCGCTGCGGCGGGCAGCAGGTCGATGGTGGTCGAGCCGTTGGAGCGGCGTGTGGTCGGGCGCGCGCGAAGGGGGGCGTCGTGCCCCGCGTCTGGCAACTTTAATTGAAGAGGCTGTCGATGTCGTCGTCGGTGATCTCGGCGAACAGCGCCTCGTCGCGCTGGCGATTGAGCGCGGACAGACGCGCCATCTCGTCGAAAATGGCCGCCAGTTCGCGCGAAGCCTGTTTGACGCGGAGTTTGATTAACCCCAGACTGGAACGCTCGTCGAAGACCACGACCAGCAAAACGCGGTCGATGATGCAGATGTGGATGCCCTCGCGTTCGCCTTCATGCGAGAGCGTGGGAAAGTCTTTCTCCCCGATGAGACGTGCCATCCCGCCCGTCGCCGCGACATTTCCGGCGGCCAGCGAGGCCAGACTGGTCGTGTCAAGGTTGCCGACCTCGCCATGCGCGGCGATCTGCTGGCCGTTTTTGTCGACCAGAAAAACCACCCGTGCCGATGATTCGAGACGGAGTTTAGCCAGAGCAGCGTTGATCTGCTCAGACTGCTCCTCGCGCATTATGATCGAAGTATTTTCCATTAGTATAGGAGCTTTCCCTTGAAGGGGGCGCGGACAAGATGAGGAAGGATCAGCGGCGGGAACCATATGCACGGAGGTTAAGTCGGAGAACCAGAAGAAGATCGCTCTTTTTCTTGCCGCACGTGTTCTCCGCAAACCCGCTCGACGGCGGGGCTTCGTAACTCCAAAAGCACTCTAGCACACCGCTCAAAGTGACTTCAACTGTTTTTCTATGTTTGGCATACCACGAACCGCCTTGCGACACCCTTTCGCGCCCGCAAACTCTATAGCTACGTTGATTTATGCGATGTTCTGTGCTAATCTGCGGGCTGATTCAGCACCTCCACAGTGGGGGTGCTTCTGAAAATACGAGTGCTTCTCATGAGCGATCCCATCGTGAAGGGTGTGAAAAGGCCGCCCGCTCGCCCTGCGCCACGTCAAGAGTCCGGCAAAGTTTCGGCCAAAGGTCGCAAACTCGCCTCAAAGTCTACCCGTCCACAGCCGATGGTCAAACGTTCAACGGCGGAGAAAGCCCCCGTGCGCAAAGCCACGCCCTCGAAAACCTCGTCCGCGGTGACGGCAGGCAAGACCGCTCGCCCCTCGAAGCTCGTTAAGAAGGGCGCGGCCACTAAAAAAACCGGTTCTGCCGCAAGCACCGCGACTCCGGCCAAGCCGTCCAAGCGAGCGGCGCCACCGGCCTCTACACCGACGACCGTCAAACAGCCGAAGAAAACTGCGTCCGCGACCGTCTCGAAGTCAAAAACGAGGCAGACTGTCGCGACCAAACCGGCGACGACGATGCGTCCGGCGCCGTCGCCGCCACGTCAACCGACGCGCGATGAAGCGGCGGCCTTAAAAGCTTTCGAGCGCGCTCATAAAGAGTTTACGCGCGGGCGTTTCGCGGAAGCGCGGATGTTGTTTCGCGGACTCATCGACCAGCACGGCGGAGTCTCCGAGGTCACGGCGCGGGCGCGCACCTATCTCGCCATCGCAGAGTCGCGTCTCCGCTCGGAGAGCGCGCTGCCACGTGATGCCGAAGCCCTGTACGACCGGGGCGTGATCGAACTCAATCGCGGCGAATACGTCGCGGCGCAGGAGTTGTTCGAGCGCGCACTGAAACGCGACGCCGAAGCCGCCGACGTTCATTACGCGCTGGCGGCGACACGCGCGCGGCTCGGTTCGATTGAACTCGCGCTTGAGGCTCTAGAGCGTGCGCTCGGCATCAAGCCATCGCTGCGCGTGCGGGCGCAACACGACCAAGACCTCGTCACGTTGCGGAACGAACCGGAGTTTGAACGCCTCGTTTTCGCATCCCGTCATTGACGCACGGAGACCCCGTTTCCCTTCCTTCGCATTCAGCCTTCCTTCCATTTTCCTGTTTGAACGCTTTGAAAGCACGTGGCTTTTGAGTATCATTTCGCCATGCGCCAAGGTTTCGCGCACGGTTTCGGGGGCGAGGAGTAACAAATAGGTTGGACACGGAACGCGGTTTGAGGTTGGTGGCAATCGGCGGCGGCACGGGACTCTCGACGCTGCTGGCCGGATTGAAGCAGCTCGTCGGCGAAGATGATGCGGGGGGCGTGTGGTTGGAATCGCTCTCGGCCATCGTCACAGTGTCGGACGACGGCGGAAGTTCGGGACGCTTGCGCGACGAGCTGCAAATTCTGCCGCCGGGCGACATACGCAACTGCATGGTCGCCCTCTCCGAAGATTCGACGCTGCTGCAACGTCTCTTCCGTTATCGTTTTCGCGGCGACGGTCAATTGGGCGGCCATAGTTTCGGCAATCTCTTTCTCGCCGCGCTGACCGACGTAACGGGCGACTTCGTCGAAGCCGTGCGCATATCGTCTGAGGTCCTCGCAAGCAAGGGACGCATCTACCCGGCGACGCTCAACGACGTGCGGCTCGTCGCCGAACTCGAAGACGGAACCGAGGTGCTCGGCGAAACCAACATCACGGCATCGCACGCGCCGATTCGTCGGCTGCGTCTCGAACCGGAACAATGTCTGCCGCTGCCCGAAGCCCTCGCCGCGATTCGTACCGCCGACCTTATCACGGTCGGCCCCGGCTCGCTCTACACTAGCCTCTTGCCCAACCTTCTCGTCTCGCGCGTGGCCGAATGCATCGGCGCGTCGCGGGCGGTCAAAATTTTCATCTGCAACTTGATGACGCAGCCGGGCGAGACCGACGGCTACACGGCGCGACGGCATCTTGAGATGGTGAAGCGTTACGCGCCCGAAATCGACTTCGACTACATCGTCGTCAACGAGCGGCGCATCAGCGCGGAGCAGTCCGCGCGCTACGCCGCCGAGGGCGCGCAGCAAATCGGCGTGACCGACGACGCGCTCGCCGACACTTTCGGCGCCGAGACCGAGATCGTTCGCGCCGACCTGCTCGACGAAGGTGAGAAGGTGCGGCACAGTCCCGAAAAACTCGCGCGCGTCATCGTCGCCTGCTACGAGCAAGCATCGGGCGCGCATCCGGCGGCAACCACTACCACAGTCATCACCACCGCACATCACTGAGAACCTTATGGAGAAACATTTTCAACCGTCGGCGTCCGGCGCGCCCATCGCGAGCGCGCCGCTCGACGTGCTGATTCTCGCGGCGGGGCTTGGCACGCGGATGCGTTCGGGGACGGCGAAAGTTTTGCATCAACTGGGTGGGCGTCCGCTGATCGCCCACGTCTGCCGGACGGCGGCGGCGATGATGCGGAGTGCGCGTCCGATTTACGTCGTCGTCGGGCATCAGGCGGAAGAGGTCAAGCAGGCGGTGCGCGAAGAACTCGGCGAAGACGGGGCGGTCTTCATCACACAGAGCGAGCAGCGCGGCACGGGCGATGCGGTGATGGCCGCGCGCGCGGCTCTGGCCGACGCGGATTCGACGCTGCTAATTCTCTCCGGCGATGTGCCGCTCATTCATCACGAGACGCTCGGCGCGTTGATCCATCAGCACCGGACGCATCGCGGGCGCGGCGCGGCGGCGACGCTGCTGGCGGTCAGGCTCGACGACCCGACCAACTACGGGCGTATCGTACGCGACGCCGAAGGTCGCTTCGAGCGCATCGTCGAACAGAAGGACGCGACCAATGAAGAGAAACAGGTCAGCGAAATCAACTCCGGGATTTACTGCTTCGAGGCGCGCACGCTCTTTCACGCGCTCGAACGGGTGCAACCCGCCAACGCACAGAGCGAGTATTATTTGACGGACGTGCCCGGCATCATGCGCGCCGACGGCGAAGATGTGAGCGTCTATCTCCATACCGACGCGCGCGAGGTATCGGGCATCAACACACGCGTCGAACTCGCCGAGTTCGAGCGTCTGCTGCGCCACCGGACGCTCCGCCGCTTGATGATCGACAACGGCGTGACCTTTATCGACCCGCAGCACACCTACGTCAGCGTCGATGCCAAGATCGGCCATGACACGATTATCTACCCCGACACACACATCGAAGGCCGCACCGTTATCGGCGAAGGCTGCGAGATACGCTCCGGCACGCGCATCACCAATTCGCGCATCGGCAACGGCGTCCACATCAAAGACCACTGCGTGATCGTCGATTCCGACGTGGCGGATAACTGCGCGGTCGGCCCGTTTGCGCATCTCCGGATGAACGCGCAGATGGAAGAGGGCGCGACGGTGGGTAACTTCGTCGAGATGAAGAAGTCGCGGCTCGGAAGTCGCGCCAAGGCGATGCACCTCAGCTATCTCGGTGATGCGATCATCGGCGACCGTACCAACATCGGCGCGGGGACGGTGACGTGTAATTACGACGGCAAGCACAAGCACCCGACCGTCATCGAAGAGGACGTTAAGATCGGCTCGGACACGATGCTCATCGCGCCGGTACGCATCGGGGCGCGGGCGGTGACGGGCGCGGGGGCGGTCGTCAACAAAGATGTCGCGCCCGACACGCTGGTCGCGGGCGTCCCGGCGACGGTCAGGAAACGTCTCAACGAGACACAGGCTTCTCCAGCGCACACAGAGGCGGAAGAATTGACTCATTGATTCATCGTCTGATCGTAATCCTCAATAGGGTTGCGATAGATGTCAGACGCGACAGCGTACTTCTAATTTATAAAAGGGATTTGGTTATGTGTGGAATTGTTGGGTACGTCGGCAACAAACAGGTCGTGCCGGTCATTCTCGACGGCTTGCGGAAGCTCGAATATCGCGGGTACGACTCGGCGGGGATCGCGGTCGTTGACGAAGCGCACACGCTCGACATCCGGCGCGCTGAAGGCAAGTTGCGCAACCTCGAAGAGGCGATCCGGCTCAAGCCGCTCGATGGGACTTACGGCATCGGTCACACGCGTTGGGCGACGCACGGGCGACCGACCGAAGAGAACGCGCACCCGCACCGCGACTGTACAGGGCAGGTCGTGGTCGTCCACAACGGCATCATCGAAAACTATCTCCAACTCAAAGACCGTCTGCGGACGCACGACCACCTGTTCGTCACCGAGACCGACACCGAAGTCATCGCGCATCTCATCGAGGAATATCTGAAAGAGGAAGGAACGCTCGAAGCGGCGGTGCGTCGCACGGTGCACGACCTGCGCGGCATCTTCGCGCTCTCGATCATCTCGACCGAAGAAGCCGACACGATCATCTCCGTCCGGCAGGGGCCGCCGGTCGTCATCGGGTTGGGCGACGGCGAATACTTCGTCGCCTCTGACGTGCCGCCGATTCTCCAGCACACGCGCGACATCTTTTTCCTCGGCGACGGCGAAATCGCGGTCTTGACGAAAGACGCCGTGCGCGTCACGGACTTCGACGGCAACAGCGTCGAACCCGTCCAGCAGCGCATCACGTGGGACCCGATCATGGCGGAGAAGGGCGGTTTCAAGCATTTCATGCTCAAGGAAATTTACGAGCAACCGCGCGCCGTCCGCGACACGGTGCAGGGACGCGTCTCGCTCGACACGGGACGCATCTACCTCGACGAGATGGACATCACCGAGACCGACTTCCGCGCTTTCGACCGCGTGATGATCGCGGCGTGCGGAACCTCGTGGCACGCCGGGCTGGCGGGCAAGTATATGATCGAGCAACTCGCGCGCGTCGCGGTCGAGGTCGATTACGCTTCGGAGTTTCGCTATCGGAATCCGGTGGTTGACGACAAAACTTTGCTCATCGTCATCTCGCAGTCGGGCGAGACCGCCGACACTATCGCGGCCTTGCGCGAAGCCAAAGAGCGCGGGGCGAAGGTGCTCGCCATTTGCAACGTGCAGGGGTCGATGATTACGCGCGAGTCAGACGGAACAATTCTGACGCACGCCGGCCCCGAAATCGGCGTCGCATCGACCAAAGCCTTTACGTCGCAGATGGTCGCGCTCTACATTTTCGCGCTCTACTTCGGACAGCTCCGCGGCGCGCTCTCGTCCGAGGAAGCGCGGGCGCACGCGCAGCAACTCGCGGAACTTCCGGTCAAGATCGAAAACCTTCTCAGTGAATCCGACGAGATCGAAGAACTCGCCAAAGAGTTTTTCCGTTCGCAGGATTTTCTCTATCTGGGGCGCGGCATCAACTTCACGGTCGCGCTCGAAGGCGCGCTCAAGCTCAAGGAGATTTCCTACATCCACGCCGAGGGCTACCCGGCGGGCGAGATGAAGCACGGTCCGAACGCCTTGATCGACGAGCGCCTGCCGGTGGTCGTCATCAACACGCGCGAGGACGGCAACAAGGCATCCGAGGTGCGCTATGAAAAGACGCACTCGAACATCGTCGAGGTCAAAGCGCGCGAGGGCGTCGTCGTTTCGGTGCTGACCGAGGGCGACGAGATGTCATCGATGGTGTCTGACCACACGATAGAGATACCCGCATCAAGCGACCTCCTGTCGCCCATCCTCGCGGTCATCCCTCTGCAACTGCTCGCCTATCACATCGCCGTACGGCGCGGCTGCGACGTTGACCAACCGCGCAATCTGGCGAAGTCGGTGACGGTGGAGTAGTCAGAAGAACTTGTCAAACACGTTGCTATGTACAGCTAATAAAGTTGTAAACTAAATAATAAAGTTGTAAACCGACAGCTAAAGTTGTAAATGAGCGGAAGCTCCACCACCTCAAAGGTGGTGGTTTCCTCCTAACGGACTGAAAGTCCTGAGCGTTGGTTGAGTTGAGCCATATTCTTCAAACAGCACTTGAGGCAAGGCTTCTCTCGCCCGCTCGTCGGTGCTGATG
>JBGTHJ010000058.1:0-7632 GCA_041746175.1 Pyrinomonadaceae bacterium
TCTCGCTCAACAACAGCGGCGAGGCGGGCGCGAGCGCGCCGCGCGAAGCGTGCACCACGCCCATCGAGTTTTCAACGCTGACGAACTGTTCGCCCGTCGTCTGCACGTCGCGCTCGGTGCGCCCCAGACACGGCAGAATCAACGCCTGCTCGCCGGTTATCAAGTGCGCGCGGTTGAGTTTGGTCGAGACGTGCGCGGTCAGGCGACAACGCTGCAAGGCGCGCGCGGTGTATTCGGTGTCGGGGGTCGCGGAGAGGAAGTTGCCGCCGAGCGCGAAGAAGATTTTGGCGCGCCCGTCGTGCATCGCCTTGATCGATTCAACGGTGTCGAAGCCGTGATGTCGCGGCGGTTCAAAGTCGAACGCGCCGGAGAGTTGATCGAGAAAGGCTTCGGTCGGTCGTTCCCAAATGCCCATCGTCCGGTCGCCCTGCACGTTGCTGTGACCGCGTACGGGACACACGCCCGCGCCCGGCTTGCCGATCTGCCCGCGCAGCAAAAGCAGGTTGACGATCTCCTGAATGTTGGCGACCGCGTTCTTGTGCTGCGTCAGCCCCATCGCCCAGCAACAGATGGTGCGCCCGGATTCGATGATGATGCGCGCCGCCTGTCGCAACTCTTCGCGACTGACGCCGCTCTGCGCGGTGATGTCGTCCCAACTCACTTCGCGGAGCGCGCCGGCGAAGTCGTCGAACCCGGCGGTGTGCGTGTTGATGAAGTCGTGGTCGAGCGTCGAGCCGGGGCGTCGCGCTTCTTCTTCGAGCATCTCTTTCATGATGCCCTTCAAGAGCGCGACATCGCCGTTGATTTTGACCTGTAGGAAGAGGTCGGCGAGTTGCGTCCCGCGACCGAGCACGTCGAGCGGATGCTGCGGGTGCTTGAAGCGCGACATGCCGGTTTCGGGCAGCGGATTGATGTGGACGATGCGGCAGCCGTTGCGCTTCGCGGCTTGCAGCGAGGTGAGCATTCGCGGGTGATTCGTCCCCGGATTCTGGCCGATGATAAGAATGGCTTCGGCCAGGTCGAAATCTTCGAGCGTGACCGTCCCCTTGCCGACGCCGATGGTTTCCGTCAATGCCGAGCCGGATGATTCGTGGCACATGTTCGAGCAGTCGGGCAGGTTGTTCGTGCCGAACTGCCTGACGAAAAGTTGATAGAGAAACGCCGCTTCGTTGCTCGTCCGTCCCGACGTGTAGAAGATGGCCGCGTCCGGCGTGTCGAGCGCGTTGAGTTCGGCGGCAATCATCGCAAATGCGTCTTCCCATGTTAGCGGTTCGTAGTGGTTGCCCCCGCGTCGCAAGACCATCGGGTGCGTCAGGCGTCCCTGTTTGCCGAGCCAGAAATCGGACTTGTGCGAAAGTTCGGCGACGCTCCAACGCGCGAAAAATTCGGGCGTGACGCGCCGCGTCGTCGCTTCTTCGGCGACGGCTTTCGCGCCGTTCTCACAAAACTCGGTGTGCGTCCGTTCGCCGTCGGGGTCGGGCCACGCGCAGCCCGGACAGTCGAAGCCGTCTTTCTGGTTGACCCGCAACAGCGTCCGCACGCCGCGCACCGCGCCCATCTCGCGCCACGCGTGCTTGACCGACGACACGACGGCGAGCACCCCGCCCGCCACGTCGCTCACCTCACCAATCTCGATGCCCGTAAAATCTTCCGGGGGCTGAAAGCGAACCGGACGCACGGCGGGGGCAGCGACGGGAGTGTTAGCGGCAGTGGCGATGGTGGTGGCGGCAGCAGCAGCATCTTCTTCTTCTGCGTCCGTCCGCGCCGAATCGCGACGTGCGAGATGCGCGCCGTTCAATTCCATCAGGTCTTCCGCGCACGGTTCGCGTGCTGCGGCGTCATCGTGCTTGTCGGGTCGATGGTGTGGCGTTCGCGCCGCCGCCACCGCTTCCGCCGTCACCTCTTCTGCCGACGGCACGCGCCGTTCATCCCGTTCGTTCATCGCCGCTACTCCGAAGTTTTCGTGTGCTCCTAGTTTACTCCAAGCACGGCTGATTCTGCTAAATGCGACGCGGAGAAGGACGACTGGCATTCGATTTGATTGTCAGTGGTGAAGCATTTTTCGGCGCGTATCGTTAACGTGCAAGAGAAGGGGAGAACACACAAGGAAGGGACGAATCATGAACGCTTTTGAATTACTGAAAACCGACCACAAGAAAGTTTCGAGCATCTTCGAGAAACTCGAATCCACCACCGAACGCGGAGTCAAGACGCGCGAAGACCTGTTTGCCCAACTCAAACAGGAACTCGACATCCATGCGCACATCGAAGAAACGATTTTCTACCCCGTGCTCAAACAAGAATCCGAGACGCGCGACATCACGCTCGAAGGCTTCGAAGAACACCACGTCGTCAAAGTCCTCTTAGGTGAATTGGCGGCGATGCCGGTCGATTCAGAAGAGTGGGGCGCGAAACTGAAAGTGCTCAAAGAGAACGTCGAGCACCACGTCGAAGAGGAAGAAGGCGAGATGTTCAAGAGCGCCCGCGAGGTTCTGAGCAACGCGCAAATCGAAGAAATCGGCGCGAAGATGGAAGCGGAGAAGAACGCGCAACAGGCGAAAGCCAACACCGCCGCCGGGTAGACTACAAGAGTCGAGAAGTTGCCTGCCTTAAACAGACAAATCACAACGGGCGGCGTCTCAATCTGAATCGAGACGCCGCCCGTTATTGATGTTTCCGCGTGATTAGCAAGTCTTACTTCTTGGAGCTATTTTCGACCGCCGCCTTCAAAGCCTGAAACGTGGGCGGCCAGAGACCGACGAAGATTCCGGCCTGTTTCTTGCCCGACAAAAAGAGCGCGATCGAGGCTCCGATGGAGCCGAGCGTCAGGATGTGAAACAAGCTGATGCCGGTCGTCTGTTTGGTGGATTCGTCCACCGTCTTCAACATCGTTTCGGCCTTGTCGGCGCCCGTCGATTCGAGGCTGCCGCCGGTCGTCGTGCCGGTGTCGGAGGTTGATGTCCGCTGCGCGTATGTTCCCTGTGATGCTGCCATTTTTCTTTCCTTCTCCTTTGTTCGATCCTGCGTTGATGTTTACTTGACACGCCCCTTGAGAAAGGCGATGCCGAATAGAAGTGCAAGTGCGGCTCCGGCGATGAAATAGCCCATCAAAGGCCGCTGAGTGTTTTCCATAATGTTAGACCCCGCTTAGTACGTGTTGTATGCAACCGTTACGTTTTCAATGCTCTTATGTTATTCAAGAGCAATAACTATTCCCAAAACCGGTGCTGCTACAATTTCATGAAAATCGCACCGCGTTTGGCGCAAACATGCCGGACGGTTTAGCTGCGTGTGGTCTAGTTGTGATAGATTCAGCAGGTCTGACACACATCCAACACGACGAGGAGCGCGCTCAATTTATGAGCATGATTGAATCCGTACACGCGCGTGAAATTCTGGACTCGCGCGGCAACCCGACGCTCGAAGCCGAGGTGCTGTTGATTGACGGGACGACGGCGCGGGCGGCTGTCCCGTCCGGCGCATCGACGGGCGAGAACGAAGCCGTCGAACTGCGCGATGGCGACAAGAAACGCTACGGCGGCAAGGGCGTGCTCAAGGCCGTCCAGAACGTCAACGACTACATCGCCGACGAAATCGAAGGCATGGACGCGCTCGACCAGACCGAAGTCGATGCCGCGCTCATCGCGCTCGACGGCACGCCGACGAAATCCAAACTCGGAGCCAACGCATTGCTCGCGGTCTCGCTCGCCACCGCCCGCGCCGCCGCCGCGTACCTCGAAATTTCGCTCTATCGCTACGTCGGCGGGGCGAACGCGCGGACGCTGCCCGTCCCGATGATGAACATCATCAACGGCGGCGCGCACGCCGATAACAACGTCGATTTTCAAGAGTTCATGGTGGCGCCGACCGGGGTCGAAAGTTTTCACGATGCGTTGCGCGTGGGCGCGGAAATCTTCCACTCGCTGAAGGGCGTTTTGAAGAAGCGCGGGCACGCCACAGGGGTCGGCGACGAGGGCGGCTTCGCGCCCGACCTCCGCTCGAACGAAGAAGCCATCGAGACGATTCTCGAAGCCGTTGAGGGGGCGGGCTACACGGCGGGGCGCGACGTTTATCTCGCGCTCGACCCGGCGGCGAGCGAGTTTTACGACGGCCAGCAGTACGTCTTCAAGAAGTCGGACGGGCGCAAGTTGTCGAGCGATGAGATGGTCGCTTACTGGAAATCGTGGGTCGCGCAGTATCCGATTATCTCGATCGAAGACGGCCTGGCCGAAAGCGATTGGACGGGATGGAAACTCTTGACCGTCGAACTCGGACGCCGCGTCCAACTCGTCGGCGACGACCTCTTCGTCACCAACACAGAATTTCTGCAAAAAGGCATCGACCTCGGCGTCGCCAATTCGATTCTCATCAAGGTCAACCAAATCGGCACGCTCACCGAGACGCTCGACTGCATCGAACTGGCGCGCAAGGCCGGATACACCTCCATCATCTCGCACCGCTCCGGCGAAACCGAAGACACATTCATCGCCGACCTCGCGGTGGCGACCAACGCCGGACAGATCAAGACCGGCTCGCTTTCGCGCACCGACCGCACCGCCAAGTACAACCAACTCCTGCGCATCGAGGAAGACCTCCGCGCCTCGGCGCGCTATCCCGGCATGGGCGCGTTCTACCAACTGGAGAAGCCCGCCGCCCCGCCGTCCACGAACAAAAACGGCAAAGCACGGGCTTCGTCGAAAAAGTCGAAGCGCGCGAAAAAATAGGCCGTCGAATCATTACTCGTTCACAGGCAAGCTGATATGTATAACCGCTCAAAATTTTTCGTGCTCCTGTTCGTCGTCATCGGCGGCGTGTTGACTTTCGGTCGCGCTGAAAACACGACCGCGCGGCAACACGGCGGCGGGGGCGGCAACAGTAGTGGTCACGATGTCGCGGCCAATTTGCAACCGACGCACGCGGCCTTCGCCGGAGAGTGGCAGGGGCAACTCGAATACCGCGACTACTCGAACAACAAGCGCGTCAAGTTGCCGACGCTGCTTGACGTTTCGGCGTCGCCGGACGGCGCGTCTCTCGTTTTCCGCTACACCTACGACGACGGCCCCGGCAAGACGGTCAAGAGCGTCGAAATCGTTTCCATCGACCTCGCGGGCAACAAGTTCGTCTTCGTGTCTGAGGGTGGCAAAGACCGGACGGAATATAAGGTCGATGGTCTCGGTGAGTTTTCCGAGAAGCATCGCGGCACGTTGCTCCTGACGGGCGCGGGCGTGGAAAACGACCAGCCGGTCGAGGTTCGCAAGACCATCACGGTCGCCGACAAGACTTTGACCGTCCTCAAGGAAACCAAACCGGCGGGCGGCGCGTTTAGCTTCCGCAACCAGTACACCTTCACGCGGGTCGATAAAACCGCCAGCGAGTGAACGGGGAGAGAGTCTTGGCCGACAAACAGCAGCAGCAGCGGGAGGGGCCGCTCGCGCTCATCATTCTCGACGGGTGGGGACACACCGAACAACGCGAGGGCAACGCGATTGCGCTCGCTTCGACGCCCTTCTACGACGAACTGACCGAGAAGTATCCGCACACGCTGATCGAAGCGTCGGGGACGTGCGTGGGCTTGCCCGCCAACGTCATGGGCAACTCCGAAGTCGGCCACTTGAACATGGGTTCGGGGCGTGTGATTCGCACCGACGTGGGACGCATCGACCACGCGGTCGAATCCGGCGAACTCTTTTCCAACCCCGCGCTGTGCGCCGCGATGGACGGCGCGAAGACGCGCGGCGGCGCGCTCCACCTGATCGGGCTACTCTCGGACGGGCTGGTTCATTCATCGCAACAACATCTCTACGCGCTGCTGCGGATGGCGAAAGAGCGCGGCCTGCAACGCGTCTACATCCACTGTTTTTTGGACGGGCGCGACGTGCCGCCGATGTCCGCCTATGGTTACGTCGAAGCCTTACAGGTCAAGGTCATGGAGATCGGCTGCGGGCGCATCGCATCGGTCATCGGACGCTACTACGCGATGGATCGCGACCAGCGTTGGGAACGGACGCAGCGCGCCTACGAACTTCTCGTCAACGCCGTCGGCGAGCGCGCCGTCGATCCGGTCGCGGCGATCAAACGATCCTACGAGCGCAGCACGAGCGACGAGTTCGTCGAACCCATCGTCGTCACCGATGAGCACGGCGAACCCACCGCGACCATCAGGGATAGCGACGCCGTCATCTTCTACAACTTCCGCTCCGACCGCGCCCGGCAAATCACGCGCGCCCTCGCCGTCGCGGACTTCGACGGCTTCCCCGCGCCCGTGCACCCCGCGATTGATTTCGTCTGCTTCACCGTCTACGACAAAACTTTTCCGCTCGCCGTCGCCTTCTCCCAACTCCAACACCGCAACATCCTCGCGGACGTTTTCGCCTCGGTCGGCATCCGCAACTACCGCCTCGCCGAAACCGAAAAGTATGCTCACGTCACATACTTCTTCAACGGCGGCGTCGAGCAAGAGTTTCCCTACGAGCGGCGGCTGCTGATTCCTTCGCCCAGAGTCGCGACCTACGATCTGCTGCCGGAGATGGCGGCCTTCAAAGTCACGGACAAAGTTCTCCGCGCTATCGACGAGCGCGACACCGATGTCTTCATCGTCAATTTCGCGAATCCCGACATGGTCGGGCATACCGGCAACCTCGCGAAAACCATCGAAGCCGTCCAGCATGTCGATACCTGCATCGGTTGGATCACCAAAGCCCTGCGAACCGCCAGAGGCCGCTGTCTCATCACCGCCGACCATGGCAACTGCGAGCAGATGATCGACCTCACTACCGGCCAACCACACACCGCCCACACCAGCAACCTCGTCCCCTTTCACCTCATCGACGAAGCCGCGCGCGGTGCGAAACTCCGCGAAGGCGGCGCGCTCGAAGACGTTTCCCCGACCATCCTCGGTCTGCTCGGACTCGATAAACCCGCCGACATGACCGGGCGCGATTTACGTCAAACGACATGAGACGGGCGTCCTCTATTTGTGCGCGATGAGCTTTGAAGCGAACAACCTGCTCGTCATCGACTTCGGCCAACTCGGCGACGTGGTGCTGAGTTTGCCCGCGCTCGCCGCGACGCGCCACAGGTTTCCGAAAGCGCGCATCACGGTGGCCGTCGGGCGACCCGCCGCGCCTGTCGTCGAGATGTCGGGTTACGCAAACGCGACGCTTCCGGTTGACCGCGTCGCACTGCGCGACGGACCGAAGCCGCAGTCGCTCTTGAATATCGCGCGGCTCGTCGGGGAAGTGCGGCGGCTCGGCTTCGACTTCGTCATCGACCTCCACAGTTTGTCAGAGACCAACCTGCTCGGTTTTCTGTCGGGCGCGTCCGAACGGCTCTACGCGCGGCGACCGGGCAGGTCGCTCGATTGGCTGTCGAACTTCCGACCGCGCCCGCCCGTCGAAGACCGCGCGAAGCACGCGGTTGACCGTTACTTGGACGTGCTCGCGCCGCTCGGCATCGGCAAGGTTTCACGCGTGCCGCGCTTGAAGACCCGCGCCGAAGACGACCTCGCGGTCGATGCGCTGCTAAAAAAAGCGGGCGTCCACGCGGGCGGCGATGCGCCGCTCATCGGGATGTTTCCCGGCGCGGGGCATCCGAGCCGGCAATGGCCCCGCGCGCGTTTCGCCGAACTCGCGC
>JBGTHJ010000059.1:0-11156 GCA_041746175.1 Pyrinomonadaceae bacterium
CGTCGTCGCGGTCGTCTCCGTCTGAACGGCTTCGCGCGACGCCTGCGCGGGACGCTCGACGACGCGCACCGCGACGTTCTGCGCGCCCAGCATCTCGCCGAGTCGTTCAGCCCATGGCCACGCGGGACGCGAGCGACAACAATAGAGATTGATCGTCGCGACGCCGTGCTCCGGGTACGTGTGACACGCCAGATGCGACTCTGTGAGCAGCACGAGTCCGGTCACGCCGCCCGGTTCGGGAAACCGGTGCCACACCTCTTCGCCCGCGACCAGCAGCAGGTCGAGTTCGGCAATGGCGCGCTCAAAGACCGCGCGCAGCGTCTCGACATCGCGCAACGCTGCGGCACGGCAGCCCGTCGCGTCAACGATCCATTCGGTTCCGACGATTGGCATATTTACGGGTATAAAATTACGGGTATAAAAGATGACACCGCAGAGGCTCTGACGATTCGCGTTTCCGACCGACGGCGCCGAGCATAGGATAAAAGGATTCATCTTGGCAATAGCCACTCACAGATAAAGACCGCTAAAGGCGGATAGGGACGAAGGGGGGAAACAGGTCGCACGCTGGCGTTCTCTTCTTTTTAAACTTCTCTTCTGCCCCGCGCCTTTCTCCTTTTGCTGCGCCCGTTGCGCGTCGTGCTATCATCGTGATCTCAAATCGCGGGGTGTTAATTCTCATATGCTGTATCTTTCGCAGATGCTCGGTCGCCCGGTGAGCGACAGGGAGGGCGAGCGTGTGGCGACCATCAAGGATGTCATCGTGCGTCTCGGCGAAGACCACCCGCCGGTGACGGGTTTGGTCGCGCGCGTCGGACGGCGCGACTTCTTCATCCCGCGTCTGCGAATGGTCAGACTGGACGAGAGCGGCGCGCGACTCAACACCGACATCATCGACCGCACCCCGTTCGGACGCCGCGAGAATGAGGTCTTGCTGGCGAAAGACGTGCTCGACAAACAACTCATCGACGTGGACGGCAAGCGCGTCGTGCGCGTCAACGACGTTCAACTCATCGAAGCCAGCGGCGACTGGCGCGTGACCGGCGCCGACGTGAGTTTGAAAGGTTTGTGGCGGAGGCTGACGCCGCACAATTTCTTCGGCACGACAAGCCCGGTCGAAGTCATCGACTGGGCCGACGTTGGTTACCTTGCGACCGACGCGGCGACCGTTCAGTTGAAGTCGTCGCGCGACAAACTGGCGCGGCTCCATCCGGTCGAAATTGCGCGGCTCGCCGAAGCCCTCTCGTATCATCAGGGCGCGGAAGTCGTCGGCGCGCTCGACGACGAGACGGCTGCCGAGACGCTCGAAGAGATGCCCGAAGAACATCAGGCGCGCATCATCGGCGACATGGAGGAGGAACGCGCCGCCGACATCCTCGAATGGATGTCGCCCGACGAAGCGGCGGACGTGCTCGGCGATTTGCCCGAAGACAAGGCCGAAGAACTCCTCGGCTTGATGGAAGGCGAGGAGCAGTCCGACGTGGCCGAACTGCTCCATTACGAAGACGACACCGCGGGCGGACTGATGACCACCGAGTTCGTCACGATGCCCAGAGACCTGACGGTCGGCGAAGCCCTCGTGCGCCTGCGCGAGATGGCCGAAACGCCGAACATGATCTATTACATCTACGTCGTCGAAACCGAAGGCTCATGGAAGTTGTGCGGCGTGATCGCGTTGCGCAGTCTGATTCTCGCCGACCCCGGCGTCAAACTCGCCGACGTGATGCGCGAGGATTATCAATACGCGAGCACGGATGATTCGGCGCGCGACGTGGCCGAGCGCATCGCCGAGTATAATCTTCTCGCGCTGCCCGTCTTCGATGAACAGGAAGACCTCGCGGGCATCGTCACGGTGGATGACGCGATGGAGATTTTACTGCCGAAAGGCTGGCGTCAGCGTCTGCCCAGACTCTTCGGGTAGACGGGGGTTAGACGGGGGTAGACGGGGGTAGACGGGGGTAGACGGAAAACAACAGCGACGGGCAACCGGCGACACACGCAACGCACTTCGTCGCGTGCGCTCAACTCATACCCTTCGCGCTTTAACTCGTGCCTTATGACCGACGGAGACCCCGCCAGTAATGGTAATGACACGCGCCGAGATGCGAAAGGTCGGGCGACGCTTGTGGCGGCGCGGGGCGCAACGCGTGCGCCGCACGATGGGCACGCGGCGTTCAAGGTTTGTCGCGTATCTGGCGGTGCTCGGCCCCGGCATCATCGCGGCCAACGCGGGCAACGACGCGAGCGGGATCGCGACTTATTCGACCGTCGGGGCGAGATACGGCTACAGTCTGCTGTGGGCGTTTATCCCGATGATGCTCGCGCTCGGCATCGTGCAGGAGATGTGCGCGCGGATGGGCATGGTCACGGGCAAGGGGCTCGCCGATCTCATCCGCGAACAGTTCGGCGTGCGGTGGACGGCGCTCGTGATGCTCACGCTGCTCGTCGCCAACGGCGGCGTCATCGTCTCGGAATTTATCGGCATCGCCGCCGCGACCGAACTCTTCGGCGTGCCGCGCTACGTCTCTGTGCCGCTCGCGGCGGCGAGCATTTGGTGGATCGTGGTTAAGGGTTCGTACCGGCGCGTCGAGCGAATTTTCCTGTTGATGTCGCTGGTCTTTCTCGGCTACATCGTCTCGGCCTTCCTCGCGCGTCCCGTCTGGAGCGAGGTCGCGCGCGAGGTCGTCGAACCGAGTTTCAGCTTTGACCCCGCGTATCTCTTCATGGTCGTCGCGCTGATCGGCACGACCATCACGCCGTTCATGCAAGTCTTCGTTCAGTCGTCGGTGGTCGAGAAGGGGACGACCGAGGAAGACTACGCGCTCGTCCGCGCCGACGTGTGGACGGGCACGGTGTTCGCCGTCATGATCGCCTTCTTCATCGTCGTTTCGACCGCGGCGACGCTCCACAAGGCGGGCATCGAGGTCGAGTCGGCGGCTGATGCCGCGCGCGCGCTCGCCCCCGTCGCCGGCCCGTACGCGCAAATCCTCTTCGCGACCGGATTGCTCGGCGCGGCGATGCTGGCGGTCGGCGTGCTCCCGCTCGCCACCGCGTATTCGATCAGCGAAGCCCTCGGATTCGAGAAGGGCGTCTCGCGCAGCTTTCGTGAAGCCCCGATATTTCTCGGCATCTTCACGTTCCTCATCGCGGTCGGCGCGTTCGTCGCGCTGATCCCCAATTTGCCGACGATCCGCGTGCTGCTCGTCACGCAGTTTATCAACGGACTGCTGCTGCCCGTCCTGCTGATCGCCATCCTGCGCCTCGTCAACAACAAGGAATTAATGGGTGCGTACACGAACGGTCGGGTCTATAATGTCGCCGCGTGGTTGATGGTGGCGGTCGTCTCCGCGCTTTCGCTTATGTCCATCGCGACGCAGCTTTTTTCATAATCCCATCGGATGAATATTCAAAAGCCCAAAGTTCAACACTTCAGCGTCAAGCATTTCAGCAAGCCCGGCGTGGGTTCGATCCGGACTCTCGCTCACGGACTTTGGACTTTTAGACTCCGGACTGTTTCAAGACTACGGACGCGGGTTTGAGAAACGTGACTCTTCATCTAATCAAAAAACAAGTGGCGGTTCCGTTGGTGGCGGCGGTGATCTTCGCCGCGGTGGGCTACGTGCTCTACAACCTCGCGCCCGCGCCCGCCGCCAACATGCCCGCGCAGGAGATGCCCGTCACCTACGAGTGGCTGCAAAAACTGCGCGGGGCGCAGACGTGGATCGACATCCTACAGGCCGCGCTCTGGATCAGCGTCGCGATCATCGTCGTACGCCTGTTGGGGATGCTCGTGTTCACGGTGTTTCGCAAGCGCAAAGGCTACGAGGCATCGAATCTGACGCGCGACCTGTTCGCCCTCGTCGCCTACGTCGCCTTCATCGCCTTCATCCTCCACTCTTTTTTCCCGTCGATGTCGTTCACGGCGCTGCTGCCCGGCTCGGCGTTGCTCGGCGTCATCATCGGTCTGGCGTTGCAGGACACGCTCGGCAATCTCTTCGCGGGGATTTCGCTCCACGCCGACAAACCTTTTCAGGTCGGCGACGTGATTACGGTCGGCAAGTGGTCGGGCGTCATCGAAAGCATCACGTGGCGCGCGGCCAAAATCAGGACGTTCCAGAACCACATCGTGCTCGTGAGCAACAGCAGCATGAGCAAGGAGTCGATCGAGGTTTGCCCGCGCGACAACGCCAACGCGCGCATCGTCTTCTTCAACGCGCTCTACTCCGACTCGCCCGCCAAAGTCATCCACGTCGTCCGCGAAGCCGTGCGCGAAGTCGACAACGTCCTGCGCTACATGACGCCCATCGTCCGCGTCCGCGATTTCGGCACCAGCAGCGTCGACTACGAAGTCAAATACTGGCTCGAAAACTACGCCAAATATAACGACACCGACGCGCTCGTGCGCCAGCGTATCTGGTACACCTTCCGCCGCAACCGGCTCAACTTCGCTTATCCGACCCGCACGCTCTACGTCCAACGCGCCGCCGCTGCCGCAAACGGCGCGAACCTCAACGGCGACCTCATCACCGATCGCCTCTCGGCGGTGGACATCTTCTCGCCGCTGTCGGCGGACGAGTTGCGCCAACTCGCCTCCAATTCGCAGAGCCACGTCTACGCCCCCGGCGAACTCATCATCCGCGAGGGCGAACGCGGCGCGTCGATGTTCATTCTCAATCGCGGCAGCGTTCAGGTGCACATCGACGACAAGGGACGCCCGCGCACCGTCGCCACGCTGCACGAAGGCGACTTCTTCGGCGAGATGGCGCTGTTCACGGGCGAGCCGCGCACGGCCAACATCTCCGCCGTCGAAGAGACCGAAGTGTTCGAGATCAACCACGACGCCATGCGGACGCTTTTCAAGACCAACCCCGACCTCGTCGAATCCCTGAGCCACACGATAGCCGAGCGGCGCGCCGGGCTTGCCGCACGCGCCCAAACACAAACAAAAGAGGAGACCGATTCCGCCGGTCTCCTCGATTCCATCAAACGCTTCTTCGGACTTACCTGAACGACGTGCGCCGCAACCAAAACTCAACCGGCTCCGGCGGAGTCTGCGCCGCAAACGCGATGGGTCTCCGCTTTTTGGCGTTGCCGCTCGACTCTCTGTCGTCCCTCTCGCGCCACCGTGCGATGGCTCGCAACACGCCGCGTGGCGAAGTCTTGACCAGCGCGACGCCGCCCAGAATAATCACCGTCGCCCCCGCGACGCGCCAGCCCATCGGCTCGGACAGCACCGCCCAGCCAAGCAGCACCGCGATGACCGGGTTGATGTACGAATAGGTAGTGACGATTGAGAGTGGCAGTTTTTGAATCGCGTAGGTGTACGAACCGTAGGCGACGATTGAACCGAACACGATCAAATACGCCAGCGCGCCCAAACTCCGCTCGCTCAAACCGAACACCCCCCACTCGCCCGCGAACGTCCCAATGAGCGTTAGCACGATGCCCGCGACCAGCATCTGCACCGCCGCGCTCATCAGCGGCAATACGCCGACCGGACGCCGCTTTGCGTACACCGAACCCGCCGACCACGCGACGCACCCCAACTGTATCGCCGCCACTCCCAACACGTAACGCCCGTTTAACGACGCCCCGAACAGCTGCGGCGCAACCAGCAACACCAATCCGCCGAAGCCGATAAGCAGCCCCGTGATGCCCCGCGCGCCGAGGCGTTCGCCGTCACTGAAGAACCTCTCGACGCCCGCCACCCAGAACGGCGAGGTCGCCACCAGCAGCGCGGCCATCCCGCTCGAAACCCACTGTTCAGCCCACACTACCGCCCCGTTGCCAATGACCAGCAGCGCCACTCCGACCACGCTGATGTCCAGCCATTCCCGACCCACAGGCAAACGCGCCCCCTGCTGACGCGCCATCACGAAGAATAATAGCGCCCCCGCGATCAAAAAACGCAGCCCCGCAAACAACATCGGCGGCAGCGTCTCCAGCCCGACGCGAATCGCCAGATAGGTCGTCCCCCAAAAAAAGCAGACCGCCGCCCACGCGCCGTAGGCTGCCAGTTTTTCCCGTCCCTTCAACATCACACACCTCCGTTTTCCCCGTTAATCTCCAGACGCGATGTCTCTTTCACCGTCTTGAGCACGATCGTCGTGCGCGTCGAGCGAATCGTCTTGAAGCGTCCGATGTCGTCGCGCAGGATTCGGTAGAGGTCGTCCGTGTCCCGCGCGCGAATTTTTACCAGAAAACAATCTTCGCCCGCGAGGTGATGAACTTCCTGCACCGACGGCAACATCGCCAGCCCCTCCGCCGTCCCCTCCGAACGACCTACAAGGTCGTCGCGGTCGTCAATCCGCACAAAAATAAACGCCACCAATCCCAAACCGAGCGCGTGCGGGTCGAGCAACGCCATGTAGCCTTTGATTAATCCGCGCTCCTCCAACTTCCGCACCCGCTCCAGCGTCGCCGACGGGGTTAACTCAACCGCCCGCGCCAGTTCGACGTTCGACGTGCGCCCGTCGCGTTGAAGAATCTCCAAAATCCGTGCATCTTTCTCGTCCATCTTTGTATCGCCTCAAAATCCGAGCCTATTTGTCCGACTTTATCGTCATAGTCAACATACGCATAATAATGCGTGCCTGTTCCTGCCAATCCACCGAATAATACTTTGATATTGATGCATAAAAATGAATTATTAATAGAACCGCTTTCATCCCCCGGATGCCCGTTCGAGCACCGGGGGACGACTTGACAAAGAAACACTCAACCTTTATTATGCCTTTGCGCTCAGTGCTCGAATCAAAACGCATGACCATCAAAAATGGACGGTCGGGCGGGTGCTGGCGCAACACCGACAACATTTCAGATATTTTGGAGGTTGAAAACATCATGGGCATCACTCGTTACGATCCTTTTCGTGACTTGCGGAGTCTTCAGGACGAAGTAAACCGCTTGTTCTCGACCAATCTGCCGCGTACCTTTGGCGACGAGGGCATCGCGCGTGGCGCGTGGACGCCGAGCGTGGACATTTTCGAGAACAAGGATCAAATCGTGCTGGAAGCCGAGCTACCCGGCATGAACCGGGAGGACTTCGACCTCTCGGTCGAGAACAACGTGTTGACTTTGCGCGGCGAGCGTCGCTTCGAGAAGAAGGACGAAACCGATAATTATCATCGCGTCGAACGCGCGTATGGCTCGTTCACGCGCTCGTTCACGCTGCCGCAGACGGTCTCCGCCGAACATGCGGTGGCGGAGTACAAAAACGGCGTGTTGCGCGTCACGCTCCAAAAACGCGAAGAGGTGAAGGCGCGGCGCATCGAGATTAGCGGCGAGGGCGCGGGCAAGCCGACTTCGCGCACCATCGAAGCCAAGCCCGAAGAGTCGAAGACGACGACCGGCAGCGGCGGCGACACGCAGTCGAAGGCGGCTAATCGTTGATTTCGCGTCGAATATTCGGGTAAGCGGTCGGCGTTTCGGGGTGGCCGTCCTGTCGGGCGGGGCGGCCACCTGACCGCTTTGATTTTCAGTTCTGACTTCAGGTCATTAGCGCCGGGCAGAGGGCGGCGCAACGGTTCAGGACGTTCGAGGTATAACGGACAAGATTTATGCGTCTAGATAGATTTACATTGCGTGGTCAGGAAGCCATTCAATCGGCCATCGAAGCGGCGGAGCGTAACCAGCATCAGCAGGTCGAGCCGGAGCACGTCCTGCTGGCGATGCTCGAACAGCCCGAAGGCATCGTGCGTCCGGTGCTCGGCAAGCTCGGTGCGAACGTGCAGGTCGTCTTGAACGACGTGAACGCGGCGGTCGCGCGCTTCCCGAAGGTGCAGGGCGGGCAGCAGTATTTCAGCCCGCGTCTGTCGCAGATTTTCACCGCCGCGCAGAAGCAGGCCGAGTCGATGCAGGACGAGTACATCTCGACCGAGCATCTGTTGCTCGCCATCACGGAGGAGAAAGAGGGCGCGGCGGGTCGCGTTCTGCGCCAGCACGGCGTCAACCGCGACGACCTTTTCAAAGTCATCGAGCAGACGCGCGGCGGCGCACGCGTCACAGACCAGAATGCGGAAGAGAACTATCAGGCTCTTTCCAAGTACGCGAAAGACCTGACCGACCTCGCGCGGCGCGGCAAGCTCGACCCCGTCATCGGGCGCGACGACGAGATTCGGCGTACGATTCAAGTCCTTTCGCGGAGGACGAAAAACAACCCGGTGCTGATCGGCGAGCCGGGCGTCGGCAAGACGGCCATCGTCGAGGGACTCGCGCAGCGGATCATTTCGGGCGACGTGCCGGAGACGTTGCGCAACAAACGTCTGGTCGGACTCGATTTGGGTTCGATGCTCGCGGGCGCGAAGTATCGCGGCGAGTTTGAAGACCGCTTGAAGGCCGTGCTCAAAGAGATCGAAAACGCGCAGGGACAGATCGTGCTGTTCATCGACGAGTTGCACACGCTGGTCGGCGCGGGTGCGGCGGAGGGCGCGATTGATGCGTCGAACATGTTGAAGCCCGCGCTAGCGCGCGGTGAGTTGCGGTGCGTCGGTGCGACAACGCTCAACGAATACAAGAAGCACATCGAAAAGGACGCCGCGCTCGAACGTCGCTTCCAGCAGGTTTACGTCGGCGAACCGACGGTCGAGGACACCATCGCAATCTTGCGAGGTTTGAAAGAGCGTTACGAAGTGCATCACGGCGTCCGCATCAAGGACTCGGCGATTGTCGCCGCCGCCACCCTCTCGAATCGCTACATCACCGACCGCTTCCTGCCGGACAAAGCCATCGACCTGATCGACGAAGCGGCTTCGCGTCTGCGCATCGAGATCGATTCGCTGCCGCAGGAGATCGACCAGTTGGAGCGCGAGATTCTCCAACTCGAAATCGAGCGACAGGCGCTCAGCCGCGAGGAGGACGAACGCTCGAAGGAGCGTCTCGACACCATCGAGCAGCGCATCGCCGACCTCAAGGAAAAGTCTTCCGGGATGAAGGCCAAGTGGCAATCCGAGAAGGAAGAGATCGAGCGGATGCGCGAGGCGAAGAACGAGTTGGAGCAGTTGCGCCTGAAGTTGGATCAGGCGCGCAACGCGGGCGACCTCGCGCGGGCGGCGGAGATTCAATACGGCAGCATCCCCGAACTCGAGCGCACGCTCGCGCGCGAGCAATCGAAGCTCGCCGATTTGCAGCGCGACGGCGTGATGCTCAAGGAAGAGGTTGACGAAGAGGACGTGGCCGAGGTCGTCGCGAAGTGGACGGGCGTGCCCGTCTCGAAGATGCTGGGAGGCGAGGTGCAGAAGCTCGTCACGATGGAAGAGCGTCTGGGGCAGCGCGTCATCGGGCAGGAAGAGGCTCTGACGGCGGTCGCCAACGCGGTGCGCCGCGCGCGCGCCGGGCTTCAAGACCCGCATCGTCCGATCGGCTCGTTCATATTTTTGGGGCCGACCGGCGTCGGCAAAACCGAGACGGCGCGTGCGCTCGCCGAGTTCATGTTTGACGACGAGCGCGCGATGGTGCGTCTCGACATGTCCGAGTACATGGAAAAGCACGCGGTCGCGCGGATGATCGGCGCGCCGCCCGGCTACGTCGGTTACGAGGAGGGCGGGCAGTTGACCGAAGCCGTCCGGCGGCGTCCGTATTCCGTCATCCTCTTCGACGAGATCGAGAAAGCGCACACGGATGTTTTTAACGTCCTGCTCCAAATTCTCGACGACGGGCGACTGACCGACTCGAAGGGGCGCACCGTCGATTTCAAGAACACGGTTTTAATCATGACCTCGAACCTCGGCTCGCGCGAGATTCAAGAGGCCGCCAACGACGAGAAGCAAATGCGCGACGGGGTGCTGCAAGAGTTGCGCGCGCACTTCAAGCCCGAGTTTCTGAATCGCATCGACGACATCGTCATCTTCCATCAGCTCACGCGCGAGCAGATCGGCCAGATCATCGACGTACAGCTTGAGCGTCTGCGCCAGCTTCTCGGCGAGCGTCACATTTCGCTCGTGCTCGAAGATTCGGCGCGGCTGCTCGTCGCGCGCGAAGGCTATGACCCGATGTACGGCGCGCGTCCGTTGAAGCGCGCGATTCAGACGCTGATCCAAAATCCGCTCGCGTCCAAACTACTGGGCGGCGAAATCGCCCCCGGCCAAACCGTCCATGTTTCGGCTGACGGCGACGAGATGAAGTTTTCCAACGACGCTGCCGCAGCAGCGTGACAAGCAGCACGGGCGCGAGACTGGCGGCGACCGTCTGAGGAAATGTCGAGACGCATTTGCCGGTCACTGGTCGAAGTCTCCAGCCGCTATTTTGAAGGAGAGCGAAATGGCACAGAGGTGGAACACGATGCGCGATTTGATGTCGCTGCAAGAGCATATGAATCGTCTGTTCGAGGACGCGGCTGAGCGGCGTGCTCGCGAGGGCGAGTCGAGGGAAGACGATATCGAGCACGCCGACTGGGTTCCGGCGGCGGACGTTTTTGAGGATGAAACCGAGTTTCTGATTGCGCTCGACTTGCCCGGCATCCGGCGCGACGGTCTCGACGTGGGACTCGACGACAACCATCTGACGATTCGCGGCGAGCGCGCCGCGCCGTCCGAAAATCTACATCAACGGCGCGCCGAACGCCCCACGGGACGCTTCATCAGGAGCTTTACGCTCCCCGAGACGGTCGAGCGCGCCGGGATCGCGGCGGACTATCATGACGGCGTGCTCCGTCTGCGCCTGCCCAAACGCCACGAGCAGACCTCGCGTCGTGTGGAGATCAAGGTTTCTTGAAGGACGACGTGTGACACGTCACGTCAATCTTCCGTTCTGTCACCCGTCACCTGTTACGGATAACACATTATGGTATCTTGGCGGAGGGAGAAAAAGAAACAACGTATGCGGGATAAGAATGCGGCTGATGAAGTGCACCGCGACGAAGAGTCCGGCGCCAAGCAGGCCGGGGGTATTCGTGTGACGGATCGCCGGCGCATCAACATCGACGAGGCATCGGCGGGGGGCGGCGGCGACGTGGCGTCGAACGAGCACGAGACGGAACAGGCTTCCGGCTTGAAACCGATCTACGTCGAAGAACTAGAAGCGCGAACCCGCGCAGCAGAGCAGAAGGCGTTCGACGTGCAGGCGCGTTTTGAACAGGTGCGCGCCGAGCTGCGACGCGAATCCGACGAGTCGCGCCAGCGTCTGTACCGCGCGGCGGACGAGCGCGCCGCGCGCGACAA
>JBGTHJ010000060.1:0-2817 GCA_041746175.1 Pyrinomonadaceae bacterium
CCGAAACCGCCCGCGCCGAACGAAGCGGGGGAACCCCCGGCACCCCCGATCCCGGCACGAGCAACTATGGCATGACGGTCAGGCCGCTCGCGCCCGAACAGGCCGCGCAACTAGGGCTTGACGAAGGCGCGCAGGGGCTGCTCGTGACCGCCGTCGATCCGTCGGGCGCGGCGTCTGACGCGGGCGTCCAACAGCGCGACGTTATCGAACAGGTCAACCGCCAGCCCGTCCGCACGGTCGAGCAGCTCAAGGCGGCGATTCAGCGCTCCGGCTCGCGCCCCGCGCTCTTGCTCGTCAACCGTCGCGGACAGAACGCATTTCTTTCGCTCCGCGCGCAGTAGTTACGCGCGGGCGGGAAAACTTCTCCCGCCCCTCTCCACACCAAAAAAAGTCCCAGCCGGAAGCCGCAGAGCAATCTTTGCCTTGCGGCTTCCGGTTTTGCGTCGCGCCTCGGCGTGAGAGTTGTGCCTTCTCCCGCCGGGCTGCTTTCGCGTGTGCTAAAATCCCCCGGCTATTTTCACCGAAGATACATCACAGGCGGAACGCCCGGCGGCGACCACAACGACGCGCGTCCTGCGTCTCAGCGACATGATTTTTCACCGGCGCGGCGCGTTCACGCGGCGCATCATCGATGCCATCATCAGCATCGCGCTCCGGCTGTTCTTCCGCCGCATCGAAACCAGCCACGCGGAGCGCGTCCCCTCAACCGGCGCGCTCGTCTTCGTCCTCAATCATCCGAACGGACTGATCGACCCCGCACTGGTGTTCGTCGCGCTGCCGCGCCGCATCTCGTTCCTCGCCAAATCGACTCTCTTCCGCCTCCCGGTCATCGGCTCGCTGATGCGGGCGGTCGAAGCGCTGCCGCTCTACCGACGCATCGACGCGGGCGAAGACACCGCACAGAACCGGCGCACGTTCGAGGCGTGTCACGACCTGCTCCGACGCGGCGGCAGCATCGCGCTGTTTCCCGAAGGCGTCTCGCACAACGCGCCGCAACTGTTGCCCGTCAAGACGGGCGCGGCGCGCATCGCCCTCGGCGCGCTCTCCGTCGGCAGCGACGAGGAGGCGAGCGCGCCGCTCCGCACGCTCGGCATCATTCCCGTCGGGTTGTACTACACTTCCAAGACGACGTTTCGCAGCGAAGCCCTCCTCCGCTTCGGTGCGAAAATCGACGTGCACGCCGTCGCGCTCGATGACGCGGGCGAACCGCCGCGCGATGCCGTCAGGCAACTCTCCACGCGCATCGAAGACGCGCTCCGTGAAGTCACACTGAACGTCGCCGATGATGCCGCGCTCGAAACGGTCGGCAAGACCGAGCAGCTTTTCTCTTCGCTGTACGAAAGCCTCAACATCCGCCTGTCATTGTCGGATGAACTCGACGCGCGCCGACGCTTCGCCGCAGACCTCGCGCGTCTCGGCGCAGAGTCGCCCGCGCGCATCGCCCGTCTCAAGCAGCGGCTCAATCGTTACGAAGAGAACCTGCGCAGCATCGGCATCGCGCCCGAAAATCTCTCCGTCTCGACGCATTCGCGCTGGTACGTGTTCCGGCATTTCCTGCTGCGAACCGCGCTGCTCTTGTTCCTCGCGCCGTTCGCGTTGGTGGGCGCGCTCGTGCACCTTCCGGCTTATCTGGCAAGCACGCTGTTCGCGCGTCGCTTCCGCACGCACGGCGCCGACGACATCGTTTCGACCGTCAAGATTCTCGCCGCCATCGTCCTCATGCCGCTGACGTGGATCGTCGTTGCGGCATCGGTCTACATCGTCGCGGGCTGGCGCGCCGCGCTCGTCGCGTTCCCCGCCGTCATCGCGTGCGGCTACGCGGCGATGCGTTCCATCGAAGAAGCCTACGACGTGCGCGGTTGGTTCAAAGCCGCGCTCGTGCTGCTCGGTCGCCGCACGCTCTTTATCCGCCTCCTGCTCGAACGCCGCGCGCTCCACGACGAACTGCTCGCGCTCGGCACAAGCGACGCTAAAAAATAGAGGTGGCGCGACGATTGATGAAAGCTCGCGGGTGTCGGCTGCCGGCTCGCGGCTAGCGACGGTCGGTCATTGCCAGCGGAATATTTTGAGCGTGACGAAGAAACTGACGATGCCCCAGATCGTGAGCACGAGCAGTTCCGGCCACTGTGAGGCGAGCGCTGCGCCGTCGTTGATGATGGCGCGGAGGGCATCGTTGAGCGCGGTGAGCGGCAATGCTTTGATGAACGGTTGGAGGAAATCCGGAAAGCGCGACGTGGAAAAGAAGACGCCGGAGAACATGTACATCGGCAGCGTGACGAAGTTCATCAGCCCCGACACGCCCTGAATCGTGACCGGGCGCGCCCCGACGAGCAACCCCAACGCGCCGAACGACAATGCGCCGAGCAGCGTGACCGCGCCGAGACTCACCCACGACCCTCTCATCTCGACGCCGAACAGCACCCACGCGATGCCGATGATGAGCGCGATTTCGGGGGCGAGAAAGATCAGCCGCGAGAGGGTGAACGAGGCGAGGTAGTGGCTGCGTCGCATCGGCGTCGCCGACAGGAGTTTGAGCAGCTTCTTCATCCGCGCCTGCGCGACCGAGAAGCCGACGCCGAAGATGCTGCTGACCATCAGATTCATCCCGATCAGACCGGGCACGAGAAAGTCGATGTAGCGCGCCCCCGGTTCGGTCACGGTTTGGTCGCGTGCGCTCGCGACATCCGTGCGCCCCGCCGCGCGCTGCAACGCATCATCGACGACGAGTCGCGCCGTCCGGCTTTCAGGCCGCGCCGGGTCGTAGCGATACGAGAAAACGCGCGTGTTCGCCTCCCCCTCCGGCGCACCCACCACCAG
>JBGTHJ010000061.1:0-4755 GCA_041746175.1 Pyrinomonadaceae bacterium
AGCGCACGATGCCAGACGCCGATAATCTGTCGCGGCGCGCCCGCCGGATTGGTCAGCGGGCCGAGCAGATTGAACGTCGTGTGGACGCCCAACTCGCGCCGCACGCCCGCGACCCGCGCCGTCGCGCCGTGATAGAGCGGGGCGAACATAAAGCAGATGCCGATTTCGTTGAGACACTGTTCGGAAACTTCGGGCGCGGCGCTGACGCCGACGCCGAGCGCATTCAAAACATCCGCGCTGCCGGAGCGACTCGTCGCCGCGCGACTGCCGTGCTTGGCGACGGGAAGCCCCGCACCCGCCGCGACAAAGGCGGCAGCGGTCGAGACGTTGAAAGTTTTTGCCGCGCTCGAACCCGTACCCGCCGTGTCGATGAAGCGTGTGTGATGCGACCGCAGACGCACCGAACGCCCGCGCATCGCCGACGCCATTCCCGCCAGCTCCTCAATCGTCTCGCCCTTCATCGCCAACGCGACGAGCGCGGCGGCAATCTGCGAGTCGGTCGCCTCGCCGTCGAGCAACGCATCGAGCAGCCCCGACGCCTCCGCACGGCTCAAGTTCTCGCCCCGCATCAAACGCAGTTGCATCGCGCGCAAAGGCGTCGCGGTCGACACTTCGTCGCGCCGCGCGGGTGTCGGCAACAACCACGAAGGGCGTGCGTTGCGTGTCTGTGTCTCGTCGGGCATGGGTCAATATTCTGCGGTCGTTCGGTCGCGGGTGGTCAGCAGCTTTGCATCATATCAACCCGTGTTTTTCGGATGCTTGCTTCACATTTTCAGGAAGTTGGAGAGCAGCGTTTTGCCTTCTGTGGTCAGGATTGATTCGGGATGAAACTGCACGCCCTCGACTCGTAGTTCGCGATGACGCAGCCCCATAATCAGACCGTCGGGTGTGGTCGCCGAAACTTCGAGACACTCTGGAAGCGTTTCGCGCTCGACGATCAGCGAATGGTAACGCCCCGCTTTGAAACGATATTCGACGCCTTCAAAGAGCGTCTTCCCGTCGTGGCAAATCTCCGACGACTTGCCGTGCACGGGCAGCGGCGCACGCACCACCCGACCGCCGAAAACTTCGCCGATGGCCTGATGCCCCAGACACACCCCGAAGATCGGCTTGCGACCCGCGAACCGCTTTATCAACTCGCGCGAGACGCCCGCGTCTGAAGGCGTGCCCGGCCCCGGCGAAATCAAAATCTTGTCGGGACAAATTTTTTCTTCGACCTCTTCGACCGTCACCGCATCGTTTCGGCGCACGACCATCTCCGCGCCCAACTCGCCAAGATACTGGACGAGGTTGTAAGTAAAAGAGTCGTAGTTGTCGATTACTAAAATCATCTTGAAATCGCGTCGCCACCGTCACAGACATTCCAACATCATTCAACCCCCACTCGCACGGCCAGACTACAACCCGCCGGTTCGTTTGTGCAACGCGTGACAACGGCGCACGTCTTCGTGTTTCAGTTATGCACTTTCGATTTGACGGCTTCGCGAATCAGACGCTCGCGCTCATCGTTACCGGATTGCTTCGCCCATGCGAGCGCGGTTTTGCCCCGCTCGTCTTTCGCACGCGGGTCTGCGCCGCGCTCGATCAGGATATTGACGATGCGCGGGTCGCTCTTTGACGCCGCGACGATGAGGGGCGTGCCGCCGATGCGGTTCGCGACGTTCGGGTCAGCCCCTCTCTCAAGCAACAATTGCACCGTCTCGAATTTGTCGTAGTAGACAGCCCACGTCAGCGCGCTGCCGACATCGGTGTCGGTGGCGTTGAGATCGACTCCGTTGTCGAGGAGCAAGCGGATGATTTCGGGTTGGTCGCGCCAAACCGCAAACATCAGGGCAGTCGAGCGACTTTTTGCCTGCGCGTTTATGTCCGGGCGATGCTGCAAGATGACTTTGACCGATGCAAGGTCGGCTTCGAGCACGGCGCGCATCAAAGGAGTTTGCCCGGCAGGGTCGCTCGCATTCACGTCCGCGCCGCCCTCAAGCAACGCTGTGACTATTTTGTGGTGGCCGTTTTTCGCCGCCGTCAGCAGAGGCGTCTCGCCGCGCTCGTCGCGCACTTCGGGACTCATTCCGGCGGCGAGAAAATGTCGGACGACGAGCAACTCACCGGAGCGCGCATTATCGATAAAAACGCTCTCTTTGAACGGATACCCGCGCAACTGTAACTCGCGCCGCGCGGTTCCCGACCCGTACTTCACCTTCGACGTATCAACGCACCCGCTGCACCCGGCAGTCACCACCGCCACCATCAAGATTGCCCGTAGTCGATTCATGCCACGATTGATTCGATTGCTCGATTGCTCGATTCGGGGTGCAGAAGCCCGCACTTCGTCAAGGGCGCAAGTCCTCCCGCCGCCACCACTGACACCCTTACTGCGTGCGGGTTTCTGCAAATTCGTTCAAGTCCTATGGCTCTTTCGAGTCGCTCACAGCCCGCGTTCCGCCAACTCGATCGCACGGAGCAGCGCGCGGGCTTTATTGAGCGTTTCCTCATACTCGCGTTCCGGCACCGAATCGGCGACGACGCCCGCGCCCGCCTGCACGTGGGCTTGACCATCGCGCATGTAGATCGTGCGAATCGCGATGCAGGAATCGAGATTGTCGGCATAGTCGATATAAAGCACCGCGCCCGCATAGATGCCGCGCGCGTCGGGTTCGAGGTCGCGGATGATTTGCATCGCGCGGACTTTGGGCGCGCCCGTCACCGTTCCGGCGGGGAAGCAGACCGCGAGCGCGTCGAACCGTTCGCGGTCGTCGCGCAGCCGCGCACGCAACTGCGTGACGAGATGTTGGACATGAGAATATCGCTCGACCGACATCAGTTCCTCGACTTCGACCGAGCCGTAATCCGCGACGCGCCCCAGATCGTTGCGCCCCAGATCGACGAGCATCATGTGCTCGGAAACTTCCTTCTCGTCGGCGCGCAACTCCTCGCCGAGCAGCCAGTCTTCGGTCTCGGTCGCGCCGCGCTTGCGCGTTCCCGCAATCGGCCTGTAGTCGAGCCGCTGCCCGCGACAACGCACCAGCATTTCCGGTGACGCGCCGACCACCGCTTCGTCTCCGAGTTTGAGAAAATACATATACGGCGAGGGGTTGGTCGCACGCAGGGCGCGATAGATTTCGAGCGGCGGAGCCGTGACGCGCGTCGAGAAGCGTTGCGAGAGCACGGCCTGATAACAGTCGCCCGCCGCGATGTGCTCTTTGATGTCGAGCACGGCGCGTTCAAAATCCGGCTGCGTCCAGTTTGACGCAAAGCGCAGGCTCTGCGCTTCGGCGGCGGCGTGCGGCGCGGTACGGGTCGAAGGCGTTTGCGGCCAGCCCCCCTCCAACAGCAGCTTTTCGATTCGCTCGGTCTCGCGCACCGCATCGTCGTAGAGTTCGCGCAGGCGTGCGGGGTTCGCTCCGGCGTCGTCGGTGTGGACGACCGAGGTGATTTCGATTTGCTGGCGCACGCGGTCGAAGGCGAGCACCGTGCGGAAGATCATAAACACCGCATCATCGACTTCGCGCGGCGCAGCGGCGGCAATATCGAGCGCAGGCTCAAACCAACGCACCGCGTCGTAAGCGAGATAGCCGACCGCGCCGCCCGCCATTGGTGCGAGTCCCGCGCGGCGCACCAAACGCTGCTGCCGGAAATAGTCGCGCAGAAAGTCGGTCGCACGCGTGGCGGCGAGGCGTTGCGTCTCGCCGCCACGCTCGATAAAGGTGTCTTCGCCGCGACCGCGCACGATCATTTCCGGGTCGGCTCCGAGAAACGAAAAACGCGCGACGCGTTCGCCGCCCTCAACCGACTCCAACAGGAATGCGTACCGCGCTCCGCCCGCGACACGCAGGAACGCGCCGACCGGCGTCTGCAAATCCGCCAGCACCGTGCGCACCACCGGCACGACGTTGCCACGCGCCGCTTCGCGCTCAAACTCCTCGAAGGTTGCGGGTAATAATTCAAGCATAAAAAGAGTGAGACAAAGCTGTGTGGCGGAAGCGGGTAGACGGGAAAGCGTTCTTTAAGAGTCGAGGAAAATTTACTTATTCGCTTTCCCTCTTAACCCGTTGCCATCTTCACCCCAACGCATTCGCCGCGAGCCAGTGGCCGCCATCGACGGCGAGCACTGCGCCGTTAATGTACGCGGCGGCGTCCGTGCAGAGAAAGACGCAGCACTGTTCGATGTCGCGGATGCGCCCGAAACGTCCGAGGGGAATCTTGCGGCGCAGTCTCTCTTTGACTTCCTGCTGGACGAGTCGCTGCATCCCTTCGGTATCTTCGATGGGGCCGGGCGCGACGGCGTTCGTGCGGATGCCGTATGCGCCCCATTCGACCGCCAGATTGCGCGTCAGCGCATCGACGCCCGCCTTGGCCGCCGAGACGTGGAGTTGTCGCGGCGTGCCCAGATAGTGAAGCGTCGCGCTGATGTTGAGGATGCTGCCGCGATTGTTCTTGAGTTGCTCGAACGCGGCGCGGCAGACGTTGAATGTCCCCTTGAGGTCGATGTCGACCACCGTCCCGAAGCCGTTCGGCGACAACTCCTCGGCCTTGCACAAAAAGTTGCCAGCCGCGCCGTTGACCACGATGTCGATTTTGCCGAAGCGTTCGACGGTCGCCGCGACCGCTTGCTCGACCTGTTCATAGCTGCGCACGTCGGCGACGACGGGCAAGGCTTCGCCGCCCGCTTCATTGATCTTCGCCGCCGCCGATTCGAGATGTTCCATGCTCCGGCTGACGAGCGAGACGCGCGCCCCCGCTTCGGCCAGCGCACGC
>JBGTHJ010000062.1:0-8803 GCA_041746175.1 Pyrinomonadaceae bacterium
GCGCTCCGGCACGTCGGTGGCGGCGAATCGCGCGCCGTCCCACACGACGCGCGTGGCATCTTCGCAACGCTCGAGTTCGATCAGCACCTCGCGCGTGCGCGCCTCCAAATTTCCGAGACGCGCCGCATTCAGGAGCGCACGCAATCCGGCACGCTCCGTTTCGAGATGCGGCGGCGTCGATTCGAGCGCGCGCTCCAAATCGTCAATCGCGGCGCGCGTCCATAAATCTGCGTAGCGGTCGTTGATTTCTTCGAGGCGGGGTGTTGCGTCAAGGCCGCTGTGGTGTCTGTATCGCGCGCTCTCCAGCGCCGAGCGGAAGGCGGCATATTCACGGCGATGATCGCTCGGATTCATGAGGCGCGAAGCGGGCTTACGCTCTCAGATTCGGACGACGACAAAAAACAGAATCTGTATGACATGAGCCGATTGTAACATGTTTGAATTCGCCGAAAACCAAGCAGCGGCGGCGTGAGAAGCGGAAATGCGGCGTGCACAAATAAAAGAACAGGCATGGCAAACTTGGGGAATGCCATGCCTGTTCCAATTCGTGGTTACTGTCCTCACCCCAGCAACCACTGAGACGGAGGATCCACCAACCGTCTCTCTTGCCCCACAATATACATCGCAATGATTATGCCACGCAAGAAGTTTGTAAGAAATTTCTCGACAAAAGCGCGCTTTACCGGCTGTTTTTACAGATTTTAGACCCTTAGCCAAAAAACTCGACCGTTGCACCACCCGTCGTCAGAACAATAAAAGCGTAGAACTTACACACTCCGATGTGTATTTTTTCCTCGTAAGGCCAAAATTTAACCAGTCCCGATACTTTCTCTAATGACGACCGCCAGGTCATCCGCCAGACTTTTTATTTCGTCCTGATGTTTTCCTTCGATCATGATTCGCGCGAGGCGCTCCGTGCCGGAATAGCGCAGGAGGAGACGCCCGCTGCCGTTGAGTGTGGCCTCTATTTCGCGTGCGCGCCGGGCGACTTCGGGCACATCCGCGAATGGCCGCTTGTCTCGAACGGGGACGTTGACGAGAATCTGCGGGTAGCGGATGAAGCCTTCCGTCAATTCATGAAGCGCGCTCCCGGTTTCGGTCATCGCGCGCAGGAGATGTAGCGCGGTTATCATGCCGTCGCCCGCGAGGCTCGTGCGCGGAAAAATGATATGACCGGATTGTTCACCGCCGAGCGCGGCATCGCGTCGGAGGAGTTCCTCAAGCACGTATTTGTCGCCGACATCGGCGCGCACCAGTTCGATGCGGCGCGCCGCGAGCGCGAGTTCCAATCCGATGTTGCTCATCACGGTGGCGACGACGCAATCGCCCTCCAAGATGCCTTTGGCCTTCATGCTTCCAGCCAGAACCCACAGCGTCGCGTCGCCATCGACAAACTGTCCGCGCGCATCGACGAAGAGCGCGCGGTCGGCGTCGCCGTCGAACGCGACGCCGAGGGTGGCGCGCCGTTCGACCACCGCACGTTGGAGTCCTTCGATGTGGAGCGAGCCGGAATCCAGATTGATGTTGCGACCGTCGGGGGCATCGTTGATGGAGTGCACGTGTGCGCCGAGGCGTCGGAGCAGCGCGGGCGCGAACTCCGATGCCGCTCCGTTTGCGCAATCGACGACGATGCTCAGGCCGTCGAACCGCAGATCGCCCGCGACCGTTCCAGCGAGATAGTCAAGGTAACGATTTCGTAAATCGGCAGAATAAGCCGCTTGTTGCGGGACGGTTGAGATGCGGGGGTCGCGCCCGGCGGCGGGCGTGGGAGGGTCGTGGTCGTCGTGCGGCAGGTCGCGCGCGGCGTAGATGTCGGCTTCGATGAGACGCTCCGTCGCATCGTCGAACTTGCGACCGGTGGGGGCGAATATTTTGATACCGTTATCTTGAAACGGATTGTGCGAGGCGCTGATGACGAGTCCGGCGTCGGCGGGCAGCGTATGCGTGAGGAAGGCCACGCCCGGCGTCGTGATGACGCCCGCGAGGTCACACGTCGCGCCCGCTCCCTCCGCGCCTTCGGTGAGCGCGGCCTCGATCCACTCGCCTGACTCGCGCGTGTCGCGCCCGATGACGATGCGCGGGGCACGTCCCGTCTGCTTCGCGAGATGACGCGCGAGCGAGCGAGCGGTTGTGCGCATCGTTTCTGCGTCGAGCGGGAAACGCCCCGCCTCGCCGCGTATGCCGTCAGTGCCGAAAAGTTTTTTCATGTGTTCGAGAATCGTCGATCGTTTTTGTCGTGAAGGGTCGACAGAAGCGACTACCAAAATCATTGTTTTTGTTTATTGATGGTTCACGAATCCCGCGTCAGTTGATAAAAAATTCGGATGGGTTGGTCGAAACGAGTTGGAGGCGTTGGTCGAAGCCCGTCGTAAGCGAGAGGCGCGGGACGAGCGCGCCGTACTCGGAGCGTTCGAGAACGATCGAGATGTTTTCAGCGCGGAGATTTTCGACGACCGAGCGGGGGCCACGAATCAAGACGGCGACGTTTGAAGGTTGCGCAACGGCGGTGTCGTTCGCGACGCGCACGGGCACTTTCGAGAAACGTCGCTCAAGGCTCTCCTCACCAATCTCGACGCGAATTGCCACCACCGTTTCGAGCGGCACAACTTTGGGGTCGGAAATGTCGATGGCCGTCTGCGGCAGCGTGAGGGTTTGCGTCTGGCCGTTGAGCAGGATGCTTTCGGTCGGCGCGCTAGCAATCGCGTTGACGTGGCTCTCCGGCCCGCGCACCCTGACCATTCGCGGCGACACTTCGACATTGCCCAAATGAAAACCTTCGGGCAGCGTCCCCTCGAAGCGCGGCTTCACTTCGAGTTCGCGCTCGATGCGTCGTTCCAGACGCAGTGGTATCGAACTCGGTTCGATCTTTTGTATTTCGACGCCTTCGGGCAGATCAATCACGACGTTTTGCGGCGACAGACGCACGACGCGCAAGCCCGGTCGGAGTTGACGAATGTCGTGGCGCACGATGAGGTCGCGGACGTTGATCGCATCGAGCGCGCGTTTGCTGCCGCGCAAAGTCAAATCGACCTCGTCGCGCGGGTCGTCGCTGATCTCCATGTCGTCGGGTTGCAGGAAATCGAGTTGCACGCCGCTCAGTCGAATCGTGCCGGGCGTGCGCTGGCTCGTCACGCCGTACCACAGTCCGAGCGAGATCGCGAGCGCGAGCAGCTTCAGCCCCCAGTCGGCGAAAGCGACTTCGTAGAGCCACCGCCACGCCACCGAGCGCGTCCCCCCCCCGTCAGCACTTTTCCCATCGTCACCAAAAGCCATAAGAGCAGATGTCGGAGGTCGGAGGTTAGATGTTAGCGAAAGCAGTTTCGACTGACGCCAGACATCTACCCCCCGACCTCCGCTTTCAAATTGGTTTCCGCTTCGGCGTCCGAAGCCTTGCGCGAGGGCGGAGCTTCTTCGCGTTCCTCTTCGCGTTGTCGCGCGGGAGCTTCGAGCGCGGCGACGATCAGGGCGCGGAGTTTGGTGGCGTCCAGCCCGCGCCGGATGCGACCGCCTTGCACGAACGAAATCAGCCCCGTCTCTTCCGAGACGACGACGGCGACGGCATCGGAATCTTCGGTGATGCCGATGGCGGCGCGGTGCCGCGTGCCGAGGTCTTTCGAGAGCATCGGGTTGAGCGTGAGCGGGAGGAAGCAGGCGGCGGCGGCGACGCGGTGACGCCGGACGATGACCGCGCCGTCGTGGAGCGGCGTCGCCGGATTGAAGATGGTGACGATCAGGTCGTAGCTGAGTTCGGCGTCGAGTTGGACGCCCCCATCCGTGACGTTCTTCAGCCCGACGTTGCGTTCGATGACGATCAGCGCGCCCGTCTTGGTCGAAGCCAGCGTGGTCGCGGCGAGCACGATCTCATCGTAGACGCCTTCGCCAAACTGCCCGCGATGCCGCGTGAGAAACGGCACCCGGAAACGGTTGCCGAAGTTGACGAGCGCCTGCCGGATTTCCGCTTGAAAAAGCACGATAATCGCGACGCCGACGTAGAGCAACCCGTTGCCGAGAATGAATTCGAGCGTCGCCAGATTCTGCTTGACGGCGAGCCAGTAGAGCAGCGCGACGGCGCCGATTCCGGCAGCCATCGGCACGGCGCGCGTGCCGCGCACCAACTTCAACACCGCATACACGATGACGAAGACGAGCGCGACATCCACCAGATTGCGCGGCTCGGCCAGTCTCCCGAGATAACTGCTGTATGGCAGTATTAAAAGCACGACTCAAGTTCTCCGTCCCGGTAGTGTCCTGCTGCTGTCGCATCGCGCCTCGTCCATCCGTCGCTGTGCTGGTCGAGCTTTACCCGATGTGTTGCGGAATCGGTTGTGGCGCGTTCGATTCGCTCTGGCGCGCGGTCTCTAAAAAAACCATGTGGACTTTCGGCTCGGCTGCCCTGATCGCCGCTTCCACCTCTCGAATCGTTTTTTCGATATCGTCGGTCGCAAGGTCGTCGCGGAAGTTGACGTGCGCGTTGAGCAAAATCTGCTTCGGCGCGAGATGCATCGTCAGCAGTTCGACGACCTCGACGACGTTCGGATGTTCGATGATGGCGCGCCGGATGCGCTCGACCGACTTCGTCGTCGCGGCTTCGCCGAGAAGCAGCCCGCGCGCCGAACGCGCCAGCACGAACGCGACGATGGCGAGCACGACGCCGATGGTCATCGAGGCCAGCCCGTCCCAGTAAGCCCCGTCGCCCGGCCCCGCGTGATGGTCGGTCAGGTAAATGCCGATGCCCGCGATTACGATGCCGAGCAGCGCGGCAGAGTCTTCAAAGATGACGGTCTTGGCCGTCGGGTCTTTCGACTCGCGCAGGTACTCCATGAAGCTCAAGCCTTCGTGACGCGCCTCGCGCACCTCCTGATAAAGAGCCAGCCCGATTGACCCGGCTTCGAGCACGAACGAGATGCCGAGCACCCAGTACGCCCACTTCAAATTCTCCGGCGGGTGCGGGTGCGTGAGCTTCTGAAAGCCTTCGTAGAGCGCGTAGGTCGCGCCCACGCCGAAGATGAAAATCGCCGCGATGAACGACCAGAAAAACCGTTCCTTGCCGTAGCCGAACGGATGCTTGTCCGACGCCGGACGCTTGTAAAACCGCAGTCCCAACAGCAGGAAAACTTGATTGGTCGTATCGGCCAGCGAGTGCAAAGCCTCGGCCATCATTCCCGACGAGCCGGTGATAACAGCGGCGATAAACTTCAGAACAGTGATGATCCCGTTGGCAAAGAGCGCACCCAGCACTGCGAGCATCGACAGTCTCCTTCAGCCGGTTGGAGTGACACGCCTCCGCGCAAAGTATGCTGTATAAATCAGCATAAATCAACGGCGCGAAAATTGTGCGGGGAAACTTGCGCGAGGGGGGGCGCTTACTCGTATCGCAATGCCTCAATCGGGTTGAGCCGTGCCGCCTTCCACGCGGGCCACAAACCGAACCCGACGCCGAGCGCGACCGACACGCCGAAGCCGACCACGGGCGCCCACACCGGAATGTAGGTCGGCATCACGGTTTTTATCAGCAGCGCGATGAGCGAGCCGAGCGCGATGCCGAGCACACCGCCGAGTCCGGTGAGCGTCGCGGCTTCGATCAAAAACTGGATGATGATGTCGCGGCGACGCGCCCCGACGGCCTTGCGAATGCCGATCTCCTTCGTCCGTTCGGTCACCGAGACGAGCATGATGTTCATCACGCCGATGCCGCCGATAAGTAGCCCGACGCTCGAAATCGCGACCATCAGAGCGAAGATGCCGCCCGTTATCGCGCCGAACTGCTCGATGATTTGATCCGAGGTCGAGATGCCGAAATTGTCCGGCTTGTCGAAGCCGACTTTTCGGCGGCGTCGCAAAAGCTCGCGAATTTCTTCGACGGCTTCGCGCATCTGGCCGGGTCGCGCCTGCGCCATGACGAAATTGTCGTCAACGTCCGGGTAGAGTTTTTGCAAAGTCAGGTAGGGAAGATAGACCGCCTTGTTCTCGTTGTTCGGGTCTTCCGCGCCGATGATGAACGTCTCGCGCTCGGTCAGCACGCCGACGACAACGTATTCGCGCGCGTCGATCATGATGGATTGGTTGAGCGCGCTCGTGAACGGAAAGAGCGTGTGCGCCACGTCCGTGCCGAGCACCGCGACATCGGCGCGCCGCTTGTTCTCCTCTTCGGTGAAATAGCGGCCTTCGGCGACGGTCGTCACCCCCATCTGAAAATAGGCGGGCAGCGTGCCCTGCACCGTCGCGTTCGTCATCTCGATTTCGCGCCGTCGGACGTTGACGCGCTCGGTGAACGGCCCCGCCGTGAAATCGACCGGCGACACGAACGGCGCGACGTACGACACCGACGGGCACTCGGACTGTATCGCCAGCGCGTCTTCGTAGCTCAGCGGCTTGCGCATCCGCTCTTCCGCCGAAGGGTTGAAGTTGAAGCCGGGGTCGAACCTGTAGATGTACACCGAATTCGTCCCGAACGACTCGATCTCCTTCGACACGCGCGCGTCGATTCCCGACACGAAAGCCGCGATCACGATGACCGTCATCGTCCCGACGACCACCCCCAGAATCGTCAAAAACGAACGCAGTTTGTGCTGCCACAACGTATCGAGCGCCATCCGCAGATTTTCGTAGATGTCGGTATTAAGAATTTTGCTCATCGATCACATCTATGAAGACCCGGAGTCGTTAACCCCATCCGCACCCGAAAACTAACCACGCTTTTTATCCGGCCTCGGGGTAAACCCCCGATTCTCCAGCCGCTTCTTAGACGGAGCAGGACCGGATTGCTCATTACGCTCAGGACTTCGTTCCGCGATCTCTTTCTGTACGGATTCCTTTAATCGTTTTTTCGCCTTCTTGTTCATCGGAAGATTGACCTCTTGTTAAGATTATGGTGCGCCGGAGTTCCCACCGGGACTTTCGCCAGCAGGCTATTATACCTTAGCAAAATCAACCTCCTAAATGATGCGCCAAAAATGAATCCGTAGTTGAGTAAATCAATCCGCGCGGAGAGCCTCAATCGGGTCAAGGCGCGCGGCCTTCCACGCCGGATAGACGCCGGAGACGAGTCCGACGCTGCCGGAGACGCACAGCGCGACCGCGACGGCGACCCACGGCAGAGAAGTCGGGACGGGCGTCAGCGTGGCGACGAGCGTCGCAAGGAGGTAAGCGATGAAGACGCCGATGGCTCCGCCCGTCAAAGAGAGCATGGTCGATTCGGCGAGAAACTGCTTGAGGATGTCGCGGCGACGCGCGCCGATACTCTTGCGGATGCCGATCTCCTTCGTCCGCTCGGTCACCGAGACGAGCATGATGTTCATAATCACGATGCCGCCGACGACGAGCGAAATTGACGTAACGCCGATTGACGCCATTTGAATCGTGCCGAAAATCTTGTCGCGTAGTTCGTTGATCGCGCCCGGCGTGATGACGCCGAAGTTGTCGGGTTCGTTCGGCGCGAGTTTGCGGCGCGTGCGCATCACGACGCGGGACTGGTCAACCGCGTCGAGATAGTTTGCTTCGCTGCCGGAAGCGATGGTGATGGTGATCGAACGCCGCGCGCCGTAGATCGCCATGAACGTCGTCAGCGGAATCGTGACGTACATGTCGCGCGTCTGGCCGAAGACCGAGCCGAGCGACTTGCCGACACCGACGACCTGAAAGGGGCGTCCGTCAATCTTGATCGTCTGGTCGAGCGCGCGACCCGTCGGGAACAATTTCTCCGCCACCTCCGAGCCGATGAAACAGACGGTGCGCCGTGTGTCTTCCTCCGTTTTGGACAGATAGCGGCCTTCGGCAGCGTCGATTTTTTCGATCTCGGCAAGGTTGTGCGTAGCGGCAATCAGGTGGACGCGGAACAGCGAAACCGCGTCGCGTTTGAGGTCGGCTTGCGCATCTTCTTTGCCCGCCACGTCGCGGATGGCGCCGCCGCGCGCGAGCCGGAACGCTTCGAGGTCGGCGAGCGACACGTCTCTGTTGCGGCGACGCGCGGCGTTCAAGGCTTCGACGCTCGAAAAATCTTCGAGCGCGTAACGCTGCACGGAGAAGGCATTCGTCCCGATGTTGGCGATCTTTTCATCGACGTAGGTGTTGAAGCCTTCGACCAGAGCGACGACGACGATCACCGTCGCGACGCCGAAAATGACGCCGAGCAGCGTCAGAAACGAGCGCAGTTTGTGTGCGAGTATCGAAGATATGGCAAGCCTCAAGGCTTCGATGAAAGGCATTTCGCTCGATTCCTCCCGCTAAATGGCGAGGGCAGACTGAGCTTACGACCACGCGGCTCTAAAGTTTCACTGATGGCGACCTGTGAAACGGCGAGTCATGACAATACACCCTCTGTTTAATGCGTGCAACTTGTTTCTCGCGCGCAACAAGAGAGAAATCGGTGGATGTGGTTTTGGTGGGAACGCTCAGGGCTTCGCGCGTCGTTTGAGGCTCGCGTGTCGAAGAAAGCCGACGAGTTCGCCCGCGTCGTTGACGACGGCGAGCGCGCCCGCGCCGTTGTTGTTCATCATCGTTTCGGCGCGGGCGAGCGGGGTCGAAGCATCGACGAACAGGTGCGGATCGACGGGGCGCATCACTTCGCTGATGCGTGTTCGCGGCCAGCTTTCGCGCGGCAGTTTTTTCAAATCTTCGAGCGTGACGATGCCGTGCAATCGGCGGTCGTGGGCGACGGGCATCGCGGCGTGTCGATGGAGCGGCAGCATGGCGTCGATGAAGTGGCTGACGAGCGCGTCGGGTTCGACCGAAACCGGCGCGCTCATCGCGTCGGCGACGGTGCGGAGCGACTCGCCGCGCGCCTGCGTCATGACGCTCGCCGCCG
>JBGTHJ010000063.1:0-26717 GCA_041746175.1 Pyrinomonadaceae bacterium
CTCATCGCGGAGACGACGACCACCACCGGATGCGCCGCCGCGCGCTCGCCGACGATGCGCGCGACACGCTCAAACGCGCGGGCGTCTTCGACCGACGTGCCGCCGAATTTCATTACCAGAGGTCTCAGCGTTGACATCAATAAATCCCACGTCCCTCTAATCGACTGGATGTAAAAAGGTCTGACGTGAGCATACACGACAGACCTCTGGTAACGGAAATTCCCCGCGCTTCAAAGGCCAAAATTCATGGGCGGAAGCGTCCGCAGTCGATCCCGTATTTTTTGATTTTGTAGCTGACGATGCGCTCGGTGGTGTCGAGCATCTTGGCGGCGCGGGCGCGGTTGCCGCGCGTGGTTTTGAGCGCGTCCTGGATGAGGTCGCGCTCGTAGGCCGCGACCGCCGCTTCGAGCGACAGCCGCATCACCGTGCCCGAACCTTCGGCGGTTTGTAGCGAGGGGGGGAGATGATGGCCATGGATGACGTTGGTTTCGCAGACGACCACCGCGCGTTCGACAATGTTCTCCAACTCGCGGACGTTGCCGGGCCAGTGATAGCTCGTCAGCATGTCGATGGCGGGCGTCGAGATACGTTTGATGTGCTTGCCGTGCTCGCGCCCGTACTTTTCGAGAAAGTGGTCGGCGAGCAACAGCACGTCGGGCTTGCGCTCCCTGAGCGGCGGCATGAAAATCGTGAAGACGTTGAGCCGGTAATAAAGGTCTTCACGAAACTGTGCGCCGGCGATGGCGCGCTCCATGTCCTTGTTAGTCGCCGCGATGAGACGCACATTGACTTTGATCGTCTCGGTGCCGCCGAGCCGCTCGAACTCGCGTTCCTGCAACACGCGCAGGAGTTTGATCTGCGTCGAGAGATTGAGGTCGCCGATTTCGTCGAGAAAGAGCGTCCCGCCGTCGGCCAACTCGAAGCGTCCCTTCTTGCGCGCCTGCGCGCCGGTGAACGCGCCGCGCTCGTAGCCGAACAACTCCGACTCGATGAGCGTCTCCGGCAGCGCGGCGCAACTGACCCTGACGAACGGTTTGCCCGCGCGCAGCGAGTTGTAGTGTATCGCGTGCGCGACCATCTCCTTGCCCGTCCCCGATTCGCCGCGCAACATCACGGTCGTGTTGGTGCGCGCCACCTGCGTCACCTGTTCGTAAACCCCGCGCATCGGGTTCGAGTTGCCGATGATGTGGCTGAAGTCGTAACGCTCGCGAAGCTCCTGTTTGAGATGCGTGTTCTCTTCGAGCAGACGTTGCTTATCGGCTTCGATGAAGCGTTCGACTTTGATTGCCTGCGCGATCATCGAAGCGACGATCAAGAGAAACTTCAACGTCGGTTCGTAGTCGCGGTCTTCGCGATAAACCAAATCGACCCCGACCACGCCGACCGTCTTTCGTCTAATCATCAACGGCACGCAGAGAAAACTAATCTCCTGACGCGATGCGCTGCGCTCGCGCCCGCCGAGACGATTGAGCAGCATCGGCTCGCGACTCGTTTGCGGAATCACGATCTGCTTACCCGTCTTTGCGACACGCCCGACGATGCCCTCGCCGATGCGGTAGGTGACGCGCCGCGCCGCGTCCTCATCGACGCCGTAGCACGCCTCCGTCCGCAACTTACCCGCCTCCGTATCGACGAGCATGATGAAGCTACGCATCATTGCGTGACGGCGTCCGAGCGTTTCCAACACGCGGGCGAGCGCGCTCTTCAAGCCCGCGCTCTCGGCGAGCGTCTGCGCGATTTCCAGCAGGCTCGCCATCTCGCGCGCCTCGAACGCCTCCGGCTTCACAAAATCCGCGTAGCCCGAAGCCAAACCTGTAACCTTGCTTTCCATGTATTCCAAAGGACGATGCTCCGTTTCCTGACCCGACAATTTTGTCCGTGCCCCGAACGCGAACGACAAAATTGTAGGCGATAGCCTGTTCAAGACACAAGCGACGAAAGATGAAAGCGAAGCCGTCCGGAGTCAGGAGTCAAAAGTCAGGAATCGGAAGTCAGAATTCCACCACAGGAGTTGACTGTCTCTGCGGCCTACTGCCTTCCTCTTTCTGGTTTGCCTCGTCCCTTCGCGGTCGCCGACGTTTTTGTCGGCGACTGGAGAATCGCCGACAAAAATGTCGCGGATGAGCAGATTGGGTAAAGCGTCGGCGTGTTCGTCGGCGTGGCGCGAGTCGGATGAAATCCACAGTGTTTCGGTGTTAACCGGCGCAGTTTGGTTCGGCGCGGCGGTCGTGGATGGTGGTGGCACGGAGATTGACAAAGAGTACGCGGTTGGCGGTGAAGTCGTTCTGGCACTTTTTAACGATAGCCGTTGGCGGTGGATGGCGTTCTTCAAAACGCGCTTTCGCCCGCATCACACAAACACTACAACGAAGGAAAAAATTATAATGAGCATCAAGAGCGTCTTAAAATTCGCGGAAGAAGAGAAGGCGGCTTTCGTCAACGTCCGCTTCACAGACCTCATCGGGGCGTGGCATCACCTGACGTTCCCCATCGACGCACTTTCCGAGCAATCGTTTGAGGAGGGCTTCGGCTTCGACGCGTCGAGCTTGCGCGGATGGGCGCAGATTCACGAGTCGGACATGCTGCTCGTGCCCGACCCGTCGCGCCAATGGATTGACCCGTTCATGGCGGAGAAAACGATGTGCCTCGTCGCGGATGTCGTCGATCCGGTGACGAAGGAGGGTTACTGGCTCGACCCGCGCGGCGTCGCGCGGCGCGCCGAAAGCTACCTGAAATTTACGGGCATCGCCGACACGATCAACATCGGCCCCGAAGCCGAGTTCTTCGTCTTCGACGACGTGCGTTTTCAAAACGACCCGCATTCGTCCGGCTACTCATTCGACAGTCAAGAGGCGCACTGGAACACCAACACGCAAAACGGCAAACCTAACTCCGGTTATCACATCCGAAACAAAGAGGGCTACGTGCCGCTGCCGCCGGTCGATTCGCTGCATGATTTCCGTTCCGATGTGGCGGGCGAATTGAAACGCGCGGGCATCACCGTCGAATGTCATCATCACGAAGTCGCGCCGATGCAGTGCGAAATCGACTTCCGTTACTCGAACCTGCTCGGCACCGCCGACAACCTGCAAATCTTCAAGCACACCGTCCGCAATGTTGCGCATCGTCATGGTAAAACCGCGACCTTCATGCCAAAGCCGCTCTACGGCGACAACGGCAGCGGGATGCACTGTCACCAGAGTTTGTGGAAGGGCGAAAAGCCGCTTTTTGCGGGCGACGGTTACGCGGGTCTCTCCGACATGGCGCGCTTCTACATCGGCGGTCTCTTGAAACACGCCGCCGCCGTCGTCGCCTTCGCCGCCCCCACCACCAACAGCTACAAGCGTCTCGTTCCGGGCTTCGAGGCTCCCGTCAATCTCGCTTACTCGGCGCGCAATCGTTCGGCGGCCATCCGCATCCCGATGTTCTCGACCAATCCCAAACTGAAGCGTCTGGAGTTTCGACCGCCCGACCCATCGTGCAACCCGTATCTGGCATTTTCGGCGATGCTGCTGGCCGGTCTCGACGGCATCCAGAATCGGATTGATCCGGGCGAGCCGCTCGACAAGGACATCTACGACCTCGCGCCGGAGCAGTTGGCGGAAGTGCCGTCGTTGCCGGGTTCGTTGGACGAGGCGTTGAGCGCGCTGGAGACCGATCACGACTTCCTGCTCAAAGGCGACGTGTTCACGCCGCAGTTGATCGAGCGTTGGATACGCTACAAGCGCGAGCGCGAGATACAACCCTTACGGATGCGCCCGCACCCGTTGGAGTTCTCGCTCTACTTCGACATCTAAAGACAGAAGTTTAACAGTCCAAAGTCCGAAGTCAGAAACATCCTTCCTGACTTTGGACTTCGGACTTTAGAGCCGTCAAAATTTACCTGTGTGATAATCTGGCGAAAGAATCGATGAGCGACAGCGAATTTGTCGGAGAGAGTTTTGTGGAATGGTGAAAGCATCGGAACAGGCGACGGTTGGGGCGGAGCGGGCAGTGCAGAGGTGCATCGAACCGGAGTGCGACGCGGTTTACGGACTCGACGAACGGCTGTACGTGTGCGCGCGTTGCGGCGGGTTGCTGGATGTCGAGAAAGAGCGCGCGCGCGAGGTGGACGTTGCGGCGTTGCGTGCAATATGGACGGCGCGTCTGGCATCTTCCGGGGCGCGCGACCGGAGCGGCGTGTGGCGTTACCGCGAGTTGCTGCCGTTCGACGACGACGCGCCCGTCGTCACGCTGGCGGAGGGCAACACGCCGCTTTACGATGCGCCGCGCTCAGCGCGCTACTGCGGTTTGGACGCGCTCACGTTCAAGCATCAGGGGTGCAACCCGACCGGCTCGTTCAAAGACACGGGAATGACTACGGCGGTTACGCAGGCGCGGCGGCTCGGCGTGCGTCTGGTGGTGTGCGCGAGCACCGGCAACACGTCGGCGAGCCTCGCGGCGTATGCGGCGCGGGCGGGGCTGGCGTGCGCGATTCTCGTCCCGCACGGGCAAGTCAGTCACGCGAAGCTGGCGCAGAGTTTGGACTACGGCGCGGCGGTGCTCGAACTCGAAGGGAACTTTGACGATGCGATGCGCGTCATTCGCGAGTTGTCGGAAGACGAAGCGGTCTATCTCGTCAACTCGATCAACCCGTTTCGCATCGAGGGACAAAAGACGGTCGCCGTCGAACTCGTCCAACAACTCGGCTGGCGCGTGCCCAATTATCTCGTCGTGCCGGGCGGCAACCTCGGCAACAGCGCGGCGTTCGGTAAAGGCTTGATGGAGCTTTTCACGCTCGGCGTGATCGAACGTCTGCCGCGCCTCGTCGTCGTGCAGGCCGAAGGCGCGGCGCCGTTCGCGCGCCTGTTCCCAAACTTTCGAGCCGGAGATGCGGACGCGGAGCGGACATCCGAGGTCGATTCTTTCTCCGGCGTGTTCGAGACGATTGACAAGCCGCAGACGCTCGCCACCGCGATAAAAATCGGCGCGCCGGTTTCATGGAAGAAGGCTCTGCGCGCGGTGCGTTCGACGGCGGGGCACGCGCTCAGCGTCAGCGAACAAGAGATTGCCGACGCCAAAGCCGTCATCGGGCGCGACGGCATCGGCTGCGAACCGGCATCCGCCACCACCCTCGCGGGCATCAAGCGGCTGGTCGCGGCGGGCGTCATCGATTCGTCGGCGGAAGTCGTCGCGGTGCTCACCGGACACATCCTCAAAGACACCGACTACGCCATCAACTATCACCGCGACGCGCTCCACGCGCACGACGAGAACGGCGAAGAGAAGCGACGCCTCAAGTCGGCCTACGCCAACCCGCCCGCGCGGGTTCGACCGACCCGGACGGCGATTCTCGAACAACTCAAACGCAGCGGGCACGACCTTCTCGACATCCATCGAGGCGCGAAAGAATGAATCGTCTGCCGCGAAGCATTGATGTGCGCGTGCCTGCTTCGACATCGAATCTCGGCGCGGGTTTCGATTGCTTCGGTCTCGCGCTGCAACTTTATCTGACCGCACGCGCGACCATCGTGCCGCGTGCTAACGAAGCCTGCCGCGTCCGCACGCTCAGCGACGACGCGCCGGAGACGCTGCCGCGCACGGCGGAAAATCTCATCTTCCGCGCGATGCGTTTTGCCGCCGAGCGCGAAGGGTTGACGCTGCCCCCCGTCCGTCTCGCCGTGCGCAATCCCATCCCCGTCAAACGCGGACTCGGGAGCAGCGCGGCGGCCATCGTGTGTGGCATCAAGTTGGGCGCGCTCGTCTGCGACAGAGACCTCGCGCCCGCAACCGTGTTGAGCTACGCCGCCGAACTCGAAGGCCACGCCGACAACGTCGCGGCGGCGATCTACGGCGGGTGGGTTGTCACCTCGGTCGAGCCGGGCGGGCGCGTGCACGTCGTCAAACGTCGCTGGCCGCCCGACGTAAAAGTGTTGGTCGTGTCGCCCGCGACGCCGCTCGAAACCAGCGCGGCACGCGCCCGCCTGCCGCCGACGGTTGCGCTCGCCGACGCCGTTTATAATCTTCAACGCGCCGCCCTCTTTATCGCCGCGATGGACGAGCGCGCCTACCCATTCTTGTGGGACGCGATGCACGACCGCCTTCATCAAACATACCGCGCCCCGCTCGTGCCCGGTCTGGCCGACGCGCTCGCGACCCCGCAACTGCCCGGACTTCTCGGCGTCGCTTTGAGCGGCGCGGGGCCGAGTATCATCGCGCTCTTGCAGGACAACCACGAAGCGATCGGCGAAACCATCGTGCGCAACTTCCGCCGCCACGACATCGCGGCGCGCGTCCGCCTGCTCGAAGTGGACACTCTCGGACTACTCGCGCGCGAGCATGCACGACACGTCCGCGCGCCCCGCCATGTGATTTGATTTGAACGGTGAAAGATGGTTGAAAGAGTTGGTGCCGAGGGCGGGAGTCGAACCCGCACGACCTTACGGTCAACGGATTTTAAGTCCGTCGCGTCTGCCATTTCGCCACCCCGGCGCCAGGTGCGAAAAGATAGCACGACGCTCCGGCATTCGTCCAAATTCTTCGCACGCGGACGACGCAGGTGTTAAAATGAAAGTCGATTCACAAGCCCCATGCCGGTGCGGGAAAGCCCGTCGGAAGTTTTATGAACGAAGAACAGGAAGTATTCCATCGCCACATCCAGCGCGCGGGACTCAAGCGGACGGCGCAACGCGACTTGATTCTAGAGGTCTTTCTGCGGACGGAGGAGCATCTGTCGAGCGAAGACCTCTATAATCTGGTCAAACAGCAAGACCCCAGCGTCGGACAGACGACCGTCTATCGCACGCTCAAACTTTTAACCGAGGCGGGGTTGGCGCGCGAGGTGCGCTTCGGCGATGGGCGCACCCGCTACGAACACAACTACAAGCACCCGCATCACGACCATTTGATCTGCACCGAATGCGGCAAGACCGTCGAGTTTTTCTCCGCCGAACTCGAAGCGCTGCAAGACGCCATCGTCGCCAAACACAAGTTCAAAGCTCTCCAGCATTCGCTCAGAATCTTCGGGCTTTGCGCCGACTGCCAGCGCGAAACCGGCTCTAAATATCCCAAAGACGAATCAGCCGCCGAGCCGCGCGTCCGCTTCGTCTCCGCACCGGGCACGAGCTAGCAAGAACGCGATCAACAAAGCCGCAAGCAGCGAGGCGGCGGGTTGTTCTCAACTGCCTGCCGCGCGTCCGCTCTTGCTTCGGCGTCCCGCTGCCTTCCGTTTGTCACCTTGATTCTTCCCGCCGGGCGGTGTAACTTCGATTTTGTTTCCCCCTCAAAATTTTTAGATTTTTTTGCCGTGCGAGAGGATTGAAGATGGGCGTTAACATAGAATTCAAACCGGGCGGGCAGAGCGGAATCGTGGCGGACGGAACCTACTTGCAGGATGCGGCGCGACGCCTCGGCGTGCGTCTGCCGATGGAGTGCGAAGGGCGCGGCAAGTGCGATACGTGCGCGGTGGTCGTCGAACAGGGCGCGACGCTCCTTTCGACGCTGACGGCGGGCGAGCGAAAATATCTCAGTCCGGAACGGCTCGCGACGGGCGAACGGCTCGCCTGTCAGGTCAAAATCGAGCGCGGCGGCGACCTCGTGCTGCGCCCCGTGCCGGCCACCGAACGACAGGAGACGAGCGAAGAGTCGGTCAAAGATTTCGGCAAAGAGTTTCGCGAGATGCCGCTCAAGAAAAAGCTCTCGACGCTGGTCGGGCTGGAAGCGGTCGCGGCCTACGAGGCGCTCAATGCGGTTGCCAATCTGCCGTACACGATCATCGAGAAAGGCATGAGCATCATGGCCGTTCGTGGTCGGACGCGCTCGCGCCACGAGCGTGAAGCGCGTCGCCCGACCGAGCACCGCGCGCCTCCGGCGTCCGCCGCCGACTCTGGAGAGACTGACGGCGCCACGACGGATGCGGGCGACCGCGCGATGTGAAACGAAGCTAAGACGCAAAGGGAAAAACGTCAGGGGTAAAAGTGAAAACAGGGGACACGACTTCTGCTTTTGCTTTTACCTTTTGCTTTTGTCTGCCGGGTTGTCGATGGAGGTTCTATGTTCACAGCGACCGACTTGCTTGTGCCCGTCGATTTTTCAGAGTGCTCGGTCAACGCGGTGCGGGTCGCCGAGCGGATGGTCGCGCCCGATGGCGACCTGACGCTGCTTCACGTTATCGACGAAAGTTTTGTCGACGATGCGGTCGCGGCGACGCTCGGCGCCTCCGAAGAAATCACGGCGCGCCTGCGCGAGCACGCGGAGCTGAGTTTCGCGAAGATGCTCGAAGAGTTGAACGTCACGAGCGTCAACATCGAAAAAATGATCGTGATCGGCATCCCGTTCGTCGAGATTCTGAAAATCGCGCGCGACCTCGACCTCCCGATGATCGTGATGGGGATGCGCGGGCGTTCGACGCCGACCGAAGAACTCCTCTTCGGCTCGACGGCGGAAAAGGTGCTGCGCGGCGTTCGCGTGCCGGTGCTCTGCGTGCCGTTTTGAGCCGCGCCCCGTGCGCGGACGAAAATGACTGACGGAGGAAAAACAAACGCAACCTTTTCACGTTAGCTTCGTGGTCAAGCGCGGACGGCGAAACGCCTCCCGCGAACTTCAACACCAACAGGGGGAGTGAGACGAGATGACGAAACCTGAAATGGAACGGCACGCCGAGACGGTGATGGTGCGGGGCGCGCACGCTTCGAGCGGCGAAGGCGGCGAGCGTTTGCTGGTCAAAGGCGAGCGCATGGCCTTGCGTCTGTGGGAGCGCGAAGCCGTGGGGACGCAGAAGCCCGAACACGCGAACCCGTATGAGTACGTCGCGTATGTCGTCGAGGGAGTGCTGCGCGTGACGATTGACGGGCACGCCTTCGAGGTCAAGCGCGGCGATAGCTACTGCGTGCCCGCCGATACGAAATACTCTCTGGAGATTCTCGAAGAGGCGACCGTCGTTGAAGCGACCGCGCCGCCGGATCGCGGCGCGCACACGATTGCGGAAAATAGTTGATAACCGATGACAACCGAGGTCAAAAGGATCGCGGTCGTGCCCGGCGACGGCATCGGCCCCGAAGTGACGCACGAAGCCGTGCGCGTACTCGAACATCTGCGCGCGACGCACGGCCTCGAGTTTGAGTTCGAGCATTTCGACTGGGGCGCGGACAGGTTCTTGCGCGACGGCGTGTCGCTGCCCGACGGCGCGCTCGAAATGCTCGCGCGCGACTTCGACGCGATTCTCGGCGGAGCGTTTGGCGACCCGCGCGTCGCCTCGAACAAGCACGCCGAAGACATCCTGCTCGGAATGCGGCGCGGGCTTGACCTCTACATCAACCTGCGTCCGGTGCGGTTGCTCGACGCACGCCTGACGCCGCTGCGCGACCGCACGACCGAAGACATCAACTTCGTCGTCTTCCGCGAAAACACCGAGGGCGCGTACTGCGGCGCGGGCGGTTTCCTGAAGCGCGGCACGCCCGACGAAATCGCCACGCAAGAGGAAATCAACACGCGGCGCGGGGTCGAGCGAATCATCGTCGCGGCTTTCGAGTACGCGCGCACGCACGGTCGAAAGCGCGTCACGATGGCCGATAAGTCGAACGTCCAACGCTTCGGCGGCGACCTCTGGCAGCGAGTCTTCGCGGAAGTCGCGGCGCGCTACGAGGGCATCGAAGCCAATCATCAGTACGTTGATGCGATGACGATGTTTATGGTGCTGAATCCCGCGCAGTACGAAGTGGTCGTCACCAACAATGTATTCGGCGACATTCTGACCGACCTCGGCGCGGCGTTGCAGGGCGGCCTCGGCCTCGCCGCGTCGGGCAACATTCATCCGGGTCGCGTCTCGCTGTTTGAACCCGTTCACGGCAGCGCACCGCCGCTCGCGGGCAAATCGCTGGCGAATCCGGCAGGCGCTATTCTGACCACGGCGATGATGCTAGAATACCTCGGACACGACGCGGCGGGCGACGCGGTGGTGCACGCGACGGGCGACGCGATTGCGGCGGGCGAGACGACGCGCGACCTCCCCGGCGGCAACCTTTCGACACAGGAAATGGGCGCGGCCATCAGGCGCCGCCTCACGGCTCGCGCAAACATTTAGCCGATGAAGCGCACGCTTCATCAAAACCAAACACTCCGCATTTGAGTTTCGATTATGGGCGGCAAGGGCAAAGAAACGGCGCAGAGGTTGCTGGCGATTATCGTCATCATGGCGATGCTCGGCATCATGGGCATTCCGTTGACGGTGATCTTCTTTTTCGCCGTCGTCGTCTATTTCGTGTGGCGCGCCGTGCAGCGCTCCGACCAGCAGGACATCCGCAACATCTTCGAGTTTTACATCGCCGCCAATGAAATCCTCCGCGACGAAGAACGACGCTGGTACGGGTTTGAAATCGCCTCGGCCATCGAACGCGGCGACGCGATTCTTCGCACCATGACCGACCCGCCGCCGCTCGTCTATTTCACGCTCGGCGCGCTCTATCATCGCGCGGGCGACCACGAAGCCGCCACCGAACATCTCGCCTTCGTGCTCGAAAACGAACAGGGCGATGAGAGTCACCGCTTCGCTTATTCGCAGGATTTGCGACGCTACGTACAGGTGTTGCGACGACTTGAGCGCGAGCCCGCCGAAGCGCCGCAGACGATGGCCGCGATTCGCAGCCTCGACCGCGCGCGACGGACGCGCGCCGCCGCGATGCTCGAAGAGAGTCGCCGACACCTCGGAAGTCTCTCGACAAATCCCGCGCTCCCGCGCGCCGTCTCTGCCGCGAAAGAGAGCGGAGTAGCGAGCCAGGACAAGAACGCGAACAGCCGTCAACCGACGCTGTCCCCCGCGCCGCCCGTGCCCGCGCCCGCACCCCGGATGCCGCCGCCCATCTCCGAAGTCCTCCACGATTTGTACGAGGAAGAGAAGCGGACGGCGTAGGCGGCGCTTTATTAGCTCATTAGCTCATCGGTTGATCGACTCAATGGAAAATTCAAGAATTGAACCCACGAGCCGATGAGCCAATGGATCAATCTCCCGCGCCGTCGAAGATGCTGAAGCTTCTCTACAACAGCGTCGCGTGCCTGATGGTCGCGCTTGGCCTTGCGCACCTTTTCCTTACGACTCTCAACTACGACGCCCTGACGCTCGATGCGATGTGGTTCGCGGGGTCGGGACTGGCGATTGTCTTCGCGGGTTTTCTCAATCTGACGCTCGCCGCCGACTCCGGCGCAAACCGGCGAGGTTTCGCGCTCTGTCTCGCGACGAATTTGGTCGTCACGTTGTTGTTCGCGGGGGCGCTGGCGGTGCTGCCTCAGCCGCAGGTGTTGGTCGGGGCGCTGCTCTTTGGCTTTGCGACCGTCGCCGTCTTCGTCCTTGATAGACGGCGCACGGCGAAGCCTCCTAAGTGAACCCCGCATCCGCACAACAGGTCTGACAAAAGGATGCGAGCGTCGCGTCTTTCCGGTGCGCGCCTTGCCCCCGTCGATGGTGTCAACCACCGCCGTTTCTGCTATAACACTGTAAAGCTTCGTATCGGTTGAACTCTTCGCGGGTCGCACGCGGGCGTGTCCTTTGGGAGAGCAGATGAGTTCGGAAACATCGGAAACGAAAGTCGGCAACTACGTTATCGAGGGGATCATCGGGCGCGGCGGAATGGGCGTGGTTTATCGTGGCCGTCACGTCACGCTGCCGCGCCAGGTCGCGGTCAAATCCATCGCCCCGCGCGGCCAGCGCGACATCCAAACTCTGCGCAAGCGTCTGGAGCGCGAAGCCTTCATCCAATCGCAACTCGACCATCCGGCCATCGTCAAAGTTTATGATTACATCGTCTCCGAGCAGGCTTACTTCATCGTCATGGAACTCGTGCGCGGACGTTCGCTCGCGCAACTTCTCGCACAGGAAGCCTCGCCGCTGCCCGTCGAACGCGCGCTCGACCTGTTCGAGCAGATTCTCAGCGCGGTCGCCTACGCGCACACCTTCACCTACCGCGACGAGAACGGCGCGGAGCATCACGGCATCATTCACCGCGACCTCAAACCGCCCAACATCCTCGTCGCCCCCGACGACCGCATCAAGATTACCGACTTCGGCATCGTCAAACTCGTTGGCGCGGGCAACACCGAAACGTCCGGCGTGGCCTACGGTTCGCCGCGCTACGTTTCACCGGAGCAGGCCGGAGGCGATGAACTCGGGCAGCGTTCAGATATCTATTCGCTCGGCGTTATCCTCTACGAGATGCTGACCGGCTCGACGCCGTTCGGCGGCAAAGACGACCCCCGGACGCGCACCGAAATTTTGCTCGCGCACATCGAACGCACCCCCCGCGCGCCTGCGGAAATCAACCCGTCGATAACCCCGGAGGTCGAGCGTGTGATCTGTCGCGCGCTCGAAAAGAAACCGGAGCGGCGGTTCGCCTCGGTTCATGATTTCCACCTCGCCCTGCGCCGTGCGCGCGGGCACGATACGGGCGACCTGACAAACGCTGCGACGCAGCACAGCGGCTCGCCCGCGCGCCGCGTCGGGACGCAGGAACTCTTCGACGTGGCCGAGCACGTCCTGCGCGAGTCGTTCAATACGCAGCCGATCGCCGACGAGACGTGCGCGGTGTGCGGGGCGGGCAACGGCGTGGACGATCTGCGCTGCCGTGAGTGCGGGCACGAACTCGACGCCTCGCCCGCGACCGCCCAACTCACGCGCCGCGAAATCTTCACGCGCGCCCGCGCGGGGCGCCGGTGGATGGGAGTCTCGCTAATTCTGCTCGCGGCTTTGGGGGTCATGGTCGGGGGGTATTACCTGCGCGGGAGAACCGTCGAGGACGCGGCGCCGGAGCCGTCTCCGCTCGAAGTAGTCGCGTCGGCGGGCGCGACGCCCGTTCCGTCGCCCGTTCCAACCTCCGCGCTCGTCGAACTCGCAGCGGCGCGCGTCACCGTCGATTCAAATTTCAGCGGCTACAACGAGCAGCCTCTGACGGACGGCGTTGTCGATGTCCGCCGCATCGCCGCCGCGCGTTACAATCGTGGCAACTGGGCTTCCGCCGAGACGCCCGCACCGCACTGGATCGAACTGGCGTTTGATCGCCCGGCGCGCATCGCCGCCGTCTATATTTACTGGGGCTACGACCGCGACCGCTTCGTCCCGTCGCGGCGCGTCGAGTTGCAGAAGCCTGATGCGCAGGGGCAGTGGCAAACCTTTTCGGTGCTCGAACCCGGCGACAACGATTACGACCGCACCGCCTTCGAGTTTGCGCCGGAGACGACCGCGCGGCTGCGTATCCTCCAACCCGCGCAGCACGGCCCGAAGAATCGCCCGTTCGTGATGTGGGTGCGCGAGGTGAAAGTTTTCGGCGTCGCCGACGCCGCGTCATAAACATTCAAGGGCGAAAGAGTCGAAAGAGGCGCGGCACAAAGATAGGTATACAACTCGTATTCGCTCTCTCCTTCGACACGCTTTCCCTTTCAACCTTTTCCCCTTCGCTTTGAAAAATCTATGTTGACTGCTGAAATCATCGCTATCGGTTCGGAACTACTGACGCCGGATCGGACGGACACGAATAGTCTCTGGCTGACCGAAAAGCTCAACGGCATCGGCGTCGAGGTCAAACTCAAAACGGTTGTCGGCGACGACGATGCGCGGCTCGAAGAAACCATCCGCGACGCGCTCCGACGCTCGCGCATCGTGATTATGACGGGGGGGCTGGGGCCGACCGAAGATGACATCACGCGCAAAATCGCGTCGCGTGCGCTCGGTCGCCGGCTGTTGTTCGAGGACAGTGTTTTAGAGAGCATCCGCGAAAAGTTCAACGGCATGGGTCGCAAGATGCCGGAGATCAACTCGCGACAGGCGATGGTGCTCGAAGGCGCGGAAGTTCTCGACAACCCGCGCGGCACCGCCCCCGGCATGTACATCGAACACGAGGGCCGCGCCGTCGTCCTGTTGCCGGGGCCGCCGCGCGAGATGCGTCCGATGTTCGAGTCAATGGCGCTGCCGAAACTGACGGCGAAGGCGGGCAACCTGCGGGTCGTGCGTCGCGTGCTGAGAGTGACGGGGCTGGGCGAATCGGCGGTCGACGAACGCATCGCGCCGGTCTACCTGCAATACAAAAATCCGCAGACGACGATCCTTTTCAACCAGAGCGAAATCGAACTGCACCTGACGGCGCAAGGTGCGACCGCGCAGGAAGCCGAACTGCTGCTCGACGGTTTGGCGGGTCAGATCGAAGAGCGTCTCGGCGACTCGATTTTCGCTTTTCGCGGCGAGACGATGGAGGAGGTTGTCGGCTTGCGTCTGGCCGTGGGCGGCTTCACGCTCGCCGTCGCTGAAAGCTGCACGGGCGGACTCGTCGCCCAACGACTGACGGAAGTCGCCGGGTCGTCGAGCTATTTCCGGGAAGGCATCGTCGCCTACTCGAACGAAGCAAAGGTGCGTCTGCTCGGCGTGCCGTCGGATTTGATCGCCGAACACGGCGCGGTCAGCGCGCCCGTCGCCGAAGCGATGGCCGAAGGCGCACGCGAACGCGCGCAGACCGACTTCGCGCTCTCCCTCACGGGCGTCGCGGGACCCGGCGGCGGCAGCGACGACAAACCCGTCGGACTCGTCTACATCGCGCTCGCCGACGACGCGCACACAGAGCACCGCAAACTCATGATCCCCGGCGACCGCCACCTTATACGCTGGCGTTCCTCGCAGGCCGCCCTCGACCTCCTGCGCCGACGACTCATCTAAATGCGGAGGTTGGAGGTCAAGCATCAGGTGAAAGACCGAATCTGACATCTGCTTTTCGTCGCTTCCTTGTCGGGCTTTGACAGGCTTGTTATAGTCAACGTCGTTACTCAAAGCTTGTCGCGCGCGGAGTTCCCCGAATGCATCCGTCGGTCGTCGTTTTGATGGCGTATCTGTTGGGTTCGATTCCTTTCGGATACGTGATTGTGCGTCTGACGAAAGGCGCGGACGTGCGCGCGTCGGGGTCGGGTGGGACGGGCGCGACCAACGTCACGCGACGCGCGGGCAAGTGGGCGGGCATCTTGACGCTCGCGCTCGATGCTTTGAAGGGTGTGGCCGCCGTGCTGCTCGCGCGCCGCTTACTGGCCGCCGACGCGAGCGGTGGTGACTGGTGGCTGGCCGCTGCCGCGCTCGCCGCGCTGCTCGGCCACATCTTTCCGGTGTGGCTCGGTTTTCGTGGCGGCAAGGGAGTTGCCACCGGGCTTGGAATTTTTGCGACGCTGTCGCCGCTGGCGGTCGCCTCCGCCGTCGCGCTGTTTCTGCTCGTCGTTTGGAAGACGCGCTATGTTTCGCTCGGATCGCTTGTCGCTACGGCTTCGATGCCGTTTGCCATGTGGTTCTGGAGTCGCAACGCCGCGCCTGACGGAACGCCGGCGGATGATGTCACGAACACCGTGCCGCTCATCTTCCTCGCGGCGACGTGCGGCGCGCTCATCATCTTCATGCACCGTGCCAACATCAACAGACTGCGCGGCGGCACGGAGAACAAACTCAAACTATAGAGGTCTCGGAGGCTAGAGGCGAGATGACAGTCAAAACAGAAAAATCCACACCTGACCTCGGATATCTAATACCCGCTGTATGAATATCGCGGTGATGGGGGCGGGAAGTTGGGGGACGGCGTTGAGCAGCTTGGCGGGGCGCGCGGGGCATGAGGTGCGTCTGTGGTCGCGGAACGCGGAGGTCGTCGAGTCGGTGAGACGCGAGCGCGTGAACGCCGTTTATTTCGCGGCGCACGTTTTGCCGGAGAGCGTCGGCGCGACCGGCGACGCGGGCGAAGCATTGCGCGGTGCGGAGGTTGTGATCCTCGCCGCGCCGTCGCACGCGACGCGCGAAATGCTCGCGGGCGTGCGCTCTCATCTTGAGCCGCGCATGATTTTTGTGAGCGCGACGAAGGGCATCGAGATCGAGTCGGGCAAGCGTATCTCCGAGGTTGTGTGTGATGTTTTGCGCGACGACTTTGTGCCGCGCTTCGTGTGTTTGTCGGGGCCGTCATTCGCGCTGGAAGCCGCGTCGGGACATCCGACGGCGGTCGTCGCCGCAAGCCTCGATGCGGTCGATAGTCAAACCGTGCAGACCGCGCTCGGCGTGCAAAACTTCCGCATCTATACGAACAACGACGTGACGGGGACGGAACTCGGCGGCGCGGTCAAGAACGTGATGGCTTTGGCCGCCGGAATCGTCGCGGGGTTGGGATTGGGAATGAACAGCGTCGCCGCGCTTATTACGCGCGGGCTGGCGGAAATGACGCGGCTCGCGCTCGCCGACGGCGCACAGGTCGAGACGTTGATGGGGCTTGCGGGCCTGGGTGATTTGGTTTTGACCTGTACGGGCAGCCTGTCGCGTAATCGCCACGTCGGGCTGGAGTTGGGGCAGGGGCGCGCGCTCGCCGACGTGCTCGGCGAGATGAAGGAAGTCGCCGAAGGCGTCCGCACGACGCGCGCCGTCAAACTCCTCGCCGCGCGTCTCGGCGTCGAGATGCCGATTACAAACGAAGTCAACGCGGTATTGTACGAAGGCAAGAGCGCGCGTGATGCCGCCGACGAGTTGATGGCGCGACCGCTGCGCGGAGAGTTCGAGGGAATCAGTCGGTGAACGAAGTCAATCGCATCGTCGAGAAATGCAGACGCAGGGATGGCGTCTCGCAACAGGAAATCGCCGCGCTGCTCGCGACGCGCGACGAGGGAGCGCGCCGCGAAATCTACGCGGCGGCGGACGAGTTGAAGCGCGGTCTGTGGGGCGCGCGCGTGACCTACGTCGTCAATTTGAATTTGAACTGGACGAACGTCTGCGTCCAGCATTGCGGCTTTTGCAACTTCCGTCGCGACGATGGCGACGCCGACGCTTACCGCTTGACGCTCGCACAGTGTCTCGAACACATCGCGCGGCGTCTTTCCTACGGCATCACCGAAGTGACGATCCAAGGTGGTCTCGATCTGAGCACGCCCGTAGACTTTTATTACACGCTCGTTACAGAAATAAAACGCGCCTTTCCGACAATCCACATCCACGCCTTCTCGCCCGAAGAGATTGCGTTCCTGCACGAACGCACCGGCGACTCGTACGCGCGCATCATCGAGCGTCTGCGCGATGCGGGATTGGGGTCGATGCCGGGGACGGCGGCGGAGATTCTGGTCGATGATGTGCGACGACGGCTCTGCGCCGAAAAGGTGATGAGCGACGACTGGTGCGAGATCGTCGAGACCGCACACCGCGCGGGCGTGCCGACGACGGCGACGATGATGTACGGTCACATCGAAACAATCGAGCAGCGCGCGGCGCACCTCCTGCGACTGCTCGCCGTGCAACGCCGCACGCGCGGCTTTACGGAATTTATTCAACTGCCGTTCGTCGCGGCGCGTGCGCCCATCGCGATCAAACGCGGGCTGCAAAGCCCGGAGGCGCGCGAGACCTTGAACACGGTCGCCGTCTCGCGACTCGTCTTCGGCGACGAGTTGCCGCACATCCAGGCTGTCGCGTGGGTCAAGCGGGGGCTTGATGAAGCGGTCGCTTCATTGCATTGCGGCGCGGACGACCTCGGCGGCACGCTCATCGAAGAGAAGATCACGAGCGCGGCGGGCGCGAATTTCGGCTCGTACGTCGCGGCGTCCGAACTCCGTGCGCGCATCGAACGCGAAGGCTTTCGTCCCGTCCAGCGCACGACGCTTTACACGGTCGACGGGCGCGAGACTTTTGCAAGCGAAGAAATCATGCCGTCGTCGTCGATGAAGACGGTGGCAGTCGTGTCCGGCTCGTAAGTCGCGCGTGTCCGAAGAGGAGTAGAATGGCGGAAAATTCAGGCGAAAAGGTGGTCGTTTCAAATCGCGCGGCGTTCCACGAATATCACGTGCTGGATAAGTACGAAGCCGGAATCATGCTCACGGGCACCGAGGTCAAGAGCGTACGCAACGGCCAAATCCAGTTGAAGGAGTCTTACGTCGCGGTGCGCGATGGCGAGGCGTGGTTGTTCAATGCGCACATTTCGCATTATTCTCATGGCAACCGGGAAAATCACGAACCCGTGCGGACGCGTAAACTCCTTCTGCACCGGCGCGAGATCGACCGTCTGGAAGAGGCGACCACGATCAAGGGGATGACGCTCGTCGTGACGAGAGTTTATCTGAAGGGTGGCCGCGTCAAATTTGAAATCGGCGTCGCGCGTGGTAAAAAGCTTTATGACAAGCGAGAGACCGAAATGCGCCGCACGGTTGAGCGCGAGACGCGCGCCCAACTAAAAGAGCGCAATCGTTGATTCAGGAGACAAAGTAATTATGGATATTCAAACCAGTAATGGGCGCGGCGGCGATGCAGACGTGCAGGCTTTGGCCGTCGCCATCTTTTTGGATGAAAAGGCCGACGAAGGTTTTCTAAAGGAGCTTGACGAGGCGACGGGCGGCATCATCCGCTCCGCCATCGAATCCGGAGAACTCAAAGGCAAAGAGGGTGAGACGGTTTACGTCCATCTCGGCGGGGCGAAGGGCGGGATGAAAGCGAACCGCCTGTTGCTCGTCGGCGTCGGCGAGCGCGAAAATTACAAGCCCGCACAAATCTCGCAGATGGCTGGAACCGCCGCCCGCGCGCTGCGCGCACGCAACGTCAAAAGCGTCGGCATTGTCGCACGCTCGACGAGCGACGATGCCGGACTCGTTGCGCAAGTGGCGGTGCAGGGTGCGGTCATCGCGCTGTTCGAGTTGGATAAATATCGCACCGTCGATAAAGAAGAACGCGCGATTGAACGTCTCATCATCAGCGCGGAAGGCGCGGAAGCCGGTGCTCTCAAGCGCGGCGCGGAGCGCGGGCGCATCGTCGGCGAAGCGGTCAATTTTGCGCGCGACCTCTCCAACGAACCCGGCGCGTACATGACGCCGACCATCATGGCTGAACGCGCGCAGTCGATAGCCAACGAGTTCGGTCTCGAAATCGATGTGCTCGACCGTGACCGCGCCGAAGCCGAAGGGATGGGCGCATTCTTGAGCGTCGCGCGCGGGTCGGACGAGCCGCCCAAGTTGATGGTCTTGAAGTATACGCCCGAAGGCGGCGGGGTGGGGGCTGACGGCGAACTGCTCGCGCTCGTCGGCAAGGGCATCACGTTTGACACGGGCGGAATCTCGCTCAAGCCCGGTGAGAACATGGAACTGATGAAGTATGACATGTCGGGCGGCGCTACCGTGCTCGGCGTGATGCGCGCCATCGCGCAGTTGAAACCGTCGATTCCGGTGCTCGCCGTCGTGCCTTCGACCGAGAACATGCCGTCAGGCAAAGCCACCAAACCCGGTGACGTTGTCCGCGCCATGACCGGCAAGACGATCGAAGTCATCAACACCGATGCCGAAGGCCGTCTGATTCTCGCCGACGGCATCGCCTACGCCAAAAAGCTCGGCGCGACCCGTATCATCGACCTCGCGACGCTGACCGGCGCGGTCTCCATCGCGCTCGGCGATGTCAACACGGGCATCATGGGGACAGACCAGAAGTTGATCGATGAATTCATCGAATCAGGCCACGAGGTCGGCGAAAAATTCTGGCAACTACCGCTCGATAAAGAGTATACGAAGCAAATCAAATCCGACATCGCCGATATCAAAAACGTCGGCGGGCGCAAGGCCGGAACCATCACCGCCGCCGCTTTTCTCAAAGAGTTCGCTGATGGCGTTTCGTGGGCGCATCTCGACATCGCAGGCACCGCATGGGGCGACGAAGCCAAGCCCTTTCGCTGCAAAGGCCCGACCGGAATCGCCGTCCGCACGCTCGTCAATTTCATCGAACGCGCCGCCCGTACAGCGGCGGGCGAAGCCTCAAAATAGTCAACCCGAAACATTCGGTCAGGCGCGTGCAAACACACAAAGCGCAGGCGAGTTGGAAGCATCCGACTCGCCTCTTTTTTTATCCTGCTTTTTTATATCGAAGCCAACTTGATGACGGTGTTGCTCACGCCGATTTTTGTCGTGCAGGCTCGCCATTGTTACTCATTGCGTTTGTTCATCCGAGCCGGACGAGCCGGACATCTACGACTTCGATGTCCACAAAAGTGGACAGGCGCTTCCACTTTTGTGGACAGTTACAGGGCGACATGCTTCTGATGATAACTAAATTTAACACCAAAATGCCTGAAATTTCCCCAAATAGTCACAGCAGCTAAACTGGCATAAGTGTTGCTTTGGTATCTGATGAGCCAACAGGTGCGGTCACCACTATACGATGTCCTCGCCCCCCTCGGTGGCCGCCCGGGGTCAAGCACCGCACCTGATGTGGCTCTCCTCACAGCTTATCATTCATCCCTCTACCACCTTGACCTTAACCCTCAAACCGTAATAGGACGAATGCGTCAAAAAATGCTATAGTGGGCGGCGTGGTCGCGGCTTTTTTGCGTACCGGAGCGACATCTTCTAGCGTTCCATCGTTGGCTTTTGTGGGGTTTCTGAAAAAGCACGGTGGTTGATTACTACAAAATTTTAGGCGTCAAACGGACGGCGACGAAGGCCGAAATAAAATCGGCTTACAGGCGACTTGCGCGCCAAAGACACCCGGATGTCAATGGCGGTTCAGACCACGCGGCGCAAGAATTCGCGCTCATCGCGCTCGCCTACCGGACGCTCGGCGACCAGCAGGAACGCGCCCACTACGATGCTCAACGCGAGCGCATCTTGAGTCACGCCAGCGGGTCTGTGCTCCATTCGGACAACCCACACGCGCAGCGTATACGACGCATGGCGGTGCAGGCGCGTTGGGATCGCGCGGTTGACCGTTGGATCGAGTCGGAGCGGCGCGAGTCGTTTGTCCGCACGCAGGCCGTCTTCACGACCGTCACGCTTTTTCTCTCGACCTTCATCGTCGCACTCCTCAAGCCCCGCCTCTGGCACACCTTCGATAGCGTCGGGCGCGCCATCATGGTCACGCTATTTCTCATCGGACTCTGGCATCTGTTCAGCCGTTTGCGCGCCAGCTTCGAGCACTACACGTATCGACCGAATCTGATCCAAGAAACGATTATCGGTGAGGATGAGAAGCCGAATAAGCCGTTCACGCGGTTCACGGCCTCCGCCTTTCTGCTTTCCGGCTACGCCATCAGCCTAGCCGCCGGACTCTATCTCGGCTCGCACGCCAACAGCATTCTACTCTTCAACGACATCCCCTATCTCTTCGGCCAGCAAGTGCGTCCGGACTTGTTCTTTTACCCGCCCATCGCCGTTCTCATCGTCGATACCATGCACACCGTCGCCTCTAAAATCGACTGACGACAGCCGCGCACTCGTCATTACTTTCACGCCGAAAAGCGCCTGAATTGCGTCCAAAGATGCTCTTGCGCCGCCCGTGCGTCTCGTGTATATTGCGGGCGGTGCGACACACGGAAAGTCGCCCAAGCAAAAGCGCGAACAACCTGGATTGATGAGAGCGTCGGGTGCGGTGTCGAAATTTGACGGGCTTCGGCGCGATTTGCCGTCCTCGTTTTACGTCGCGTATCGACGGCGACTTGGGGAGCGGATTACCCCGCACGCGCTAACCGCAGACGACGCAGAGTTCACAGATTCCAGAGACTTTTAAGACTCAGGTGAAAATCACAAGAGCGTGCGCGCTCGTCGCGCCGTACACTAATCGCCGACGGCCTTTCCAACATCGCTTCGCAACTCCGCTTTGAGTTGATTGCGCTTGGTCGCTCGGCTTCGCCGGAAGAGGAGCCGCACAATGGCCAAGCGAATCACAGAACGCCAGCGCCTCGCCCTCAAACTCGACTCCCTGAACGAATCGGAAGTCAGGGAAGTCCTCGAATACATCTCGATCATGGAATCCATGCGCCGCGCCACCACGCTCCCCGGATTGTGGGAAGACGAGTTGGTCGCGTTGTTGGCCGAGGCGCGCGAGAACCTGCGCGCGCGTCAGGCGTTCGAGTGGGAGACGGTCAGACGCCGTGCCGAACGACGCGCGGCGGCAACCATCCCGTCGCGCGTATGACCCGCCGAAAATCAAAAGCGTTGCATCCCACCCATCTATTTTCCGCCACGTGGCGGTTGACCGTCGTGGGCGCGTTCGCTTTGTTCTGCTCGTTGCTCGCGGCTCCTTCTAGTACCCGCTGTCAAGACGCTACAGGTTCCGGACTGACGCCATCCTCTACACTCACTCCGCTCCAACGCAAAATCCAGGTTGAGCGCGAACGCCTCGCCTCTGCGGATGCGGAAGCGCGACGCGATGCCGTGTTGCGTCTCGGCGCGCTGGCGCGTCCGGAAAGTTCGCGCGTTGCCGCCGTGGCGCTCGCCGATAGCGATGCGCTTGTACGTGCGACGGCGGCGCGGGCAATTCTGTCTCTTTCTCCGGGCGAGTCCGCCTCGCTGCTCATCCCGCTGCTCGCCGACCGCGACGAGTTCGTGCGGCGCGAAATAGCTTATGCACTCGGCGAGACCGGCAATCCGAAGGCTGTGACCGCGCTCGTCAACGCTCTCGACCGCGACCGTGAAGCGGGAGTGCGCGGCGCGGCGGCAGTCGCTTTGGGCGAGATTGGCGATCAGTCCGCCGTGCACGCGCTGGCGGAAACGATCGTCCGCCGCGCCCCCGGTTTCCCACGGCGCACGACCAGACGCCGAGCAGAGAATAATGAGTTTGTACAACGCGCGGCGGCACGTTCGCTCGGACAAATCGGTAGCCGTAACGCCGTGCCTGCGCTCGTCGCCGCGCTCTCCGATGAGCGAACGGCAGACGATGTGCGTCGCGAGGCGGCACGTTCTCTCGGTTTCATCGGCGATGCATCGGCGATTCCCGCGTTGCGCTCTGCGCTCATCGCGCGCGATCCATATCTCTCGCGTAGCGCATACGAGGCGCTGCGCAAACTCGACCCGACAACCCCACCGCGTCCGGCATAAACTCCGCGCCAGCCGAATCCGACTATTCGATAGTCATAAAAATGCCGTGTCGGAAATCACTCCGACACGGCAGGCATCTTCTCGCGCAGGTCTGATTTTAGCTTTCGCTATTTTCGCCGCGCCCGTGAGTCTTGCGTGCAACTTTCGCTTGCGGAAGCGGGACGCCGACGCCGCCCGACTTGGCCGCCGGTTTCTCGACTTCTTCTTCAAACTCGGAAGGCTCGCTGATGAGCGCGCCCCCGGAACGCTTCGAGAAGACAAGCTTTTTGCTCTGGTCGCTGAGATCGACATAGACGAGGTCGCCTAGTCCAACCTGCTCGGTCGCCACTAGATTCGATAGCGGATAGACGAGGAATCGCTCGATGGCTCGCTTCAGGTGGCGCGCGCCGTATTTGAAGTCGATGCCTTCCTGTAGCAGCATGTCCTTCGCCGTGTCGGAACACTGGAAGACGAACTTGGTCCCCGCCGAACGCATGATGCGATCTTGGACGGAGGCGAGTTCGAGTTCGAGAATCTGACGGAGATGATGCTCTTTCAAACTGCGGAAGACGACTACCTTGTCGATGCGGTTCATGAACTCCGGCGAAAACTTGCGCCGCGCCGCTTCGACCGCCGTGCGGTAAATTTTTTGATCGACTTCGGTGTCGTTCGGATTCTTCGCGCCTTTGCCGGGAGCGAAGCCGATGCCGCCCGAAATCAGTTCCGACATCTCACGCGCGCCGAGGTTCGAGGTCATAATTACCATCGTGCGCGAGAAATCGACACGGCGGTTATCGCCGAGCGTGAGCGTCGCTTTGTCGAGGATGCCAAGCAGCAGTTGCCATAGCGAATCCGAAGCCTTTTCGATCTCGTCGAAGAGGACGAGCGAAAGCTTGGTGTCATCGGTATGGTATCGGTCGAGATTCTCCTGCGTCAGCATCGGCGATGTTTCGCGGTGGCCGAGATAGCCCGGAGGCGAACCGATGAGCTTGGCGATTTCGTGCGAATGTTGAAACTCCGCGCAGTCGATTTTGATGACTGCGCCGGGGTCTCCAAAGAGAACCTCGGCGGCGGCTTCAACCACGCGCGTTTTGCCGGAGCCGGTCGGACCGAGAAACAACATCGTGCCGACGGGACGGTTCAAGGGATTCATACCCGCGAGAAAAATCTGGTAGAGGCCGCTCATGCGACGCACCGCGCGCTCCTGCCCAACGATGCGCGTGCTGAGTTTCTCTTCAAACTCTTGGGCGCGCGGACTCTTTTGGTCGGGGTCAAGGAAGACCGTTTCGGTTGTCGTAATTTCTTTTTCCATCATTGCTAACATGGCCGTCCTCCTCGCAGGAATTTTCAGGCACGGTGCTTAGCCTCTCTGAGAAAGATGCCGGTAATAATCGCCGCGTGTGACGACTCCGGCCTTTCTCATGGCCGCACCCACCTAGTTCCATGCAAAGAGCGAACCGCTAATATTTTTGATGCGCGGTGGGCGGCGCGGGTTCGATGGATCGTCGGCGACTCGCACAACCGCAGGGTAGTATCGAAACCACTATATATACGACATCGCTGCTTTTGTCATCACAAAATGTATGAGAACACGCTTTTTTTTATCGAACATCAAACGAAGCAAAAAAAATATTTTGGTGACATTTTGCGGCAAGGAAAGATTGACACTTATTGTTGTTTGGGAGGGATGCTATTGAAGCGTCGAGTCCATCGTTGCACGTAAACGTCGTGGTTGGATGAGAAAACGCAGTAAAGCGTCACCCTTGTTTGGGTGTGCGGCAGTAACTGCGGTGCGACCCCGTGATAAGCGGCTTGAGAGAGAATTACGCAGAGGTTTCGCGCAAAGGCGCGAAGGGTGAAATGAAGGCGCAGAGGGGACTGCTCTCTGCGCCTTCGGTGTTTCTTTTCTTTGCATCACGGCATGACGATTCGGGAGCGATGCCGATCCCGTAGTCCGTGTTCTAGTCGTAGTACTCAAGGCCGAGGTGCGTGATGAGGTCTTCGCCCCGAAGGTGTCGGAGCGTGTTTTTGAGTTTCATCAGCTGAATAAAGATGTCGTGTTCGGGGTAAAGTTCGGGCGCGGTCATCGGCGATTTGAAGTAAAACGAGAGCCATTCCTGTACGCCCTTCATGCCCGCGCGTTGCGCGAGATCGAGAAAGAGCGCGAGGTCGAGCACGATGGGCGCGGCGAGTATCGAGTCGCGGCAGAGGAAGTCGATCTTTATCTGCATCGGATAGCCGAGCCAGCCGAAGATGTCGATGTTGTCCCACCCCTCTTTGTTGTCGCCGCGCGGGGGATAGTAGTTGATACGGACGACGTGCGAGAAGTCTTTATAAAGTTTCGGATAAACTTCGGGCTGAAGGATGTATTCGAGCACGGAGAGTTTCGACTCTTCTTTGGTCTTGAAGGACTCGGGGTCATCGAGGACTTCGCCGTCGCGATTGCCGAGGATGTTGGTCGAGTACCAGCCGTGAAGTCCGAGCATACGCGACTTCAAACCGGGCGCGATGATGGTCTTCATCAAGGTCTGTCCGGTCTTGAAATCTTTGCCGCAAACCGCGACGTTGTGCTGGTTGGCGAGTTCGCGCAGGGCGGGGAGGTCAACCGTCAGATTCGGCGCGCCGTTGGCGAAGGGCACGCCCGACTTGAGCGCGGCGTAGGCGTAAATCATCGAGGGCGCAATCTGTTTGTGGTTGTCGCGCATCGCCTGCTCGAAAGATTGCAGCGTTTTGTGGACGGCGTGCGGCTTCAGGAAAATTTCGGTCGAAGCTGCCCAGACCATGACGAGCCGCTTGCATTTATTCCTGCGTTTGAACTCGGCGATTTCGTCGATCAACTGTTCGGCGAGTTCGTATTTGTTCGCGCCGGTTTTAACGTTTGTGCCGTTCAGACGTTTGACGTAGTGCTGGTCGAAGACGGCGCTCATCGGCTTGATCTTTTGGAGCGGCTTTTTCAGTTGCGCGAGCAACTCTTTTTCGAGCACCCCGGCGTGCATCGCGGCTTCGTAGGCTGAATCCTCGAAGATGTCCCACGCGCCGAAGACGAGGTTTTCCAGACTCGCCAGCGGCACGAAATTCTTGATGAGCGGCGAGCGATTCTCCGTCCGCTTGCCGAGACGGATGGTGCCCATCTGCGTCAGGCTGCCGACGGGGTCGGCCAATCCCTGCTTGATGGCTTCGACGCCCGCGATGAAGGTTGTGCTGACCGCGCCCAATCCGACGAGTAGCACGCCTAAACGCCCGTCCGCCGGAGCTATCTCCGTCCCTTTTTCAACCGCCATGATTTCTATTCCTCCCGAAAATTTGATGAGCGATGATACGTGGCGGCGGCGCGCGGCGTCTTGTCATATCTTGCCCAATAGCAGCGGCGGATTGCTGTAAGCGTCGAAATTCAGCGAAGGACGAGCGCGGCACGGAAGGCGCGGGGTGAGAGTCCGGTGGCGTGGCGGAAGGCTTTGGCAAAGTGGCTCGAACTGGCATAGCCGACACGTGCGCCGATTTCGGTAATCGAGAGGTCGGTTTCGGCGAGCAAGGTTTGGGCGCGTGCGGCGCGGAGGTTGGCGAGATAGGCGTGGGGCGAGGCGCCGGTCAGTTTCTTGAAGAGTCGGGCGAAGTGAAATGGAGAGAGATAGGCGGCGGCGGCAATCACTTCGAGCGGGAGTTCGCGATCCATGTGCGCGTGCATCAGTTCGACGGCGCGGCGGATGCGACGATCAACCACTCCGGCGCGCGACATCTCAAGCTCGGTCGTGCTGCGGATGTTCGTGTGGCGACGCAGGAGTTGGACGAGCGTCTGCTCGACGAGCGCGGCGATGATGATTTCCTGTCCCGCCGCCTCTTCCAACAATTCGTCGGCCAAATCGCGCGCCAGACGCGGCAGACGTTCATCGTCGTGAGCGACGCGCGCGCCGAAGTCGATGCGGGCGTCCCCGCGCGTCAGA
>JBGTHJ010000064.1:0-1688 GCA_041746175.1 Pyrinomonadaceae bacterium
ACGACCGGCGCGACATTGCCGCCGCGACCACCGCCGTTGCTGTCGCCGCCGCCGCGCGCGATGCGGTCGAGCAGCCAGCCGACTCCAAAGAGTAACAGAAAGGCGACGACGTAAACCACCCACCCCGAGAACGAATGAAAAAATCCATCCGCCACTTCCGTGCCGTAGTAGTGCGACAAAATCCCCGTGCCGCTGACGCGCGCCGCGTTGGTCACAATCGCAATCGGAACCGCCGAGAGCACAATCACTACAGCCCGCCAGAATCCCCAACGTCGCCAGAACGGGCGAATGCCGCCGCCGCCACTACCACTATCACCGCTATTACCGTCGCCGCCGTCACGCTCCGGCGTCGTGAAGTAAGCGAACACGACCGCGAGCGTAACCAGCGTCATCAGCGAACGGATACCGCTACAGGCTTCGACCACTTCGAGCTTTTTCGTCAACACCGAATTGAGCGGCTTCAACTCGATGACGTTGCCGTCGCGCAGGACGGGGATGTCCAACTGCCGCATCGCCCACACCGCGCACCGCGACGCGAAGAGCTGCAACGGGAACGCGACCTTGTTAAAAATAATCGCCGGAATCGGGATCGCCAGCACCAGCAACACGAACGGCACGAGCGCGAGACGCAACGCCGCGAAGCCCCAGAAGTAAACCGCCACGCCCGCCAGCATCAACACCAGCGACATTCGCTGGACGTAGAGTTCCGCGCCCGCCGTGCCGAGCCACAACGCAATCAGCGCGCACGCGACGACGAAGCCGCCCCACGCCGTCGAAGGACGCCACACCGTCATCGCCAGACGCTCGCGCTCCGTCCACAGCATGTAGCCGATGATGAGCGGGATGAGCAGCCCGTGCGAATAGTTTTCATCCTCCCACCAGAACTGGCCGAGCCGCGCCAGCACGCTCGCGTAGAGGAAGCCAAGCGCCGCCGCGATGAGCAGCGGTTTCCAGATATTCCGCACGACAAAATGATCCATGTGCTGTTACCGATAGACTGGCGATTGGCGGAAGGAGGTTGGCGCTTCTGGTTTCGTATCGTGGCACGCGGGCGGGCATCTGACGACTTCCACCACGCCGGTTGCCCCACCCGGAGAAGCACGCCGCCTCAAGATTAACCTAGCCGCCGTCCAACGGGCAACTCAATTTTTTTTTCGGGACGCGGGTTGCGGATGAAAAGCCGGTTGCCTTCGACTCTCGATCCCCAACCCGCATTCCGAACAAGTCCGTGCGCGGTTTACCGCACCACGATGCTGGCCGTGTTGCTGGATTGCCCGCCGACCTTGATCGTCAAATCGACGCGTCCGGCGTTTTGTAAATCGGGGACGAGCCTGACCGTGATCTGATCGACGCCCGCGAAACGTCCCTGCCGTCCCGCGTATTCGACGGGCAGCCAGAAGGTGCGTCCGTCGGCGGTGCGCGCTTCGACCGCGATTGATTCGGCGAGGTTCACGTAAGCAACCCCACCCGCGCGCACATCGTTGCTCAAATCGACGTTGACCGCGCCCGCGATGCCCGTCGCGAAAAGCATCAGCCGCGTGCGCTTGTCGGAAGTGAGCGATTCGGGGGTGGTGACGGCGAACGTGCTGCTGCGGTACGTCGCGGCGTTGAGCGCGATGAGCGCGCCCGTGCCGTCGCCGCCTGCGGTGAGCAGACCCGGCGCGGTGGCCGCGATGACCACCGCCCCG
>JBGTHJ010000065.1:0-5746 GCA_041746175.1 Pyrinomonadaceae bacterium
GGGCGCGGCGGGTCGGCGCGTGTCTGGGGCGCGCGGCGGTGGTCGCCGCGCCGTCAAACTACCTGCGCGAAAGGATGCGCCCGTTTCACGAAGACCTTGTTTTGTTGCCGAACCCGATCAATCTCGACGCCTACGAATTCCGGCTGCGGCGCGTGGCGCGCCCGCGCATGGTTTGGCTGCGTTCGTTTCACAAAATCTATCGTCCGACCCTCGCGCCGCGCGTGCTGGCGCGACTCTCGGAAGAGTTTCCCGACATCAGCCTCGTAATGGTCGGGAGAGACAAGGGCGACGGCAGCTTGCAGCGGACGCAAGCTGTGGCGAATGAGTTGGGCGTCGCCGGGCGGATAAGTTACGCCGGCGGCGTAAACAAACGCGACGTGCCGGGCTGTCTGCAACAGGGCGACATTTTTCTCAACACGACCGACGTTGATAACACGCCGGTCAGCGTGCTCGAAGCGTTGGCGTGCGGCATGTGCGTCGTGAGCACCAACGTCGGCGGCGTGCCGTACCTGCTCGACGAAGGCATCGACGCCGCACTCGTCCCGCCCGCCGACGCAGAAGCGATGGCCGATGCCGTGCGTCGAATCATCAACGACCCGGCACACGCCGAGAGTCTGTCGCGCAACGCGCGCCGGAAGGCCGAACAGTTTGACTGGTCGCTCATCATGCCGCAGTGGGAGGAATTGCTACGGACAACGGCGGCGGCGGGCGGGGCGCGAAGAGGGTGACGAACGCGCTTACCCGAACCGGCTGGCCTGACGGTCGCCGGTTCGCTCTGACGTTTTTCGACGATACCGATTGGGCGACACGCGAGAACACCGCGCCGGTTTACGACCTGCTCGACTCGCTCGGACTACGGGCGACCAAATCCGTCTGGATGTTTCGGGGCGCGGGCGAGCCGACCAACGCGGGCGCGACGTGTGAGGATCGCGATTATCTCGAATGGGTGTTGACGCTCAAACGCAAAGGATTCCAGATTGGGCTGCACAACGTCGCGCCGTCTACTTCCCCGCGAGAGTTGACCCGCAGCGGGCTGAATCGTTTCCGCGAATTGTTCGGTGATGAGCGACTCGTCCACTGCAACCACGTCGGCTGCGACGAGAATATTTACTGGGGAGCGGCGCGGCTCGCGGGGTGGCGGCGCGCGGTCTACAACACGCTCACGCGCGGGCGCAACGAACACAACTCGCGCGGCCACCACGAAGGAGACGAACTGTTCTGGGGCGACCTCTGCCGCGAGCGCGTCAGTTACGTCCGCAACTTCGTTTTCGATGATTTGAACACGCTCGCGATGTGCCCGCGAATGCCTTATCACGATCCGTCAAAGCCATACGTCAACTACTGGTTCGCGTCGGCCAACGGCTCAAGCCTGCGGAGGTTCCTGAACAATTTCACTTACGAGAAAATAGACCGGCTCGTCGCCGGGGGCGGTTTGTGTGTCGCCTACGTACACTTCGCGGCGGGGTTCGCGGCGGGCGGCAAGGTCGATGCGGAGTTCCGGAGAAGGCTTGAATACATCGCGGCGCAGGGCGGTTGGTATCCGACGGTTTCGACCGCGCTCGATTACTTGCGCGCGGGCGCGACGACCGTCGAGCGGAGCATCTCAGCCGTCGATTTGCGGCGGTTGGAGACAAGGTGGCTGGCGCGCAAACTCGTCGGCGGCACTTCATAGAGCGCGTCTCGCGTTGGGTTGGTCAAATGATGCGAGCAGAGTGGAATTAATGTTGAGGGGTTCAACGGAACATCCGGGAGTTGAGTTGACGACCCGCCGCGACGGGCGGGAGGTCGCGTTGCGCGAGGCGACGGCGCGCGAGGTCGAGCGGTGGGACGAGTTGGTCACACGCTTCGATGGTCAACGTCTCTTTCATCGTCGGGCGTGGCTCGATTATCTCGAAAAGGTTTCCGGCGCGCGTCCGATGTTCCTGATTTATGAGCGCGGGGGCGAGGTAGTCGGATGTCTGCCGGGGTTGCTGGTGCGCAAAGCCATGTTGCGCGTTTTCGCTTCGCCGCTCGCGGGCTGGCAGACCGAAAGCATGGGGCCGGTCTTCGACCCGACGCGCATCGACGCATCTGAAATCTGCGGCGCGCTGCTGCCGTTCTTGCAAGAGCGTTACGGCGTCCAGCACATCGAGATGACGAGCGCGGTGCTTGATGACGAAGCCGCTTTGAGCGAGTACGGATTTAGATGCCGGAGAGCTTCGACGCACCGCGTCCCGCTCTTTCCCGGCGACGAGGAACGCGCGCTGCGTCAGATCAAGTCGAAGACGCGGAATCAACTTCGCAAAGCCGTCAAACTCGGACTCACGGCGCACGTCGAACAGGACGAGAGCTTTGTCGATGAATTTTACGATCAGATGCAGGAGGTCTTCACGCGACGCCGTAAGGCCATCCCGTTTACGCGCCGACGGGTGCTCGAATGCTTCCGTCATTTGCGCGAAGGCGGTCACCTGCTCGCGCTCTCCGTTCGTCTGCCCGCCGTTGACACGCGCATCGCCACCGGCCTCTTTATGATCGAAGGCCGTGAATTGCATCTCTGGGGGTGGGCGCACCGGACGGTTTACGGCTCGTTTTGTCCCATCGAATTGCTGACGTGGACGGCGATGCAAAAGGGCATGGAGAGCGGCTGCGTGACGCTCGACATGGCGGGCGGCGGCGACGCCAAATTGAAGTACGGAGCCGTGCCCGATACAACGCTACGTCAATTTTTGTGGAGCCGCTACGAGTGGCTCGCGAAACTCCGCACCGGCGCCGAGCGGGCGTATCGCTGGCAGCAAACGCTCCGGGGGCATCTGACCAAAAATTGATCCTAACCCCGCTTGGAAAGTGAAACATGAAGGCTAGTCTCTTGCATCTGTATCATCGCTCGCCCGCATGGTTGCGTTCGGCGGCGGCCACCGCGCGCGGGCTGCAATTGCGCGCGTGGCGATACGGTGCGGAAACCGAGCGTCTGGTCGAAGACGCGCTCGAACGTGAAAGTTGGGATGAGAACCGGCTGCGCGACTGGCAAAACGAACGGCTTTCGCGAGTGCTGCACCGGGCTGCGACACGCGTCCCCTTTTATCGTGAGCAGTGGGGCGAGCGGAGGCGACGCGGCGACCGCACTTCATGGGAGTATCTGAAAAACTGGCCGACGCTGGATAAAGATTCGTTGAGAGAAAACCCGCGCGCGTTTGTCGCCGACGACTGCGACGTGCGGCGCATGATTCACGATCAGACGAGCGGCACGACCGGCAAGTCGCTCGACCTCTGGTTGAGCCGCGCGACGGTGCGCGCGTGGTACGCGCTCAGTGAGGCGCGCTGGCGCGTCTGGTACGGCGTGACGCGCCGCGACCGTTGGGCGATGCTCGGCGGTCAACTCGTCGCACCCCATGCGGCGCGGCGTCCGCCGTTCTGGGTCTGGAACGCGGGGATGAAGCAACTCTACATGTCGTCGTACCATCTCGCGCCCGACCTCATCCCGCACTATCTGGATGCGCTCCGCAAGTATCGCGTCAGGTACGTGCTCGGCTACCCCTCATCGCTTTACGCCCTGGCGCGCGAGGCGTTGCGACGGAAACAGGATGGCTGGCGATTGTCGGTCGTCGTGACCAACGCCGAGCCGGTTTACAAACATCAGCGCGAGACTATCGAGGCGGCCTTCGGGTGTCCGGTGCGTGAAACCTACGGCATGGCGGAGACGGTCGCGGCGGCGAGCGAATGCGACGCGCACCGTTTGCACCTGTGGCCTGAGGCGGGCGTGTTTGAAATCCTGGCGGCGGATGGTCGCGCGGCGTCGCGAGGCAGCGTCGGCGAGGTGGTCTCGACCGGACTCTTGAACGAAGACATGCCGCTCGTGCGCTATCGCGTCGGCGACCGCGCGATGCTGCCGGATGAGACGACGCCGAGCGCGTGCGGCTGTGGTCGCCGCCTGCCCGTGCTCGCGTCGATTGAGGGGCGCGTGCAGGATGCGCTCTACACGGCGGACGGGCGCCGCGTCGGATGCGTCGATGCGGTTTACGCGACGCACCTGCAACTGCGCGAGGCGCAGATTATTCAAGAGACGTTGGGGCGCGTCCGCGTCCGTTACGTGCCCGCGCCGGAGTGGACACCGGAGGCGGGCGCGGCGCTCGTCGAGGGGGTGCGCGCACGGATGGGCGACATCGAGGTCGTGCTGGAAGAGGTGAGGGAAGTGCCGCGCGCCGCGAACGGAAAGTTTCGTCTGGTCGTTTGCGACCTTTCAGCCGCCGAACGGGCGCGCGTCGGGGAGGCGTGGGGATGAGCGCGCAGCCTTTCGTCACACTCATCATGCCGGTACGCAACGAAGCCGCGTTTATCGAGCGCGCTCTGAACGCCGTCTGCGCGCAAGACTATCCGTCGCAGCGCATGGAGATCATCGTGGTTGACGGACAATCGACCGACCGCACGCGCGAGGTTGTCCGAGCCTTGCAGTCGCAGCACGCTAATCTGCGTCTGTTGGATAACCCGGGGCGGATTGTCTCGACGGGTTTGAACATCGCGTTGCGCGAGGCGGTCGGCGAGATCATCGTGCGGGTTGACGGACATTGTGAGATCGCGCCGGACTATGTGAGCCGTTGCGTCGAATGTCTGACCGTTGAAGAAATCGACGGCGTTGGCGGACCGATCGAGACGATTGGCGAAACAGCGGTCGCGCGGGCGATTGCGCTCGCCATGAGTTCGCGGTTCGGCGTCGGCGGCGCGGCCTTTCGGACGGTGAAGGACAAGCGGATGTTGGTCGATACGGTGGCCTTTCCCGCCTACACGCGCCGCGCGGTTGAGCGCGCCGGCCTATTCGATGAAGAGTTGGTTCGCAATCAGGACGACGAGTACAACTATCGCTTGCGGCGACGCGGCGGGCGGCTGTTGCTCGCCCCCGAAATCCGCTCGCGTTATTACAGCCGGGCTTCTTTTCGCCGGCTCTGGCGCCAGTATTTTCAGTATGGTTACTGGAAGGTGCGCGTGATGCAAAAGCACGCGCGGCAGATGAGCCTCAGGCAACTTGCGCCGCCGCTGTTCGTCGTCGGGCTGGCGCTCTCGCTCGCCGCGTCGATGGTCGTCAACGGCGCGTGGTGGCTGTGCCTGGTGGTTTCTGCGCCGTACGTGGTAGCGAATCTCTTGGCGTCAATCCTCGCGACGCGAAAGCGACACGCACGTCTCACCCCATTCGTGTTCATCGCGCACGCGACGCTCCATCTTTCCTATGGGGCTGGCTTTCTGGTGGGGTTGTGCAAGTTTTGGCGGCGGTGGGGGAAGCGGCAAAATTCGTTGGAGGTCGCGACCGGCAACGCGCGCGAAACAGAGTCGGGATGCGCCGCCGTCGACCGTCCGGGGAGAGCAGACGCATGAGTATTCAAGTTCCATACTTTCGCCCGCGCCTCGACGAACGCGAGATTGAAGAGGTGGTTGACACTTTGCGTTCGGGGTGGCTGACGACCGGGCCGAAGGTCGGTCGCTTTGAGCGAGAGTTCGCGGCAGCAGTCGGCGCGCGTCACGCGGTCGCCGTCAACTCGTGCACCGCTGCGCTGCATCTGGCGTTGGACGCGCTCGGTCTTCAACCCGGACAGGTCGTGCTGGTTCCGACGATGACCTTCGCCGCGACCGCCGAGGTAGTTCGATATCAGGGTGCTTTTCCCCTGCTCGTCGATTGCGACCCGCTGACTCTGAATATCTGTCTCGACGATGCGGCGCGGCAACTCGCGCGTCTGCGAACGGGCGCGCTCGCGTGCGCGTCCGAAGGCGGCGGCGGTGG
>JBGTHJ010000066.1:0-4278 GCA_041746175.1 Pyrinomonadaceae bacterium
CGAGCGGCGCGGGAAACAGCGTCGCGCAAACCGACAGCGCGAGAAACACGGTTCCGACGACGACGGCGTTGCGCGCCAGTTGCGCCCGCGCCGGTGTGCGAAAAGTCTCGTCGTTTCTGGCGGGCGTCGATGAAGCAGAGGGGGTGTCGGGCGCGTCGAGTTTCCCGTCGCGGAAGATAAAGAGCCGGGCGACGGCGACCGCGAGGACGAGCGCGGGCAACACAAATACGTGCAGCGCGTAGAGACGCGAAAGCGTGAGCGTTGTTATTTCCGTCCCGCCGAGAATCCACAATCGAAACCATTCGCCGACGACGGGCGTGCCGCCCACGACCCCCGCCAGCACGCGCGTGCTGAAGAATGCGCGCGCGTCCCACGGGAGCGAGAAGCCGGTCGCGCCACTCGTGAGCGTGAGCGCCAGCAGCGCGATTGACGCCAGCCAGCCGACGGGCTTGCGCGCGTATGCGCCGTCCCAAAACATCCGCGCCAGATGGAGCGCGAGCGCGAGCGCGAGCCACTGCGAGCCGTGAAAATGGAGCGCGCGAATCCACGACCCCGCATCGAGCGTCTTCTCGATAAAGGCCACCGTGATGTACGCGTGCGCCGTCGAAGGCACGTAATGGAAGGCGAGCAACACGCCCGTCAGCATTTGCAGGATGATGAGCAGCAGGACGACGCCGGAGGTCGTGCGTGTCCACGCCGCGACGCCGGCGACGGGTTGGTCTGTGAGCGTGCGTGCCGTCTCCGCAAAAGTCGTCCGCCGTGCGAGCCAACGCATCAAGACTGCCGATCCGCGTCTGCTGTGGTGGCCTCCGTCGCTCATGCGTTCCTGTCCGACTCTGGCGCGTCGCCGCTCGCGGGCGGGTCGGCTTGAACTTCGAGCACGCCGTTCTCGACGCGCGTCGGGAGTTGCGCGAGACCGCGTTGCGCCGGACCGCTCAAGACGCCTCCGTCGGGTGCGAAGCGGCTGTCGTGACACGGACAGAAAAAGTCGCGCGCGTCGTCTCGCCACGCAACCTCGCAGCCTTCGTGCGGGCAGACGGCGGAGACGACCGCGTGGTTCCGGTAGGGCAACACGTACACGACATGTTCCGCGCGAGCACGCGTCCACCCCGCAATGCGTTCCGTCATGATGCGCCGCCGCACCGGTCGCGCGCCCGCCAACTCTGTGACGGGCGCAAGCGGCGTCCATGCTCCTGAGCCGTTCGTTGTTGCGTGGCGCGGGCGGAGAATGCGCGCGGCGGCGTTGACGAGCGTCGCCGCGATGGCGGCGAAGATGCCCGCTGGTAGCAGCAGCAAAATTCTCCGGCGCGTTTGATCGGTTCGCCCGCCGCCCGCGTCCGACTCTGCGTCGATCATCTTTGCGTTAATGTCCGGCATACGAAATAAAGAAACGATTCATCGACTCAGCGGTTCGATGAAGAGATGAATCAACGAGCCGCTGAATCGATGAATCAATGCTTCCGCGCGTGGCGGTTTGCAATCTGCCGCCATTCGCAGCAAAATAAGTTCTCATTACATGCGCGCATTTTACCCGATTTCGATGCGTGTTGCGCGGCCATCAAACCCAGAGCTTTTTAAGGAAGAACACATCATGAGCACTGAGAGCACTGAACGAGACGGCGCGGGCGTTAATCGCGCTTCGCTCCGACTCGCCGATAAGAGTCAGCAAACGGAGCAACCTCTGAAGACGCCTCTCCAAAGACAGTTCGTGACCTTCACGTTCTATCGCGCGCGTCCCGAATGGCGGCTGCTCGACGACGAAGCGAAAGAGCGCGGCAGACGCGAATTTCTTCAAGTGGTTGACGACTATCGCCGCGAACTTTTGATCCACACCTACTCGATTGTCGGGCTGCGAACCAACACCGACTTTATGCTCTGGCGCATCGGTTACTCGCTCGACCCGATGCAGGACATGTCGGCGCGGCTCAACCACACCGGACTCGGTCGTTATCTGGAAGCGACGCAATCATTCCTTTCGATGACCAAGCGTTCGATGTACATCGACAAGGATAACCCCGAACACGTCGAAGACCGCTTGCACGTCATCCCCGGCAAGTCGAAATACCTGTTCGTTTATCCGTTCGTCAAAACGCGCGACTGGTACACGCGTTCGGTCGAAGAGCGACAGTTGATGATGGACGACCACATCCGCATCGGCTCGAAGTATCGCTCGGTCAAACTACACACGACCTACTCGTTCGGGCTTGACGATCAGGAGTTCGTCGTCGCCTTCGAGACCGACGAACCCGCCGACTTCCTCGATCTCGTACAGGAATTGCGCGAAACCAAAGCGAGCAGCTTCACGCTGCGCGACACGCCGATGTACACCTGCCGCCAGATGTCGCTCGCCGATTGTCTCGGCACGCTCGGTTGAGTGCGGCGGCGGAAAGATCAAGGAGAGACCGTCCGGTGAGGGTTGCGCGCAAGTTCATCATCAGCGGGGAAGTGCAGGGCGTCGGCTACCGTTTCTTTGCGCAGCGCGCCGCCGCGCGGCATCAGGTTGTCGGCTACGTGAAAAATCTGGCCGATCACCGGGTCGAAGCCGTCGCCGAGGGGACGCTCGAAAGCGTCGAAGGGTTCAAGCACGACTTCAGCGTCGGCCCTGACGGCGCGCGTGTCGATAACGTCGAAGAACTCCACATTGAACCGACGGGAGAGTACAACGCTTTTCGCATCGAACGATAAAGGAGCAACCCGCAGAGGTCAGAGCGTCTGATCGATGAATAGCAGGCTGTTTATCCGCTCTCAGCCGAAATCCGACCACCCAAAAACTCATGGACGATCTCAAAACCTTGATCCGCGAAGTGCCTGATTTCCCCAAACCCGGCATCAACTTTTACGACATCACGACGCTGCTCAAACACCCGGAGGGTTTGCGCCGCACGATCGATGCGCTGTCCGCCGAGTTTGGCGATACGCAAGTCGATACGATCATCGGCATCGAGGCGCGCGGCTTCATCTTCGCGCCCGCGCTCGCCTATCACTTGAAGGCGGGCTTCGTCCCCGTGCGCAAGCCGGGCAAGTTGCCGTCCGAGTGCGCGTCGGTCTCCTACGATTTGGAATACGGGCAGGACGCGCTCCAGATTCACCGCGATGCGGTCGGCGCTGGTCATCGCGTGATTATCGCCGACGACCTGCTCGCGACGGGCGGCACGGCCAGAGCCGTCGTCGATCTGGTCGAAGAACTCGGCGGGACGGTGGTCGGGCTGGTCTTCGTCGTCGAACTCGAATTCCTCCCCGGTCGGAAAAAGCTCGACGGCTATGACGTGCGCTCGCTCATCAAGTATCAATCATGAAACGGCTGGACGCACCATCCCGCATCTGCTAACTTTCGATTCCCATGCTCCCGTAGCTCAGGTGCATAGAGCGACCGCCTCCTAAGCGGTAGGCCGTTGGTTGGAGTCCAACCGGGAGCACCATTCCTCATGCGAACCTTCAAACTCGTTCTGAAATATCTGCTGGCGGCGCTGTTCGTGTTGGCGGGCACGCTTCATTTCACGAGTCCGGATTACTACCGGCGAATCATGCCGCCGTATCTGCCGTGGCACACTTTTCTGGTTTACCTGAGCGGGTTCTTCGAGGTGCTGTTCGGCGTGCTGTTGCTCGTCGCGCGCTGCTCGCGGGTCGCGGCGTGGGGAATGGTGGCGTTGCTCGTCGCGGTCTTTCCGGCAAACATATACATGGCGATGCATCCCGAGTTGTATCCGGATATTCCACCCGCCGCGTTGTTGCTCCGACTGCCGCTACAGGCCGTCCTCATCGCGTGGGCTTACTGGTACACGCATCGCGAGATGTAAATGTTCGGTAAAAAAACAAACCGGGCACTATTCAGGGACGTTTAATTCAGGGACAATAGCCGAAGTTGTTTGAGCCGCCGGAGATGAGTGCCTCTCCGAAAATAGATGTCACAAAATTTGGAGTCGCGGTGTCTCTAGAGCAGATGTCCGAATACGCGTCCGCGAGGGAAGCGGTGAAAGTCGCAGGTGATAGGTGATGAAGCATCGATCAGTCGTCCTTTTCTCAGTCGTCATAATGGCGCTGGCCGTCGTGCCGGAAGCCTCACAGCAGTTTTCCGAACTGGCCGGAGTCGCGCAGAACAGCATCAAGACCCGAATCTGGAATGCGTTGCTCGGCCTCCACGCGCAGCAACACGAAGCGCCCGAAACGCGCCCGGTCACCGTCGCGCAAACCTCGACTCTTCAAGTCACGGAACTGGCGGTGCGGCGCGTTCGACCGACCGGCACGACCGCACGCGACAAGAGCACGCCCGCCGCGCCA
>JBGTHJ010000067.1:0-3637 GCA_041746175.1 Pyrinomonadaceae bacterium
AGCAAACCTCATCGCGCTGAAGTGCGCGCGCGACCGCGCGCTCGACGGTGTGCGCGACGCGGGCTTGCGCGCGGTCGCAGCGGGACGTGGGAATCTGATCGTCTATGCTTCCGAGCAGTCGCATTATTCTCTCGTCAAGTGTATGGACATCCTCGGTTTGGGGCGCGCGAACCTCCGCAAGGTGGCGACTGACGAACGCTTCCACGTTCGCACGGATTTGCTGTCGCAAGAGATCGAGCGCGACCTCGCGGCGGGCGGCGTCGCGGTGTGCATCGCGGGCGCGGCGGGCGCGACTTCGACGGGCATCATCGATCCGCTCGATGAACTGGCCGACCTCGCGCAAAGGTTCGGCACGTGGTTTCACGTCGATGCGGCGTACGGCGGCGCGCTCGCGTTCTCCGAAAAACACCGGCATCTTTTGCGCGGCATCGAGCGCGCCGATTCGGTGACGATTGACCCGCACAAGTGGATGTTCGTGCCGTTCGCGTGCGGGGCGGCGCTCGTCCGCGAGGGTGGGCGCGTGCTCCGCGATGCGTTCGACATCACGCCGGAATACCTGAGCGAAGAACGCGGCGGGGATGATGTCGGGTACGATTTTTTCCGCTACGGTCAACTCGGCACGCGGCGTTTCAACGCTTTGAAAATCTGGATGGCGTTCAAACATCTGGGCGTACGCGGTTACGCTGACATCATCGACCGTCAAGTCGAACTGACGCATTATTTCGCCGCGCGCATCGACGCGCTCGATGATTTCGAGCGTGTCGGGGAAGTGGAAACCGCGGTGTGCTGCGTCCGCTACGTGCCTGTGGAGTTGCGGCAGACGACCGACGGTGCGATGCTCGACCGTCTTCAGCAGGATTTACAGCAGCGGATTGAACGGAGCGGAGAGGCGTGGATATCTTCGACCGTTCTCAAAGGCCGCCGCGCGCTCCGCGTCAACGTCAACAGCTTTCTGACCGAGCGTCGTCACATCGACGATCTGGTAGAATTGCTCTCGCGTGAAAGCCGCCGGATGGTGGATGAGAAAGGAGCCATATGAAACCCGGAATGTTGCGTCGTAAATTTTGCGTGCTGATGGTCGCGTGTGTGCTTCTGTCGCTGGCGTCCGTCGATGTTCGTCCGCAGGCGACATCCAAAACGCGCTCGCTCTCGTCGATAGGTTCGCGCGCGGAGTTCGACACGGTGTCGCGCGTCTACCACGACAAGCCCTACGCGCTGCCGCACGTCATCTTCGTCATCGACCGCAAAGACAAGAATCGTATTTACTACGTCAACTCGCAGCGCTACCGGTTTCATAAAGATTTCGTCAACGGGACGTATCTCTCGCTTGAGCGCGGGCGCGAGTTCTTCGAGAACAATTACTTGAAGGCAAACCGTCGGTTTATCCTCGGCACGCTCGCCTACCAGACGCCCGTGAAGCGTTGGACATACGAGTTTTGGGAGGGCGATTTGATTCCCGCCGAGCAGATCAAACTCGTCGGGGAGGTCATCAACCGGACGTTCTTCGAGCGCGTCGCGTACAAGCCGAATTCGCTGAGGCAGGAGGAAGCCTCGGCGACCATCGACGGGCTTGAGCGTGTGATGCAAACCGATATCGCGCGCGAGCAGGAATACGAACCGCTCAACGTCGCGCGCGGGATCGGTCGCATCCACATCATCGACAAACTCGACGAGCATGTCGAAATCGGGTCGAACGAAATCATCGTGCTCAACGAAGTGCCGCTCAACCTGCCGCCAGTCGCCGGAATCATCATCACCAAACCTTCGACGCCGCTCTCGCACATCAATCTGCTGGCGAAATCGTGGGGCGTGCCTAACGCCTACATCAAAAACGCACATGAGTTGCTCAAGGAATATGATACGTGGTGGGTTTCGTTCGAGACGTTGCGCGACAAGTACGAAATCAAGCGCGCCGACATCAATCAGTTGAAGGAATACCAGAAGCGTCTCGCCGAGCAGCAAAGCATTCTGACGCCGCGCTCCGACCTGTCGGTCAAAAGGCTCGCCGAACTCCGTGCGCAGAGCGCGCGAATGGTTACGGCCTACGGCGCGAAGTCGGCCAACTTGGGCGAGGTGCTGCGGGCGCGTGTGCCGGGCGTCAACGTCCCGAACGGTTTCACCGTCCCGCTCTTTTACTACGACCAGTTCATCAAAGAAAATAAGCTCGACGACGCAATCGTCGAGATGTTGAACGACCAGCGTTTCGTCCACGATCCGGCGTATCGACGCGAGCGGCTCGCCGTGTTGCGCGAACGCATCCAGCAGGGCGCGGTCAACGAGCAACTCCGCGCCGAAGTCGCGCGCCGCGTCCGTGTGGCTTATGCGGGCAAGGGATTGTTCGTGCGCAGTTCGTCGAACGCCGAAGACCTGCCCAACTTCAGCGGCGCGGGGCTTTATTCGACCGTCCCGAACGTCAGAGAAGAAGCGAAACTGTTTGAGGCAATCAAGACCGTGTGGGCTTCGCTCTGGAATTTCGAGGCGTACGAGGCGCGCGAGCGTGCCGGTATCGATCACTTGAAAGTTTACATGGCGGTGCTGATTCAAGAGGGCGTCAACGCCGACAGCGCGGGCGTGTTGATTACCGCCGACCCCTTCGACCGCGAGAATCAAGGGACGATCTACATCAGCGCCAAGCGCGGGTTGGGCATCAAAGTGGTCGAAGGGAAGAAAATCGCCGAGCAGATTATTTATCGCCCGCGCTCGAACGCGATTCGCGTCTTGACGCGTTCGGACGAAGACAGCCTGCTTACTTTCGACGAGCAGGGCGGCGTCAAAGAGGTTGCCATCGCGGGTGAACGCGCCGTATTGACGGATGCTGTCGTGCGGCGTCTGGCGCGGGCGGGCGGTCTCATCAAACGCATCTTCGGCGGCAAGGAACAGGATATCGAATGGATTTACATGGGCGGCCAGATTTACATCGTGCAATCGCGCCCGTTCATCCGGGGGAGTTGAACGTGAGAATGACACATCCAGGCCGACTCGTCCGCGCGTGCGGGTGCGCGTTGATGGCGTTCGGGTTCATGTCGTGCGGAGGGGGCGGCGGACAGACGGAAGTCGCAAACCAGACGCCATCAGATAACTCGACGCCCGCCGTCGCGTCGAACGCATCTGACGCGGGCGACATCCCGAAACTCGACGGCGAGATTGCCCGACTCGAACATGAAGCCGAAAAGAATCCCGGCGACCAGACAGCGCGCATTGCGCTCTCGCAAGCATATCTGCGGCGCGCCAGAGCCTTTCGCGTTGCGCAAAAAATGTCTGAGGCACTCCGCGATTACCAGAGCGCGATTCGCAACGACCCCGACAATGAACAAGCTCAACAGGGCATCGCCGAGATCTCCTCGCAGCTGGAGAACAGCCCGACCGGAGAGAACGGCGAACCCGCGCCACTCCCGATAACCCCCAACGTCACCGGCGGCGAAAGCTCGCCGATTCCGCCGACTCTCGCTCCGACCCCGAAAGACCGTCAACCATAACCGGCGAGGGAGAACTATAGCAAGTTGCAATTGCATGTAGCACATAAAAGAGCGGCATCGCCTGGGAGCGCGAGCGTCCCGCTCGCATTGAGCGTTCGGAGAACGCGAACCATTGAACGTGCTCCGAGCACGCTGGCCAGCGGGACGCTGGCGCTCCCGGC
>JBGTHJ010000068.1:0-3635 GCA_041746175.1 Pyrinomonadaceae bacterium
CGCCGCCGCCGCGCTCGAAGAACTCGGGACGGACAATCTCGTCTATGCCGCCCCGCGCGATGCTGTATGGAACGATGCGTGGCGCGTCACGGAGGCTCTCATCACGTTGATGCGCGACGAGGTTGCGCAGCAGGGCGCGAAGTTCGTCGTCGTCACGCTGAGCAACGGCATACAGGTTCATCCAGACCCCGCCGCGCGTCAAAGCTTCATGCGGCGCGTCAGCGCGACCGACATTTTCTATCCAGACCGGCGACTGAAACTCCTCGGCGAACGCGAAGGCTTCTCCGTTATCAACCTCGCCCCCGAACTACAGGTCTACGCCCAACAGAACAAGGTCTTTCTTCACGGCTTCGGCAGAGACACCGGCAACGGCCATTGGAACCAGGCCGGACACCACGCCGCCGGTGAACTCCTCGCGCCCAAGCTCTGCGCCGCCTTGTCGAAGTGATCGAGCATCCACGCAGGTTTTCCGGGAAGCGGCTCGCCTCCCGCGCATTTCGTTGCCTGACGAAAAGCGCGGGGAGCGTCCGCTTCAACAGCAGACGCTCCCCGCGCCGGTTTGATGCGCGTTCAGTTGTGCGCGTCTACGGTCGTTTCCTCCCGATGCCCGTGCGCTTCCGGCCACGGAAGTCGATGAAGGAAAATCCCTCGAAGTTTTCGTGATAGGTGTAGCCGTAATCCGCCAGCATCTTGATGGCGAAATCCTCGCCGAGCAGCATCGACGCGGTGTAGTCCGTGCGCCAGTGGACTCCGGCGAAGTCGCGACCGAGCGAGATGTTGGAAGCGAGTTTGTCCAACTCTCCGCCGACGGTCAGGTTGCCGGCGTCCGGCCCGGTGTAAGGAAGAATGTTGCCCTTGTCATCCAACTGCACCGGGTTCGGAATGACCTTCTGGTCGTTGAAGAACGCTTTGAGAATGGTCGCGGCAGCCCCGGCCAGCGTGGCGTGACCGGCGGTGTAGGCCGGGTGAATGGGCGAGCCTTCCGGGTACGCCTGCGGCAGGAAATAGTTGCCGCCCGTCTGCGCAGCAATCTTGGGCAACGCCGTCGAGTTGTTGAGCACGGGGTTGTACGGATACTGCTTGACGTTCTTCAAGCTGAAATGGACGCGCCCGCCGAACTCCTCGGGCCGCAGCCGTCGATGCACAATCCACTTCTGATACCAGGTGCCCTTGTGCGCGATGTAGGCTACTTTGTTGAGCAGCGCGGTGATATGCGTCGGGCCGAAGGTGACGAACTGCTCCTGCGTGCAGTTGCCGATGTATGGATTGTTCGGGTCGAAGGGAATGCCGAGGCCGCCGCCGTCGAGCCGCTTCGGGTCGGGCGCCATAATCATCAATAAGAGGGCATTCCAGTAAGCCTGTGTGATGAAGTCGATCTGGACATAGCTCACCAGTTCACGCGCGCTGATCATGCGCCGGCGTTCGCCCGCCAGTGTGGGCGAATTCGGGGTGCAGCCCTTTTGCACAAATAACCAATCATTCTGATTGGTCATGTAATTGGTTCCCGGCGCGAGCGGTTGCAGGACGTTGAAGATGGTCTGTCTGCCGTAAGGAATGTCGCGGATGAGAAATTGCGAGAGATACGGCCCGCGCAAATCGCCCTTGGTGAAGCCGCGAAAGATCGTGCCCGGCGTGATGTTGTTGCCGTAGCCGGGAAGCTGGCCGAGCGGTGTCATCGGCGAGGTGGGAAAACCGCGCGGATTCTTGCGCGGCGTGACGCCGGGCGGGGCGATCTCAAACTGCGGCAGCCCCGAGTAGAACTTGTAGCGCGTGTTCAAATCCGCGACCGCGGCGGCAATCGTCGGGTCGGTGTCGTACTGGTAGAAAGGCACGTCGCGCGCCAGCGACATCCAGTAGAGTTCGGCCATCTCCGCCGCTTCGTCCGCGCTGGCAAAAGCCGGGGCGGCATTGGTGGCGAGTTGCTGCATGTCGATGCCTTCGAGGTCGTAGTTCTTGCCCGCCTGCGGATTCACCAGACGCCGCTGGACGCCCCGCGCGTAGGTGCCGGGGTTGGTGAAACGCGCAGCTTCCTCCTGCTCCAAAGCCTGCGACTGCGCGGCGGCGGCATCATTCTCTTCCTGTAGCTGTTGCTCGGCGGATAGTTCCGGACCATCGTAGAGCTGGGATCTGTCGGATTCGGAGAGGGTGTTGCTCTCCGACTCGGACGCCTCCGCGACCGGCACCGCGGAATCATCCGCATAGTATCGCGCGAAATCATCTTCGGTGCCGGTTCCGTCAGTCCAGAGGTCGCGGGTCGTCGTCTCTCCGGGTTTCGACGTGCTCGAACAGGGATTACAGCCGAGCGGAATCGCGTTGTAATCGTACTGACTCCCGGTTCTGGTGGCCTTGAGCAAAGCGCAGTAAGCAACCGGGTCGACTTCGCCGAGGTTGTTGATTTTGCGCAGACCCTTGGTGAAGCTGCCGATATAATTCTGGTCGCTGTAGAGCGTTTCGTCTTCGTTGCACGGATGCGGCGGAATACCCATCGTGCGTTCAAAGATGGCGGCCTGCACGCGTCGGCTGAGCGAGGTATTGGCGCGCTGCACGGGGGTTTGAATCTCGATATCGCAGCCCGTCTTGCAGGTGGCCGCCGATTGCGTCGCGGGGGTGGGCGGCGGCGACGCAGGGGTCGCGGCCTTGCCCGATTTTGCGAGTTGCGGGACGCCGATGATACCGGCTGCCGCCGTCGCCGCCGCGACCTTGCCGAGGAATGAACGACGACTCTGCGAAACCGCCGGTTTTTCTTCCACCGTCGGAGCCGACGCCGCGCGTTGCTGGTCGTTATCTGCTGATGGGGTCGCGGTTCGCTTTCGCCGTGACGACTTTTCACGCGGACTCTTGGACTTATCCTTCATTGCAAGTATCTCCTTCGCTGTGGTGCGTTGGTTCGGAACCACACGGCGCGCTACAATGCTTGCCGATGAAGGCAACGCTGTTTGAGCGCGGCAGCGCGGCAGTTAACGTCTTCTTCGCCGGAGTCTCTGCCGTTGCTATTTGGGATGTCAGCAGCAGAGACTCGCTTTCTATCTCCCTCTATCGACGTGACTCGGACGTGAGGCCACAACCAGAGCGGCTGTTCCGCCCTGATGAGACTGGCCGAAACCAGACGCCCGCATCGAACGACGCTCTTACTCGTTGCGCCCCGATAGTAGACGCGCAACCCCCACTAGCTCTTTGAATCGCGCTGGGGACGAGCGCGCTCTAGTGGCACTGGTTGACGGATGACGGGTAGCGTTTGACGGAGTTCAACTCACGCCACGAGTCGTGAATTTGAGGGGGGATGACTTTTTATTTTCCGACGGGGAAGAGCGTGGTTCGGGTCATCACAGGAGCACGACTAGGGGAGCGTGTATCTCGACCTTCACCAGATTTTCGAACCAGGACGACTGCTCGACTGCTCCGGCTCTCCGACGAGGTTGCGCCCCGACGAGGGAAGGTAGATGGCCTGAGCGCCCGACGTTCAAAAGGGAATTTCCCTTGTGGGTTGGAGAATGGGGTAGGGCGAACGCATCTTAAATTTTACAAGTGCTGTATTTAGCTGTGTTTATTGCAACTTACAAACGTATCTTAATCTCGTGCCAAGAGTGGATAAGAGACGCATTGTAGATTGGCTAAAATGCTAAACTCTGAATTTA
>JBGTHJ010000069.1:0-4498 GCA_041746175.1 Pyrinomonadaceae bacterium
CCCCACCACCGCCGCCGCCGCCGCCGCCGGTTTCGACGACGCCCGCCCGTTCGCTGTGCGGCAAACGATTCTCAGATGCGTTCGATTGTTCGCTCATCCTCTCCCTCTTTCACGCCGGGACTTAGCAGAGACGCGCCCTACTATAACAAAAACGGCACGGGGCAAAAGGTAAAAGGCGAGAAGTTGAAGCGGGAACATCGGTCGTCCGGCTTCAACTTCTCGCCTTTTACCCTTTGCCGTTTTGACTATCCCCGCCTCGGTCGCGGCCTTACCCGGCCTTCGGCGCGACGGCGCGGACGGCTTCGGAGACACCCGCTTCATACTTCTTGAAGTTTTCATTGAAGCGACGCGCGAGGTCGAGCGCCTTGCGGTCGTAGGCTTCCTGATCTTTCCATGTGTTGCGCGGCGTGAGCACTTCCGCCGGCACGTCCGGACACGAGACGGGAACGCCGACGCCGAAAATCGGGTCGGGTCGGGTTTCGACATCGGCGAGCGCACCCGTCAGGATGGCGCGAATCATGGCGCGCGTGTGCTTGATCTTCATCCGCTCGCCCTCGCCGTAGGGGCCGCCCGACCAACCCGTGTTGATGAGCCAGCAGTTCGCTTTGTGGTCTTGAATCTTCTGACCGAGCAGGTCTGCGTAGACGCCCGGATGCAAGACCATGAAGGGCGCGCCGAAACAGGTTGAGAAAGTCGCTTCCGGTTCCTTGACGCCGCGTTCCGTCCCCGCGACTTTCGCGGTGTAGCCGGAGAGGAAGTGATACATCGCCTGTTCGGGCGTCAGACGCGCGACGGGCGGCAGCACGCCGAACGCATCCGCGGTCAGCATGATGATGTTCGACGGATGCCCGGCGTAGCCTTCGGGCACGATGTTCGGAATGCTCGTCAGCGGGTACGCGGCGCGCGTGTTCTCGGTCTTCGCGGCGTCGTCCAAATCGGGAATGCGCGTGACGGGATCGTAGACGACGTTCTCCATCACCGTGCCAAACATCCGTGTCGTGCGATAGATGTCGGGTTCGGCTTCCGCCGACAACCTGATGACTTTGGCGTAGCAACCGCCCTCGAAATTGAAGACACCGTCGTCAGACCAACCGTGTTCGTCGTCGCCGATGAGACGGCGTTCGGGGTCGGCGCTGAGCGTCGTTTTGCCCGTCCCAGACAGACCGAAGAAAATCGCCACGTCGCCCGCATCGCCGACGTTGGCCGAGCAGTGCATACTCATCACGCCGCGTTGCGGCAGTAGGTAGTTGAGAATCGTGAAGACGCTCTTCTTCGTCTCTCCGGCGTAAGAGGTGCCGCCGATGAGCACGAGCCGCTGGCTCATGTCGATGAGAATGAAGGTCGGGGCGCGGGTCGCGTCCTGCGCGGGGTCGGCGCGAAAGCCGGGAAAGTTGACGATGGTAAACTCCGGCGTGAACTCTTCGGTCGTGTCGTCGTGGTCGTTGATGAACATCGTGCGCGCGAACAGCGAATGCCACGTCAGTTCGGTGACGACGCGGACGGGCAGCCGATAACGCGGGTCGGCCCCGGCGAAAGTGTCCTGGACGAAGAGGTCGCGACCTTGCGCGTAAGCCATCATGCGGTCGCGCAGGGCGTCGAACTTCGCTTGCGAATATTCCTTGTTGACCTCGCCCCAGAAGATTTTGTCATCGCTCGAAGGCTCGCGCACGAAGGCTTTATCTTTGGCCGCGCGTCCGGTGTGCTCGCCCGTATCGACGAGCAGCGCGCCGTGCGCCGAATAGATGCCTTCGCCGCGTCGCACGATTTCTTCGTAGAGTTCGGGCGCGTTCAGATTCCAATAGACGTTGGCGGCTCCGCTGATGCCGAGCGCCTCCAACCCGACACTGGTACGCTTGCGCCCGTGCGCCTGCATGACGCTCTTCGTAATAGCTTTCATACACTCTCCTCGATTGAGTTTGTTGCCGGCCTGAACAAACAGGCTTTCAAGAGACATCAGGAGCGCTCGGACTTGGAAGAACTCAAGCCCACGCGCTCCCGGTCTGCGATGAAAAGAAGTTGTGCCCGGACGCCCCTGGTTACTGCTTGGAGTTGCGTTGCTCGGCCAGTTCGCGCAACGCGACGGCCAGATCGCGCGCGGCGCGTTCCAGACGAGCGGCGATGCCGTCGAGGTCGTCCGTGCCGTCTTGCGAGCGGACGGCGACGGCGGCGAGCGCGGCATCGATCTGTTCGTTCAAACGCTTCGCCGCAGTCTCGGTCTCCTGCTCGGCGCGCGACAGTTGCTTCGGTGCTGTGGTGTCGGAATTGGTGCCCACAAAAATCAACCGGCGGGTCGGAACCTTTCAAGCGAGCCGCCCGTCGCCTCTCTAAATGAACGCGCCCTCTGTCGCAATAATGACGAAGGACGTTCGATTCCCAAGTTATTTGGCCGACGCAATCTCAAACAACAAGACGCGCATCTTCGTTGCAAGCTGCCGGAGAAGCCTCGCACGCTGTGATGTGTGTACGTCGTGATTCTCAATCGATAAGGCAAACTATTTTTAAGAAAGCACTTTAGCATTAACCCCGCGCCCCCGACAACCGCCGCGAAAAGTTGGTAGCGGAGTAATAACAAGTTGCTGAATGGAAAATAGTTCAGTACGACCAGCCTTGCTCTTTAATGAACTCTAAAACTGCGAGGTGTTCTATGTCCATATCGGCACAAACATTCGGGATTTTTGTTTTATTGGGACTAGCGGTAAATATCAAGCCAACAATAACACTACACCACTGCAACAGACGTTCCACCGCTCAGATGCAGCGACACACTATTACCCCACTACAGAAAAGTGGAAGCGTCAAGGCTGAAGCGACGCAGGCGCGCCTCGCGCGCGTCTTCGCCCGTCAGGGACGGGCAAAGTAAAGACAGCCCGGCGAACCAATCGCGGGGCTGTCACTTCTCGGGCAATCCGGTTTCTCATCCCGGGTGCGCTAATCCGGAAGCGTCCGGGGCAGACGCTCTGCCCGCCGACTATTATTGAACCGTCGCAGGCAGGAGCGAGCCACGACGGTCGGTGGCGAGCGCGGTGCCGTCTTCATTGACGATGCCGATCATGCCGTGAAAGTGGATGTCGCTGCCTTGTAGTATGAGGAGCACGTCGCCGGCTTTGACCGCCGGGTTGTTGAGTTGGAAGCGGACGGTGGTGGCGTGACCGTCTTCGTGCTCCACTGTCTCAAAATTGAACTCATCCGCGCCGATCACGACGGTCTGCGAGTTATTGCTGTAATTTGTTGCTTCGGACATAAACGTTCCTTCTGCGGACGCGGCACCTTCTCCGGTGCGCGCGTCCGTGATTAAAAGTTATCAGGATGAAAAGGTCTCTGGTAAAGCTCTCGATAGAGCCAGCCGAGCACGCGTATCTCAGCGGTGCAAAGCGTTTCGAGCCAGCAACAGGTGAGATAGAGCGCGCGTTCGTTGCGCGCCGGAATCTTCTCGGCTTCGACGATGACGGGCGCGTCCTCCGATGGCTCAAGCTGGTAGGCGGCGGAAATCTCCTCGTTGGTTTTCGTCGCATCGTCGAGCGCGCCCAGAAGTTCCTTGAGCCATGCGTGGAGTTCCGGCTCGGTGGCGTGTTCTTTGAGCGCCTGCATGATGCCGATGGCGAGACGGTCTTCGGCGCGGGCGAACGTCAGGGCGTCCGGATCCGCCTCCAACGCCTGCTGTTGCTTCCACTGAAACAGAGATTCGACCGCCGGGAATTTGACGACGGCGACGCGCTGGTCGTAGTTCAAAAACCACTGTAGCACATCGGCGAGCGACGACGGTTCGATGCGCCCCTGCGCGTCGCGCCGCAGCGCGGGCGGGTGTGCCGTGTCGGTCGGGTTGTCGGTTTTGGTCATCATTCAGTCGCCCGAAGTTCAAGATCGAGAAAAGAGTTTGGACTTTCAGCCCTACTTATTTTGGACTTCAGACTCCAGACTTTCGACGTTCCGCTGGCGGAGGAGTTTGCCGAAGACGCCGTTCCACGGCGGGATGACGATCGAGACCGCGCCTGTGCCCTGTGCCTGACAGGAGAGTCGAATCACGGGCTGCGGGTCGTCGGTGTCGATGTAGCCGAAGTCGGGCATCTGGCGTCGTTCGCGGCGGTCGACGGGCGTCAGTTTTTCCGCACCGCCGAGCACCCCCACCCAGCACGTCCCGCACGAAGCCGAACGGCACTGCACCGGAATCGGCCCTTCGTTGACCGTACAACGCGGGTCTTGCAGATGCCAGTCGCGCTTGTCGGTCGCCGCCGCCGAAGCCATTTCCTGACGGTTGACCATCTTGAAGCGATGCGTGTCGTCGTTTTCGTCAAAGGTCACCGTCCAGATTTTGTCGGTCGTCCGCAGGAAACCGAGCACGCCCTGTCCGTCGTCGCGGGCGCGCTCGCGCAACACCTGCTCCGGCGATTTCCGCGCGTGCCGTTCGTCGATCCGGACGCCGCCCGGCGCGGCCTTGAACGCATCGAGTCCGACTTGCTGCAACGTCATCAACGCGACCGCCGTGATGCCTTCGAGCAGC
>JBGTHJ010000070.1:0-3551 GCA_041746175.1 Pyrinomonadaceae bacterium
CCCGCGACCGCGTTGACCCCGAACAGACCGGGACGGTCAGACAAGCCCGCGCCCTCATGGAGGAGGCGCGGGTTAGTCGTCAGCGTGCGGTTACGCTGGTCGAGCAGGGCGTCATCGCCCGCGCCGAGTACGACGCCGCCGACGCCGCCTACAAAGTCGCGCTCAGCCGTTATCAGGATGCCATCGAGGAGATTCGCAACCGGCAGGCGGTGCTCGCGCAGCGACGTTCGGAGCTTGAAATCGCGCGTCAGCAGTTGAATGACACTTCGGTCGTTGCGCCCTTCGACGGCATCGTCGAAGAGAAGCGCGCGAGCGTCGGCGAATACCTCGCGGCGGGCGCGCCGGTGGTGACGATTGTGCGCGTCAACCCGCTGCGTTTCCGCGCCGAAGTCCCGGAGCGTGAAGCGCCGAGCGTGCGCGCCGGTCAGAACGTGCGCGTTACGGTCGAGGGCGATGCGCGCGCCTACGCGGGTCGCATCGTGCGTCTCAGCCCGTCGATCACCGAGCAGAACCGCGTGCTCATCGTCGAGGCGGAAATCGCCAACAACGGCAGCTTGCGACCGGGCAGCTTCGCCCGCGCCGACATCGTGACGAGCGATACGAGCATGGCGGCGGTCGTTCCGACCAATGCGATTGTGACCTTCGCCGGGATTGAAAAGGTGATCCTCATCGAAGGCGGTAAGGCGCGCGAGAAACCCGTTACGACCGGACGCCGGACGCCGGATTGGACGGAAGTCCTCGCCGGGGTCAACGTCGGCGAAGCGGTCGTGCTCGATCCGGGCAATCTTCAATCGGGGCAACCCGTCAACGTCGTGCAGTGAAATCAAGAGTCAACCGTCCGGCGGTCGAAGCGATAAGTTTTTGACGGGGCGGATTCATTCTGAGATTTTTTTGACGGTCGGACAGAGGTTGGTATGCAGAAGCTGGCTGAAATTTGCATCAAGCGCCCGGTCTTCGCGTCGATGATTATTCTGGCGCTGGTGGTGGTCGGCGCGGCGAGTTTTTTCCGGCTGGGGGTTGACCGCTTTCCGTCGGTCGATTTGCCGACCGTGAGCGTGCGGACGGGGTTGCCCGGCGGCTCGCCTGAAGAGGTCGAGACGCTCATCACGCAGCAAATCGAAGAGGTCGTCAACACAGTAGACGGCATCGACCAACTGCGCTCGATTTCGGGGCAGGGCACGTCGCTCGTCATCGCCACCTTCAAGCTCGAACGCGATTTGGAGACGGCGGCGCAGGACGTGCGCGACCGGGTGGCGACCGTCGCCCGCGCGCTTCCCGAAGACGCGACGCCGCCCGTCGTGCAGAAGTTCGACAACGATAGCGCGCCCGTCATGACCATCGCGCTGACCGCCGACCGTTCGATTCGTGAGTTGACCGAGTTGGGCGACAAAATCGCGCGTGTCCAGCTTGAGCGCGCGGGCGGCGTCGGCGAGGTGCGCGTCGTCGGCGGTTTGGAGCGCGCCATCAACGTCTGGATCGACGCCGACCGGCTCGCCGCTTATCAAATTCCAATCACCGATGTCCGGCAAGCGCTCGAACGCCAGAACACTGACGTGCCGGGCGGCAACGTCGATGCCGGACGCCGCGAACTCGTGCTGCGGACGATGGGACGTTTCGCCAATCCGCGCGACTTCGGCGACCTCGTGGTCGCCAACGTCAACGGCTCGCCGATTCGTTTGCGCGACGTGGGGCGCGTCGAAGACGGCACGAAAGAGCAACGCTCGCTCGCGCGTTTGAACGGCACGCCGACCGTCACGCTGGAGATTCGCCGGCAGTCGGGCGCGAACACCATCGAAGTCATCAAGGGCGTCAAAAGCGAACTACCCCGCGTCGCCGCGCAACTCCCGTCGGACGTTAAGCTCGAAGTCATCCGCGACCAATCGCGTTATATCGAAGCCGCGCTCCACGAGATTCAAATCCACCTCGTGCTGGGCAGCCTGCTCGCGTGTCTCGTCGTGCTGCTGTTCATGCGCTCGTGGCGTTCGACGCTGATTGCGGGCATTGCGATTCCGGCGTCGGTCATCTCGACGTTCGGGATGATGCGCGCGTTGGATTTCACGCTCAATAGCGTGACGATGCTCGCGCTGGTGTTGATGGTCGGCGTCGTGATCGACGATGCCATCGTGGTGCTCGAAAACATCTTCCGCTTCATCGAAGAGAAAAAGATGAAGCCGATGCAGGCCGCGCGCGAGGCAACGCGCGACATCGGCCTCGCGGTGCTGGCGACGACGCTCTCGCTCGTCGTCATCTTCCTCCCCGTCTCGTTCATGTCGTCGATTTCGGGTCGCTTCCTCTATCAGTTCGGCATCACGGCGGCGGTCGCCATTATGGTCAGTCTGCTCGTCTCGTTCACGCTGACGCCGATGATGAGCGCGCGACTCTTGAAAGATGAGGGCGCGGCGAAGCCGGACGACGAAGGGGAGTCGACCGAGACGGCGGGCGGCAACGGCGCTCAAGATCACGGGGATTCCGGCGCGGCGGCGCACGCCGGGTCGCGCGGCGGATTTTATGCGCGTCTCGATGGCGTGTACGCGTGGCTGCTCGGCTGGTCGATGCGGCACCGAATGATCGTCGTGGCGGTCGCGGTCGCGGTGGTCGCTTCGAGCGTGCCGCTGTACCGTTCGGTGAAGCAGGAATTTATTCCGAGCAATGTTGATGAAGCCGAGTTTGAGCTTAACGTCAACGCGCCGGAGGGCACGAGCCTCGCGGTGATGAACGAGGCGATGCGCGCCATCGAAGACGATTTGCTCAAGACGCCGGGCGTGCGTTTGGTGGTTGCGTCGGCGGGCGGGTCGTTTCTCGGCGGAGTCAATCAGGGCAGCGCCTACGTCCGCATCGCGCCGCACGAAGAGCGCACGCTATCATTCACGAAAGTTTGGAACGAGACGAAAAAAGGAAATCCGCTCAACGCCTTTCGCGGCAACTATACGCAGCGCGACGTGATGCAGGAGGTGCGCAAACGGCTGCGCAAATATGCTCCGTTGCGCGCGAGCGTGCGCAACGCCGCATCGTTCAACTTCGGCACGGGCGGCAACACCGACATCGACTTTGTGCTGCGCGGGCCTGACATCATCCAACTCTCGAAATACGCCGACCAGTTGCGCGATAAGACCCAGCAGATCGGCGGCATCCTCGACGCCGACACCACGCTCAAACTCGACAAGCCCGAACTCCGCGTCGAGATCGACCGCGAGCGCGCCGCCGAACTCGGCGTCGATACTTCGCAAATCGCGACGAGTCTGCGGCTGATGGTCGGCGGCGACCAAGAGGTGACGCGCTATCGCGACGAATCGGTCAACGAAGATTACGACGTACAGTTGCGACTGACCGGCGGCGACCGCAACGACGCTGCGTCGATCCGGCGTCTCTACGTGCCATCGACGCGCACCGGGATGGCCTCCGCCTCTTCGAGCAACGGGACGGGCGCATCATCGACACCGCGTAACAACCTCGTGCGTCTCGACAATCTCGTCCGCATCGTCGAAAAGACCAGCCCGTCGCGCATCGACCGTCTCGACCGCGAGCGGCAGGTTTCGCTGCGCGCCTCGGTC
>JBGTHJ010000071.1:0-14163 GCA_041746175.1 Pyrinomonadaceae bacterium
GCGATGAGCGGCGCGGAGCAACCGCGAATGCTCTCGCCCACGCCGCAGCCGATTGACGGCGCAAGCCCGCTCTCGGTCGCAGAAGGCGCACCCGGCACGGGTTCATCAAACGCCGCCGCTGCTGCTGCTGCTGACGGCGACCACGCGCACGATCCCGCAGAAGTCAGGATGGAGCGAATCTTTTCCGCCATCTCGGTCGGCATCGCGCTCATCGGCATCGGCATCGGCTGGACGCTGTTCAAGCGCAGGCCGCTGATGGAGATGCCGCGCCTGCTGGAGAACAAGTATTACGTCGATGAAGTGTACGATGCGACGATTATCAACCCCATCAAGACGGGTTCGCGTGAAGGGCTGTGGAAGATTTTTGACGTGGGCGTAATCGACGGCATCGTCAACGGAGTCGGGCGCGGGATGACTGAAATCGGTTCGCTGGCGCGCTATCTTCAGACGGGTTTCGTGCGCGGTTACGCGGCGATAATTTTGTTCGGCGCGCTCGCCGTCATCGGCTATTTCGCGTACAGCGTGATATCGCTGATTCGATAGGGACGTATGGAGAAATACTTGCTCACCATTCTGATTCTCCTGCCGGTGGCCGGAGCCATCGCGCTCGCGGCGCACGGGCTGACCCCGTACCGGCGCGAGACGCACTATCGTTGGATCGCGCTCGCGGTTTCGACGCTCACCTTCGCGCTCTCGCTTTTTCTCCTGACGGGCGGCATCGGCGAAGGCGCGACCAACGTCTTTCGCTTCGAGCAGAACGTCTCGTGGATCGGAGCCATCGGCGCGCGTTACCACGTCGGGGTTGACGGGATGAGTTTGTGGCTCGTGCTGCTGACGACGCTGCTCGTGCCGATCTCGATTCTGTCGAGTTGGAACGCGGTCGAGAAGCGAACCATCGCCTTCTATGCGTTTATCCTGCTGCTCGAAGGGGCGATGCTCGGCGTCTTCGTTTCGCTCGACCTGCTCGTCTTCTACCTGTTCTTCGAGGCGTCGCTGGTTCCGATGTTTTTTCTCATCGGCATCTGGGGCGGCGAGCGGAGAATTTACGCGGCGGCAAAGTTTTTCATCTACACGGCTATCGGTAGTTTGTTGATGCTCGTCGGCATCATCGCGCTCTACTTCATACACGCGCGACAAGTCGGCTACGGCACCTTCGACTACGTCACGCTGTACGAGGCTTTGCGCGCGGGCACGATGAGCTTTGCCGGTCTCGGCGCGGCGGAGTTCTGGCTGTTTCTGGCATTCGCCATCGCGTTTGCGATCAAAGTTCCGCTGTTCCCTTTTCACACATGGCTCCCCGACGCGCACACCGAAGCGCCGACCGCGGGTTCGGTCATTCTGGCGGGCGTGATGCTCAAGATGGGGACGTACGGTCTGATGCGCTTCAACTTCGCGTTCTTTCCCGAAGCCGCGCGCGACTTCGCCCCCCTCTTCATCGTGCTCGCCATCATCGGCATCATCTACGGCGCGCTCGTCGCGATGGTGCAGCCCGACATGAAACGGCTCGTGGCTTATTCGTCGGTCAGTCATATGGGATTCGTCGTGCTCGGACTGTTCTCGTTCACCGAGCAGGGGATGCAGGGCGCGCTCTATCAAATGCTCAATCACGGGGTTTCGACGGGCGCGCTGTTTCTCATCGTCGGGATGATTTATGAGCGACGACATACGCGCATGATCGCCGACTTCGGCGGACTCGCGCGCCCGATGCCCTGGTTTGCGACGCTCTTCGTCATCGCTTCGTTATCGTCGGTCGGGTTGCCGCTGCTGAACGGTTTCGTCGGCGAGTTTCTCATCATGCTCGGCATGTGGACATCGAATTTCCGCTATTCATTCATCGCGACGATGCTGGCGGCGACGGGCGTCATCTGGGCGGCGGTCTATATGCTCTGGATGTTGCAGCGCGTGCTGTTCGGGGGTGTCGCCAACGAAAAGAACGCGCGACTCGCCGACTTGAACGCGCGCGAAATCGGACTGCTCATCCCGCTGCTCGCGCTGATGCTTTACATGGGGGCGTACCCGCGTCCGTTTCTCGACCGCTCGCGCGCCAGCGTCGAACAGGTGCGCGCTCGCATCAACGCGCTTGGCAGCGGCGGAACTTTTGCGATTGACAGCCAGGTTGGAGGCAAGTAAACAGTCGTGCACTTGAACCGAATCACAGCCCTCGTGCTGATCCCCTTGTTCATCCAAATGGCGGCGGCGTTGCCGGTTGCGGCGCAGACCTCCGGACGCGGCGCGGCGGATGCGCGCGATTTTACGATTAAGCTGAAGGGCGTCGACGGCAAGACCTACGATGTGGCGGAGATGCGCGGCGAGGTTGTGATTGTTTCGTTCGGGGCGACGTGGTGCGCGCCGTGCGCGTGGGAGTTGCGGGCCATCGAAGAGTTGAAGGAAGAGTACCGGGAGAAGCCCGTCAAATTTCTCTGGGTGAGCATCGAACCGGAGCGCGACGCTTCCGACGCGCTCCTCAAGCGCTACGCGAAATCGCTGCGTTTGACCGTGCCCGTGCTGCGCGACGCGACGCGCGAGGCGTTCGCGCAATTCTCTGACCGCGTGCGCGTGCCGATGGTCATTCTCTTCGACCGCGAAGGGCGATTCGCCGCACCCGCTCATCGTGGGATGACCAGCGACATCACCGGTTACAAAGTTTTCATGCGGGGCAGAATCAATCAACTGCTCACGACGCCATCAAGCACGCCCGGCAGCGCAACGAAATAGCGCGACGCCGTGCAACGTCGAAGCAAGCGCGGAGAAATGAAAGTCCAGGGGAGACGCCGGCCTTCCGTCGGGGCGGTTGGCGGCAATGTGAATAACCGATGAATCTAAGCTTGGCGCTACAGCAGATCATCGCGTCGCCGGACGTGAATCTCAGGCTCATTTTGCCTGAAATAATCGTCACGGTCGCGGGCGTGGTGGTGATGTTGATCGACGCTTTCACGCCGCCGCGTGCGAATCAGCGTTGGTTGACCGGCGGAGCCACGCTGGCCGGTCTGCTCGCGGCGGCGCTCGCCTGTTTGATGATGTGGGGCGAGGCGTCGGGCGCGCCGCAAGCGTTCAACGGAATGATCGTGCTCGACCGTCTGCGGCTCTCTTTTACGATGGTCTTTCTCCTCGTCTCCGCGCTGACGGTGCTCGTCTCGATGATCTGGGTCGAGTCGGAGCGGCTGCCGGCGGGCGAGTTCCATTCGCTGCTGTTGTTCGCCACGCTGGGCATGATGCTGATGGCGGCGGGCGGCGACCTCGTGATGATTTTCCTCGGTCTCGAAGTCCTCTCGATCGCGACCTACGTAATGGCGGGCTTCCGTAAAACCGACCTGCGCTCGAACGAATCATCGATGAAATATTTCATTCTCGGCTCGTTCTCGTCGGCGTTTCTGCTCTACGGCATCGCGCTCGTCTACGGTGCGACGGCGACGATGGTCGGGGCGGAACCCGGCAGACTCACGCTCGCCGCCGGGACGACCAACATCCGCGAAATCGCCGAACGACTCGATGCCGGACTCTATCCGCCCCTGCTGTTTGCGGGCGCGGCGATGATGCTTATCGGCTTCGGATTCAAAATCGCGACCGCGCCGTTCCACGTGTGGACGCCCGATGTTTACGAAGGCGCGCCGACCCCCGTCACCGCGTTTATGGCCGCCGGACCGAAAGCCGCCGGGTTCGCCGGCTTCATGCGCGTCTTTCTGTTCGCCTTCCCGTTCGTCGCGGCAAGCGCTTCGACCAATGTCGCCGCGCAGATCAATCAAGTATGGCTGGCCGTGTTGGTCGTGCTCGCCGCCATTACGATGACGGTCGGCAACGTCGTCGCGCTGGTGCAGTCGAACGTCAAGCGAATGCTCGCCTATTCGTCAATCGCGCACGCGGGCTACGCGCTGGTCGGCTTCATCGCCGCGGGCGCGAGCCCCGACGCCGCGCAACAACGCGACGCCATCGCCGCCGTCGTTTTCTATCTGCTCGCCTACTCCGTGATGAATTTGGGCGCGTTCGCCGTCGTCACGTTGATTGCGCGCAATGGCGACCGTCGCACCGAAATCGAAGACTACAACGGCATCGGATTTCGTGCTCCCGCTCTCGCTTTTACGCTTTCCCTCTTCCTCTTGAGCCTGCTCGGCATCCCACTCACCGCCGGATTCATGGGCAAAGTGATGGTCTTCCGCGAGGCCATCAATCAAGGCTACATCTGGCTGGTCGTCATCGGTGTTCTCAACACGGCGGTTTCGGTATACTACTACCTGCGGTTGATCGTCGTGATGTTCTTCCGCGAACGAACGACCGAGTGGAGCGCGCCACCCATTCCGGCGAGCATCGCGGTCGTACTCGTCATCACGGTCGGAGGGGTTTTGTACCTCGGAATTTTTCCGGGACAAGTGATCGACGCATTCCGCGCGGCGGAAACGCTCGTCAGTCAGATGCGACCGTAAATCGTTAATCGATGAGACAACGTACTGTCTTCTCTTTTTCTATTCACGGTTAAAGGTTTACGATTCACGATGAGATGCAAGAGCGTTCCCCTTCAGCAAGTTTGATAATCACCGAAGTCCGAGAGACGCTCGGCGAGGCGTGGCTGCCGCGAATTTATCGCGAGCGAGTGCTTCCGTTGCGGACGCGCTCGCATCGCATCCGCGCGGCGACGAAGAAGGCGGCGGTCGAAATCCAGCACACGCTGCTGGGCATCGAACTCAAAGTCGGGAAGCATCGCATTTCCTGCCCCGACTTGACGACGGCGCGGTATCTCGCGATTTTCGCGCGCGTCGGTTGCACGGAAGTGGCCGTGCCGTACGACATCACGAAGATTGCGCGGCTCGCCGATGAACTTGAATCGTCGTGGCACAGGATGCTTTTGCTGGTCGATCATCTGACCGGGACGCGGGGAGATTCATTTCGCACGCGCGTGCGCGGGGCAATCATCGGCGAAGCACGACAGGAAGTAGAAGCAGCGGGAGCCGGTGCCGCCGTCCCGCAATTTAATCAGAACACCAAACAACGTCAGCGACGCCCGGCGGAATGATTCGGGCAGGGCAAATCCAGAGTAGCAGAAGATGATTCAAGAACTCGTCGAACAACCCGCGCTCGATCAAGCAGAGCCTATGGAGTTTCCCTTCAACAACCGACCCTTTTGCCGTTACGAAAGTATCGAGAAGCGCATCGAACATGTCCGCGTGCTCGTCATCGACGACCTCTTGCGCGACGAAAACGACCTCTCCGGCATGGCACGTCAAGAGTGGGGCGCGAGTGCCAAGACGCACCTCGCGCGCGAGCGTAAAATTGCGTCGATGGCGATGGAGAACATTCTCAACAACGTCAAACGTCTCGTTCGCAATCCGGAGACGATGACCGCGCATCTCTCAGAAGTCGCCGCCGCCGCCGCGACTTTTCACCCCGACGCCATCGTCCTCAGCGGCACGCTCCGCGATTTCGATTATTACCACCCGGCCATCCTTGAGAGCTTCCGCGAGTTCGCGCGCGTCACGCGCATCCCCATACTCGGCATCTGCGGCGGACATCAACTGATCGGCCTCAGTTTCGACGCGCGCGTCGTCACGCTCGACAACCACGAGGCGCACGAACGCCGCGAGGGACGCCCCTTTGAATATCAGTATCGCTTCATTCGGATCACCGAGCCGGACGACCCGATTTTCGCGGGCATCCATGATTCCGACTCCGGAGTCTGGCAGTATTACACGACCGAGGCGCGCATCCTTCGCGTCTGGCAAAATCACGGGCTGCAAGTTGACCGTATCCCGGAGGGCTTCAAACTCCTCGCCACCTCTTACCTGTGTCGCAATCAGATGATGGTCAAGCGCGGCGACGGCCAGTTGATCTACACCGTCCAATTTCATCTCGAAAAATCTTTTGAAGACTGGCACAAGAACCGCACTCGTTGGGAGCACCCGAACGAGTCGCGCGACGGGCGCATCATCTTCGAGAACTTCCTGCGCGAATCGCTCAAGCACATCGAAGACGACAAAAACCAACGCTAAATACCCTGCCGGTTCAGGCGCGGACGAAGGCGGACGAAAGCGGATTCAGACTACTCTCTGAATCCGCTTTTGTCCGCGTTTACTATTGTTCGGGAAGATTGGTGCTAGAAATTCGAGGTTGGCGCGGGCTTTGCCGGAGGCGCGATTGAGCCGTCGACGAACGGACGCAGTTCGCCGACGAATTTATCCAGATTCGGGATGCTACGGAGCACGATAATCAACGCATCTTCGGGGAAACCCGATTCAAGCGTGAACGTGTAGCCCGCGAAGACATCGTTTGAAGGATCAGTGCCCCAGTAAAAAAAACCCGTATCGCTCAGTTGAAGCAATTTGCGCATCAACCCAACGTGGTTCTTGGATTTGTCGATATTGACGTAGCCCCCGCCGTAGTGCGGATAAACACGGAAGCCGATGGTTTCCGAGTTGGTCACGCCGATGACAATCTCCAGACTTTCGCTGTTGGCGAGTCCGGTGTTCATGATGCCGACGAAGTTGAAGGGCTGCTTTGTGCTTCGCCGGAACGTCGTGTTGAGGAGGGAACCGGATCTGTCAAGAACCTTGCTCAACTTCTCTCTGTTGGCGAGGCGCGACGGGCTGTTCTCGCCGCTGCCCGGCCCGCTGCCCTGCCCGCCGCCTTGCTGCGCCGCGACGAAATCCAAGCCACGATCACCCGCGCTCTTTTCAATGAATGGTACGCGCGATACATCATCACGCATCGGCGACGCAACGGAATGCGAGCGATATTTTTGTGCGCCCGCGACAACCGGCGAAAAGACTAAGCCGCCCGCCAACATCAAAGCGGCAGCAGTTGCTGACATGAGTTTTTGCATTAGTAACCTCATCCTGCGAAATATGAATCGCACCGAATATATCATAGTTGCGGAGTCGCGCCGCGTAGAGAATTTTCCGGCTCGGTTGACTAAACCACGCGCTCTCCGCGCGACTCCGGGCGCATCCTTTAGCGAGCGCCAACGGAGGGTTTGAGGTAACCGTAACGCTCAAGCACGCCCTGCCCTTCGGCGCTCAACACAAACTCGACGAAACGTCTCGCCGCATCCTGATTTTCGGTGGCGCGCACGATGCCTAACGCCTGATCGATTGGACGGTGAAGCCGCTCGTCAACTTCCAGAATCGCGCCTTCGCCCTGTTTCACAATCGCTCGCGGAAGAAACGCGACATCCGCCTCGCCCCGCGCGGCGTACTGTTTGGTCTGCGTCACGTTCTGCCCGTAGACGACCTTTGGCTCGATGCGTTCCCACACGTTCAGACTTCGCAAGGCTTCGACCGTCGCGCGACCGTACGGCGCAACGTCGGGCTTGGCGATAGCGATGCGCTCAACTTCCGCGCCCGCGACATCTTCGATTCGACTCACACGAACCTTGCCGCCCTCCTCCGGCGACCACAACACCAGACGCCCACGCGCATACACCGCGCGCGATTCGGGCGCGAGCACGCCGCGCTCAACCAACCCGTCAACATGCTCGACATCAGCCGACGCGAAAACGTCGAACGGCGCGCCGTTCTCAATCTGCTTCGCGAGATCGGCGGTCGCCCCGAAGTTGAACCGGACGGCGACGCCGTGACGTGCGGTAAATTGTCTTCCAAGTTCCGCAAACGCCTCGCTCAAATTGGCCGCCGCCGCCACGATGAGTTCCGGCGTCGCCTTTTTCTCCGGCTCCGCCACACGCGCCGCACAGCCCGTCAACACAACCATCATCACGCCGAGAGCGCACGCCAGACATTTTGTTTCTCGCAAAAAGTTTCGCACGTCGAAGATAACCCTCCAGCGAATTCGTCGCGGGAATTATGAAGCGTTGCGCCGTCACGGATTACTTGTCGATACCGGCCAGATGACAAGGCGCGCCGTTGATTCAATGCTCCTTGCTTCGCTTCGACAATCTATTCTTAATCGCCGTCGTCGCGCAAATTGATGTCGGTTGAAACGAGTGCTATCTTGAATTTCCGATGAATGAGATCGACTGGTTTCCGCTGCTTTTGTCGTTGCGCGTCGCGCTGATTTCGACGGCGTTTGTCGTCGTCGCGGGGGTCGCGCTGGCGTGGCTGCTGGCGCGGCGACGGTTCGCGGGACGCGAGGCGTTGGACGCGCTCGTCACGCTGCCGCTGGTTTTACCCCCGACGGTGCTTGGCTACTATCTGCTCGTCCTGCTCGGACGCCACAGCACGGTCGGCGGCGCGATCGAAAACCTGACGGGCGTCCGGCTCGTTTTCACCTGGCAGGGCGCGGTCGTCGCGGCGGCGGTCGGGGCGTTGCCGTTGATGGTCAAGACGGCGCGTGCGGCCATCGCCAACGTCGATGCGGATTACGAAGACGCCGCGCGCACGCTCGGAAAAACCGAGTGGCAAGTGTTCCGCCGTGTGACGCTGCCGCTCGCTTCGCGCGGCATCATCGCTGGCGCGATGCTCGCTTTCGCGCGCTCGCTCGGCGAGTTTGGCGCGACGCTGATGCTTGCGGGCAACATCCCCGGTCGCACGCAAACCGCCGCCGTCGCCATCTATGATGCGACGCAAGCCGGGCGCGACGACTATGCGTTGTTGCTCGTCCTGATACTCTCCGGCGCGGCGTTCATCCTTCTTTACCTGACCAACCGTCTCACGTCGAGCGGCGCGCGGTGGTGAAGGAACCGGCTCGTTGATTCAACGACTGATTGTCTCAATGCGTCAATCAGCAGATGAGAATTTCAGACGATCTCTTTTATGCTTTCGGTAAAGATAAGGAAGCGACTCGGCGGGCAAGCGAACGGCGCGCGGCTTTCGTCAAACGGAACGATGGGCGGCGCGCGGGATGAATTTGTGCTCGATGTTGAGTTCAATGTTGCGGCGGGTGTGACGATTTTGTTCGGCGCGTCGGGTTCGGGCAAGAGCACGACGCTCAAATCCATCGCCGGACTCGTCCGCCCCGATGCGGGACGAATCGCCATTGCGGAGCGCGTGCTGTTTGATCCGGCGAGCGGCATCGACGCTCCCGTCCGCGAGCGCAACGTCGGTTACGTCTTCCAGAATCTCGCGTTGCTACCGCACCTGACGGCTCTCGCCAACATCGAGTTCGCCATCGACAACCTGCCGCGCCGCGAACGGCGGCAACGTGCGCTGGAACTCATGAAAAGCTTTGCGGTCGAACACGTCGCCGCGCGACGCCCGCGCGACATTTCCGGCGGCGAAGCGCAACGCATCGCGCTGGCTCGCGCGCTCGCGCGCAACCCGCAAATGCTGCTGCTCGACGAGCCTCTCTCCGCGCTCGACGAGCGGACGAAACTCGCCATCATCGACGACCTCAAATCGCTTAACCGCGCGCTCACGCTGCCCGTCATTTACGTGACGCACAGCCGGCAGGAAGCGGTCACGCTCGGCGAACGCGTCATCATTTACGAGCGCGGGCGCGTCGTTGCAGAGGGCGCGCCGCGCGAATTGATCGGTGAAGTATTCGGGGAAAGTGTGGGCAAACATCCCCCGCGCTCCGGCCAAGCGGGCGTCTAGCTGTTCATGCTCCATTCGCGCGGGACGTTCTCCATCGTTCGCTCGATCAAGCGGTCGACGACGGCGCGCAGGTCGCCCGTCTCTTCGTAAACGCGGAGTTGCTCGTCGGCTGACGTGCCGCGTTCGAGGATGGTGTGGATGTGTTCGACCTCTTTGCGCGAGCCGAGATCGTCGAGCACATCATCGACGAATTCGAGGAGTTCGAGAATCAAGTCGCGCGTCGGCACCTCCTTCTGCTTGCCGAAATCGATCATCTTGCCGTCGAGACCCCAACGGACGGCGCGCCATTTGTTCTCCTGCACCAGCATCCGCCGGTAGAGACGGAAGCCCAAATTCTTTTCGATGAGCCGGTCGAGTTTACAGACGATGGCTTGAAAGAGCGCGGCGATAGCGATGGTGTCGTCGACGCGCGAGGGGATGTCGCAGATGCGAAATTCGAGCGTCGGGAAGAACGGGTGCGGGCGCACGTCCCACCAGATTTTCTTGCCGTTGTCGATGCAACCCGTCTTGACGAGCAGCGTGATGTAGCGTTCAAACGACGCATAGGAATCGAAGTGGTCGGGGATGTCTGTGCGCGGAAATTTTTTGAAGACTTCAGAGCGGTACGACTTCAACCCGGTGTTGTGGCCGAGCCAGAACGGTGAAGAGGTGGTCAGCGCCAGCACATGCGGTAGAAAATAGCGCGCGGCGTTCATGATGTGAATGGAGCGCTCGCGGTCTTCCATCCCGACGTGGACGTGCAGGCCGAAGATGAGCAGCGAACGCGCGACCATCTGGATTTCCTGCACGAGCAGGGCGTAACGGTCGTCGTCGAAAATCTCCTGATCCTGCCAGTGCGAGATCGGGTGTGTGGACGCGGCGACGATTTCCAACCCCTTGTTGCGCGCCAGCGACGAGATAATGGCGCGCAGGCGCGTAATGTCGGCGCGGGCTTCCTCGATGTTCTTGCAGATGCCCGTCCCGACCTCGATCATCGACTGAATCATCTCGGGCTTGATCTTCTCGCCGAGAATCATCTTCCCCTCTTCAAGAAACTCCGAGACGTGCGAGCGCAACTCGCGCGTTTGCGGATCGACGATTTGAAACTCTTCTTCAATTCCTAAAGTGTATTTGTCGAACATAATAATCAGGCTCTCCTCCGGCTTCGCCCGCCGGGACTCTCAGACGGTTTCAGGCGAATCGATGTTGACGACCAGTATCGCTTACAAGTGCGGATTTAACCGCGCGCCAGTCGGGATTTTGCGCACGCAGACTTTCGTAGTAAAGGTGTCTGAGCGCGCCAAACGGCGACGCGAGCGGAGCATAGTAATCGAAATGCACAGACCATGCGCGCTTTCCGGCTTCGATATAGAGAAAATGGAGCGCCGCGCGCGAGCGGCGACGCTCGTAGAAGCCTTTGGCGCTGTCGGAGTGGCCGGCCAGCAGCGTCGTAAAATGAGCGTGGCGCGTGAGCGTCGAACAGAGCACCGGCCATGCCTCGAAAGTCATCCCGACGCCGCCCACCCCGTAGACATTTTCAATCCGCCGCACCGCGTCCCACAGCTTCAGATGATTGAGCCGCCCGGCGAAAATCAACACCGCCTGTTGCTTGTCCACCGTCAGCGCATCGAACGCGCGTTGGTCGCCGTCGTGCCCGTAGATGCCGCCGATTTTGTTCGAGAGCACGGCGCGCGTCGCGGGGGGCAGGTTGCGCCACGCGAGCAGCGGTGGTGGTGGTGGCGGCGGCGGTTCGCTCGCGTGGTCAACATCGAAACGATTACTCCCCGGCAAGCGAACGCTCCAACAAGAGGCGTTGATTCTCAGGCAACCCGTGAAAGCGGACGCCGACGCCGCGCCCCGGATTGCTGTAAACGACCTCGGCGTTGACGATCACGTCGCCCTCCGCAAACGGGATGCGCAGTGTCAGCAGCGAGCCTTCGGGAATCACGGTCTGCGTGTTCATATAAAGGCCGCCGACGCTGATGTCCTTCGTGCTGGCGACGCCGGTGGAGTCCGCGCCGTCGAAAAACAGGTTGACGATGAGCCGCGAGCGGTCGTGCTGTCGCCGGTCGTCGAGCCGCGCGGCGGCGTTGGATTCGAGGTCGTCGTTCACGGCAGCAATCCTCTCTTGGAAAATTTTCTCGTTGGCTCACCGGCTTAATTGATCCAATGAATCAATCAATCAATTCTTCTCACTGATGATAAAGGTCGGAACCATGCCGCCGCCGGATGAGACGTTGGCTAGTTCGGTTGACGAGAGCCGCGTGAAGGCCGAACCGACTTTGCCGCTAAAGAGCAACGGGTCGAGGTCGACCAGTTGTTCGCCGAACTCAACCGAACCGTCCGCGAGCAACGCCGGGAAAATCTCGCGCGCGGTCGGCACACGCATCTGGACGAGATAGTCGCCGTTGGCGAGCGCGTGCCGGATGGCTTCGCCCCACGCGATTTCGTCCGAGTTCCAACCGATGTAAATGCCGTGTCCACCGTAGTCGTCGTTGGGCTTGAGCACCAAACTTTCCGGATGCTTGGCGATGTATTCGATGAGATCGATCTGCTCACCCCGGAGGATGGTCTTTTCCTCGCGCACGCGCCGCGTCCACGGCACATGCGCGTCGATAACGGCGTGCTCGGCGACGGTGAACAGCGGGGCGAAGCGTTCGTTGGTGAGCACCGCGAAGAGGGCTTTCTTATGAATAATCTTTGAGCGGAAACTGTTGACCATGCAGACCGCGCGGGCGCGACAAGCGTTGAGCAGAGCCGGTTCCGCCTCCATCACGGGCAGGTATTCGTTAACCAGCAGACGCTTGTAAACGATGTCGATTTCAAAGTCGCCGGAACGCAGCCGCCCGTTCGTGAATTCGAGTTCCTCCGGCGCGCAAACAATCGCCGGGTAGCCTTCGCTCTCGAAGTATTCTCTAAACAACTCGAACTCTTTTTGCGTCGGCAACCCCTTGAAATCGACGATGGCGATGTGCGGGCGACGCTCCGGCTGTTGACCCAGAAACTCGGTGTACTCTTTGAGCAACGTATCGAGCATCAGACGGCGACCCGGCAAGGTTCGCAAGCCATACCGCTCGCCGAAGCGTTGCATCACGGGCAGCGCGGAGAAGACTTTGTAGGCGGCGTCGGCATACGCGATTCCGGCGGGACTTTCGCCGTTGAGTTCGACGAAACTGTACGCGCTCTCGGTGAGAAAAGAATCGAGCCGCGCGGTCGGCGAAACGGCGGTATAGCCCGGATCGATTTTGACGAGGTCGCGCTCGATCTCGTTCAAACCGAGTTCGTCAAGCAGCGACTCGTCATCGACGGCGGCGTCCTTTACCTTCTGAATCGCGCCCCATACGGTCTCGCAAATCCCCGTCACGCGCCACCAATCGGTTTCCGTGACGAAGTGCGGGCGGAGATACGGCGACAGGCGGCGACCGCCGAAAATCAGCTTCTCGCGTTCGAGTCCTTCATCGAGTATCGCGCGCGAAGATTCCGCGAGGGTGTCATCGGCCAGCAATTCGTGATAGTGCTCGACGGCTTCGTGCAACATGAAGAAAATTGGCGCTCCCACGAGCAATTCTTTGATTTTAATCAACGAGCGGGTTGACCGTAGATTAGCACACTTGGACGACGGGCGGGGGGAAAAAGACTGTTTGACGCGGCGGTTCGACGGCTCGCCGGTTCAGTTCTTCCGTGAACCAGAGAGCCGGTCAGTCGATTTCAAGTCTCACTATTTTCCGGTGGAAGTCGCGGCGATTTTGAGGGTCAGCCGCGCGCCGTCGCGGACGATGCCGATGGTCAATTCGGAAGCCGAGAGGTGGAGGAGATCGAAAGTCCGGTCGGGTTCGGGCAAGGCTTGACCGTTGATTGATTCGATGACATCGCCGGTTTGGAGTCCGCTCCGTTCCGCCGCGCTCGCGGGACGGACGTTGAGCACCAACATTCCGCCGCCGGCTTTGAAACGCGCCGCGAGTTTGGACGAAATCGGGATCGCCTCCAAGCCATCGACCAATTCAGACAACACGCGCGCTTCCGCCACCGGCGTTCTGTTGGCCGGGTTCACAGACTCGCTCAAACGAACCGCCATTCTCAACGGTGAAGCTTCCATCGCGCGAAAAACCGTGAAGTCGATGGTCGAGTTGCTTCCCGCCTCGTTCAGAAAAAACGAAAACTCATCGACGCCCAACACCACGCGCTCGCTGATGCGCGCGACGACATCGCCGGGACGCAGCCCCGCCGCCGCCGCCGGAGAATTCGGAGCGATGGCTGACAGGAGCACGCCCCGCCGTTTGTTCAGCAGGTCCAGCGCGGCTTCGCGCGGCCACCCATTGAGTAAAAATTTTTCGAGCGGCAACATCGCCACCGCGTCGCCGCGTGCGCCGAGCCAGGGTTGTGGAACGCTCGCGCGCCGCGCCAACACACGCGCACGCGCGCCACGAACGGCTTCGGCGGTCACGAGTCGTGTCTGTCCTCTATCACTCTCGCCGACGATGCCGACGAGTGCGCCCGTCTCATTGGTCGCGACCGCCCCCGTCCACGCCGGGGTGAGTTGTTCCGAACTGACGACGACCTGCATCGGTTTGCCCGAAGGTGAGCGTTTGATGCTCGCGAGTTGGCCTTCGACCTCGCTCATCGCCGCGTAAACGACGCCCTCATCACCGGGCACATCCGCTAGTCGGGCGGGTTCGGGCGCGAACAGTCGCACGCGCTGCCCGACCGCCGG
>JBGTHJ010000072.1:0-12255 GCA_041746175.1 Pyrinomonadaceae bacterium
GCGTCGTCGCGACCAACCTGCTGACGCGCGGTAACAGCGATTCGTCCGCGCCCCCCGCGCCGCAGCAGCCCGCTTCGACGCCCGAAGCCATCCCAGCTTTCGCGACTACGACGCCGCCCACGCCGCCCGTCCTGCCGCCGCTCGAAATCAACATCAACGGCAAGACGCTCCCCATCCAACCCGGCAACCCGCTCGAAATATTGGTCGGGACGGAGCGCGTCCGCATCGTTCTCAACCCGGTTCCGTGAAATGACCGCCGGAAGCGCGGAGGCGGAGAGATGTACGCGCACGCGTCGGTCTGAATGAACTCTCTCGCGCTTCGCGCACTGACTTGATTTCGTCGCTCGTGAGGGGGAAACTATATCCGATACGCTTCCCGATAATTCAAGGGGCTTGCCGCCAAAGGAGATTGACTGACATGGCAGACGATACACGCACCAACAAATGCGCGCACGTAACTTGCGATTGCCCCGCACCGCAGGGCGAGAAATATTGCAGCGAGTATTGTAAAGACGCGCACAAGGCGGGCATCATGGAAATCGGTTGCGGTTGCGAACACGCAGCCTGTCTGGGTTAGACGACGCGAAACAGTGTGCGTCGAGCAGCAGCGGGGATGGGGTTCGATTCTCGCTACTCGTGAATCGATTGGCTGGAAGCGGCGGTGCGTCGAATTTCGCATCGCCGCTTTCGCGCGTTGCTGTGGTAGTGTGCGTGCATCGAAGTGAAGTCGAAGAGGCAGAGCGAACAATGAGTCAAATAGTTGAAGGGATCACGGCGCGCGCAGGCCGGGCGCGGACGGCGGCATCGGAGGCGGATGTGCTGGCGCGTCTGCGTGAGATCGTCGGCGCGGAGGGCGTGCTGGTTGATGACGATAAGGTTGAGCCGTACGCGCAGGATGCGGTCAAGGAAAAGTTTCCGCCGGAGGCGGTCGTGCTGCCGCGTTCGGCTGCCGAGATTTCGGAGATCATGCGGCTGGCGAACGAGCGGCGTTTCCCCGTGACGGCGCGGGGCGGCGGCGTCGGCTACACGGGCGGCGCGGTTCCGCTCGAAGGCGGCATCGTCATCGGAACCGACCGCATGAATCAGATCAAAGAGATTAGCGTCGATGACCTCTACGTCGTGACCGCGCCGGGCGTCACGACCTACGCGTTGCAGCAGGCGGTCGAAGCGCACGGGCTGTTTTATCCGCCCGACCCCGCCTCGTACAAGAGTTCGTTTATCGGTGGCAACATCGCGGAGAACGCCGGGGGCATCCGCTCGGCGAAGTACGGCGTGACCAAACATTACGTGCTCGGTCTCGAAGTGGTGTTGCCGACGGGCGAGATCATCGAGACGGGCGGGCGGACGAGCAAGAACGTCGTCGGGTTCGATTTGACGGGACTGATGTGCGGCTCGGAAGGCATGTTGGGCATCATCACCGAGGCGACGCTCAGACTGTTGCCGCTGCCCGAAGCGACGCGCACCGTGCGCGCGACGTTCAAGACGATGACGGCGGCGTGTGCCTGTGTGTCGCAGTTTACGCGTGCGCGCGTGACGCCGGTCGCCATCGAGGTGCTCGACCGCAACGCGATTCGCGCGGTCGAAACCGAGTTCGCTTTCGGACTCGGCGCGGATGCGGGCGCTTTGCTGCTCGTCGCGGTTGATGGTTCGCCGGAAGAGGTCGAGAGTAGTTCGCGCATCGTCGAACGGGTCGTCATCGAGGGCGGCGGCTACGACGTGATCCGCTCGGCGACGCGCGAAGATGAGGATCGTTTGTGGGACGTGCGTCGCGCGCTGTCGCCCTCGCTCAAAAAATTCGGGACGCTAAAGTTTAACGAAGACGTGGTTGTGCCGCGCTCGCGCGTGCCCGAACTCATCGAGCGCATTGAAGAGATCGGACGACGCCACGCGACCTTCGTCGTCAACTTTGGTCACCTCGGCGACGGCAACATCCACGTCAACTTCATGTGCGACCGTGAAGACCCCGAAGCCATGCGCCGCGCGCGTGCGGCGGTGCGCGATACGTTCGCGGTGTCGGTCGAGTTGGGGGGCACGATCAGCGGCGAACACGGTATCGGTTACGTCAAAGCCCCCTATCTCGACATGGCGCTCAGCGCCAACACCATCGACGCCATGCGTCGCATCAAACGCGCGCTCGACCCGAACGGCGTGCTCAATCCGGGCAAAATGTTTATCTCGTGACGAGGGATGCGTGACGGGTGACGAGAGAACAATAGTCGCTCCTCTCGCATGAACTTTCTTTTGCCGTCATCCGTCACCCGTCACCCGTCACGAATTATGATTTCCGTGCTTCTCGAACTACAGCGTCTGAAGCGTCTGGATCGCGCCGGATGGGTGTTGCGCGGGCAGGCGCCGGGGGCCGAATCGGTCGCGGCGCACTCGTACGGGGTGGCGCTGGCGGTGATGATGTTGGCCGACGAGGTGCGTGCGCGCGGCGTCGAAGTCGATGCGGAGCGGGCGCTGCGTCTGGCTCTGCTCCACGATCTGGCGGAGGTGCGGACGGGCGATTTGCCGCGCACGGCGGCGGGTTATTACGGCGCGGAGGCGCGCGGGCGGGCAGAGCACGCGGCGTTTCAGGATGTCGTGAGCGAACTGGGGGCGCGGCGCGGCGCGGAGTATGGCGCGTTGCACGATGAATACGAGGAGCGCGCGAGTTTGGAGTCGCGGCTCGTCAAGGCGGCGGACATCATCGACCTCCTCGCGCAGGCGTTGACGTTTGAACGCGCGGGCGTGCGCGGTCTCGACGAATTTTGGGAGGGCGCGGCGGAGCGCGACTTTCAACTCGAAGGCGCGGCGCGAGAAGTGGTCTGTGAAACGATTGACGCGCTCGTTGCGGCGCGCGGGCGTCTGGTGTGAATGCTGCCGTGAGTTGCGGCGAAGCAACGTCGCGCGGCTTAATTCAATCAGAGTCGGCGGACGAGTTTTCAAGGTCAGGGGTTTTGGGGAGACACGAGTGCAGATTTATTTGTTGGACATCGGCGGCGAGCGTCCCGTCTTTTATTCGGAGGAGCCGGAACCCTCTGCCGCAGACGTGGCCGCGACCGCTGCGCGCGGCGGGGTGCGCGGTTGGCTCGAACGCCGGTACAGAAGTTTGCAGACGGCGGTGCACGATTCGGAAGAGGGCGTCGGGGCACGCGTCAGGCGGACGTGGCAGTGGTTGCAGCGGCGTACGGCGGCGGACGAAGCGCTGCTCAGGCGTCTGCGCGTGGCGCGTCGCATCAAGCTTTATTACCCGGCGTCGATGCCCGCACAAGACGCGCGCGAGGCGTGGTCTGACTACCTCGCGCGCCGTCGTCGTCGCCACGCCTTCTGGCTGGCGCTCAATCTACTGATCGCGCCCGTGACGCTCGTGCTCGCCCCGATTCCGGGGCCGAACCTGATCGGCTACTGGTTCGCCTATCGCGCCGTGTGTCACGCGCTGGCGGTGTTCGGCGTCCGCCGCGCACAGGCGGACGAAGTCAAGTTTAGCCTGTATCCGTCGGACGAACTCGACGACGCGGTTGCGGCATCGCGCGACGAACAGGTCGCACGACTCACCGCAAGCCTCAAACTCGCAGGGCTCGAAGCGTTCGTCAAACGCGTCGCCGCCGAGCGCGGCGATGCGCCGCACGCGCCCGTCACCGTCCGGTAAAACAGTCCACAGCCGACCGCCCAACGTCCGAGGTCACAAACTTCCAACTCCGGGATCGTGAAAGACTCTGGCCTGCTGACATGTTGGGCGCGTTGACAAGGGCGAGGGGCTTTGCTAGCTTCGCGTGTTAAATTTATTGAAATTTATTGGAGTGTAGTTGCCTTTGCGCCCCCGGTTTTTTCTTTCAATGCCTGATCTACCGCGTTTGAAAAATTCGCTTCCCCGGCGATTGCTGTTGATGATTGTCATCCTATCGGTGGCGTCTGCGGGCGTCGGGTGTGGCAGCATCCCCGGCTTCAAAGCTTCGCGCAAGGTCACCGTGCCGCCGCTGTTGACGCCGCTGATCGAACAGGCCGACACGCGCTCGCTGATCGCGGAAATCAACCGGCTCTCGCAGGTGCGTTCGATTCGCGGCAAGGTCGATATACAGTTTCTCGATACGTCGTTCGCCGAGTGCGGCGTCGCCGAAAAGTACCGGACGGCTGACGGCACCGTCACGATGCAGCGTCCGGGTCAGGTCTTCCTGCAAATTCAAGTTCCGTTCGTCGGCGTCGATATCGCGCAGATGAGTTCGGACGGCGAGCGTTTTCGCGTGGCAATTTTGCAGGGCGAAGATAAGTACAAGCGGTTCGTCAAGGGGACGAACAGCGCCGCGTATCCAAAACTGGAGTCGAACGGCGGTGCGCTGTCGGGCTGCGGCGATAGCGACAAGCAGAAGGCGATGAACATGCGGCGCACCGTCAATTCGCTGTCCGGTCTGCGCCCGCAGCATTTCACCGACGCGCTGCTGATTCCCCCCGTCGACGGCAACAACCCGAACTTGATTTACGCGCGGACGGAGGATTTCGAGGAAGAACCCGACCCCCGCCCGAACGCGAAGAAGAACGCGCGCATCGTGCGCGGCTATTACGTGCTCACCGAGATCAAGCCGGAGGCGAACGGCGAGGGACGCATCGTGCGCCGGTTCTGGTTCGACCGCGTCGGCGAACTCCGGCTCGCGCGCGTCCAAAGCTACGACGAACGCGGGCAGTTGACGACCGACGTGCTTTACAAAGAACCCAAACCCTTCGGCGAAACGGGCGGCATCAGATTGCCCTCGCTCGTCGAACTGACCCGACCGCAGGATCGCTACTCGATACGCATCAGCTATCAATCGCCCGCCACCGTGCGACTCGACCGCCCCTATGATGCCGAAGTCTTCCTGCTCGAAAACAAATGGCAACTCCCCGAAGAAGACCTCGACGCGCGCTACCCGGAAGCAACCGGAAAGAAGTAAAGCTTGACGAGCGCCGGGTGACAAAAGAAGCACAAGCACGCCGCGCTCATCATCTTTCTTCGGTGTTCACCCGTCACGGATAAATTATGGACAGCATCGTCGTGGCAAACATTCGTCAGCGACCCGTCAGAACGCTCGTCAGCGTGGCGGGCGTCGCGCTCGGCGTGTGTCTGGTGATGTTGTTTACGGGGCTTGCGCGCGGGATGGCGAACGACCTCCAGCGGCGTTCGTCGAACGTGCGCGGGGAAATTATTTTTTCGCGCCCCGGTTCGACCGACCTGACGAGCGCGACGACCAACCTCAGCACGCGCTACGTTGAAGAGTTGATGAAGGTCGAGGGCATCGGAGCGGCGGTTCCGGTCATCAGCTACATCTCGCAGGGCGGTCGCGGGTTCGGTTTCGAGCGCGTCGAGGGCGTCGAGTGGGGCGCGTATGCGACGATGAACGGACTCGGTCTGGTCGAAGGTCGCGCGCCCGAAGCCGTCAACGAAGTCGTCATCGACGAAACCAAAGCGCGCAACAACGCGACGGGCGTCGGGCGCGAGTTGCTGCTGTTCGGCAATCAGCCGTACCGCATCGTCGGCATCTACACGCCGGAGTCGAGCGCCCGCATCAAGATGTCGCTCGCCGCCATGCAGGACGCGCTCGAAGCTCCGGGCAAGTGCACCTACATCCTCGTCAAGTGCAAGAACCCGGAAGAGTTGAACGCGGTCGCGCAACGCATCGACGCCCAACTCGCGGGCAACAAGATTCAGTTCACGCGCGACGTGATGACCAACATCGAAAAGAGCATCCCGTATCTCGGCGTTTTCCTCCGCGTGCTGGTCGGGCTGTCGGCGGTGGTGAGCGCGCTCGTCGTGATGCTCGCGATGTACACGACGATCACCGAACGGACGCGCGAAATCGGCATCCTCAAAGCGATGGGCGCGTCGCGCGGCTACATCATCAGCGAGATTGAAAAAGAGGCTCTGCTGATTAGCCTGATCGGGTTGGCGGGCGGCGCGCTCGGCGCGCTCTACCCGGCGGTGCGCGCCGCCAATCTCGACCCGGTGAGCGCGCTATCTTACGAGTAAACGTGTGAGAGGGTTAAAACCCTTGTCGTTCATCTTGTCGCCTGTTAGCTGTTACCCGTCACTGTTTTGTTATGCGGAAGATTCTACAAGCTGAAAAACTGGAAAAACTCTACCGGGTGGGTAGCATGACCGTGCCCGCCTTGCGGGGCGTGTCGCTCGCGGTGGAAGAGGGCGATTTTCTGGCGATCATGGGGCCTTCGGGGTGCGGCAAATCGACTTTGCTCCACCTGCTCGGCGGCTTGCTGACGCCGACGAGCGGGCGCATCGTGATCGACGACGAAGACCTCACCGCCGCCTCCGACGCCAAACGCACCGATATTCGTCGCCGCAAAATCGGCTTCGTCTTTCAACGCTTCAACCTGTTTCCGACGCTGACCGCCGAGGGCAATCTCCGTCTCGCCGAACGCATCCACGCGCGCAACGGCGCGAACAAAGACGAACGTCGGCGCGAAGTTCTGCGCCTGCTCAAACTCGACAACAAGATGCACCACAAGCCGCTCGAACTCTCCGGCGGCGAGCAGCAACGCGTCGCGCTGGCCCGCGCGGTGGTGACGAATCCGGCCATCATCCTCGCCGACGAACCGACCGGCAATCTCGATTCCGAGAACTCCGCGATCGTCCTGAACATGTTTCAGGAGATGAATTTCCGCTTCAACCAGACCATCATCATGATTACGCACAACCCGGAAGCCGCCGCGATGTGCCGCCGCATCGTCCAGATGCGCGACGGGCAAATTGTTGCGCCCGCCACCGGCGTCCAGATATAATGCAGCGGCTGGAGATTCGGGGCTAGAGGCCGGCAATAAAAATAGTCTCTCGCCTCTGTTCTGAGTTATGTCCCCCATTTGGCGCACTATCAAAGGTTTCGTCCTCTGGTCTTACGGTCGCACGACGTGGCAGTACGACGTTTTGTGCGTGTTGATTCTCGCCTTTATCTTCCTGACGCCGAAAAGCTGGTTTGAAAAAAGCGAACTCAACTATCTGCGGATGCATCAAAGCGGGTCTGCATCGGCGCAGAGGCTCGTAATCCGGCGCGAAAATCTCGCGGGAAATCCCGACATCAGAGAGATCGAGCGGCGCGTCCGCACAGTCACGGGACGACCGGAAGCGCGTGTTTCAAACATGCGCGAGATGCGTGACGACGGCGGCAAAGTCGTCGCCTACGAGATTGACATAGAGTAATCATTGACTATAATCGCCCGGATTTTTTGCGGTCGGGCAAAAAGAGTTTCCCCAAAATTTGAAGGAGTTTGCATGAAGAAGTTCTTAACACTGAGCGTTGTCGGCGCGTTGCTGTTGGCGGTGGCGGTGGCGGTTGTGCCGACGCCGCGCGCCGCCGCGCAGAGCGCGGGTCTGGTCAGTTCGATCCTCAATCGCATGGAGGGCAACCGGCGCGATTTGCGTTCGCTGCGTTCGGGCATCAGCATGACGAAGTACAACGCGCAAATTAGAGACGAAGACAAATTCAGCGGCGAGGTGATTTACATGCCGGGCGAAGGACGCAACGCCCGCGTGCGGGTTGACTGGAAGTCGCCGCAGAACGAGACGTTGGCGGTCACCGACGGCAAGTACACCCTGTTTCGTCCGCGCCTCAACATGGCTTATCAAGGCGACGCCAACTCGAACCGCAACAAGGTGAGCGGCGTGATGGGTTTCGGCTTGAACGTGTCGCAACAGCAGTTGGCGAGCGCGTACGAGCCGCCGCAATATCTCGGCGAAGAAACATTGTGGGGCGGCGTCAGAACGTCGCACCTGAAACTCGTCCCGCGTGGCACGGCGAAACAGAAGTACATCGAAATCTGGGTTGACGGCGGCGGCATGCCCGTCCAGACCAAAGTGGTCGAGCGCAACGACGACGCGACCACCGTGCGCCTGACCAACGTCCAGAAGAACGCGCGCATCTCGACGGACGACTTCAAACTCCAACTCCCCTTCAACACCAAGATCGTGCGTGGCTAACGCGGGTCTGAAAGAACATTTCCGGCCAAAAGGGTTTCGGTTCAAAAATCGGAACCCTTTGTCGTTTCTGCCGGACAACTATTCGACGTGCGCCCCGCTTGCGTTCGGACGGGATAATTGTTTATCTTTGCCGGTCGGATTCTAAAGACCACATGAACAGCCTGTGCTCCGGCGAGTGGATGCACGGTGCACTGAGCGAAACTCTTGATTAGCAGAAGCAATTTTCTCAAGCTCAAACTCCGCGAGGCGAACTTTATCGTGCGCGGTCTGGCTTCGTCGCGCCATCCGGTGCTCGCCCACGTCATCCCGATGCGCCGCTGCAATCTCGCGTGTGGTTACTGCAACGAGTATGACCACTCGTCGAACCCGGTGCCGTTTGAACAGATGCAGCGGCGCGTCGACAAACTCGCCGACCTCGGCACGAGCATCATCACCATCTCCGGCGGCGAGCCGATGATGCATCCGCAACTCGACGACATCATCCGCCACATCCGCACGCGCGGCGTCATCGCCGGACTCATCACCAACGGCTATTACCTGACGCCCCCGCGCATCAAACGTCTCAATGATGCCGGACTCGAATATTTGCAAATCAGCATCGACAACATCGAGCCGGATGAGGTTTCGGGCAAGAGCCTCAAGTTGCTCGACAAGAAACTACGCTTTCTCGCCGAGCACGCCGCCTTTCACGTCAACATCAATTCCGTCATCGGCGGCGGCATCAAGAACCCCGAAGACGCGTTGACGATTGGCAAGCGCGCCAAGGAACTTGGATTCTCGACGACGGTCGGCGTGATTCACGACGGCGTCGGGAGTCTCAAGCCGCTGAGCGATGTCGAACAGCGCGTCTATCGCGAGACGAAGAGTCTGGGTAAAGAGACTTACGCGCGGCTCGGCGGTTTTCAAGACAACCTCGCCGAGGGCAAGTCCAACGATTGGCGTTGCCGCGCCGGGGCGCGCTACCTCTACATCTGCGAAGAGGGTCTGGTGCACTATTGCTCGCAGCAGCGCGGCTATCCCGGCATCCCGCTCGCCGATTACACGATGGAAGATTTCGAGCGCGAGTACAACGCGGAGAAACCCTGCGCGCCCTTCTGCACGGTCGCCTGCTCGCACAAAGTTTCCGTGCTCGACAACTGGCGCAACCCGCAGCAGCCCTTCAAATCGACCGCGCCGGAGAAGTCCGGCAACAACCCCGTCGGCGACATGCTCCGCGCCGACTGATAGTCGACTATCTCCCGACAACCTCTCAAAACGCTTCCAGTCTCTTTGAGCTTCGCGGCGTCACGTCTCGTCAAAAGTCACCCGCCTGAGAAATACTTCAATCGCATCTGAGCCTTCGCGCATCGTCCGTCGGGGGGCGGGCGGGTGCACGCGCTTACATCTAAAAACTTGCGGTAGTAAGCTTCGGCTTCGGCGGGGCGGTCGAGCGCATCGAGCGCGCCGGCGATGTGGTAGGCCAGACGCTCGTCAGGCTCGCCGCCACGTTCGGCGGCGAGAAATTCCGCGAGGGCTTCTTCCGTGCGTCCCGCCCCGGCGAGTTCGACGGCGAGGAGTTTGCGCGTGTGCGGGTCGTCCGCGAGTTTGAGCGCGGCGCGGTACTCGCGTATCGCGCGGCCTGTTTGTTGTAAAACTTTCGCCTTTTCGGCGCGCGCCAGACGCGCATCGAGGCTGCGGTAGTCGCGCACAAAAAAGAGAGCCGCGAGCGAGAGCGCCACCGCCGCATACAGCAGCGGCAACGCGCGATGCCACCTCGGCGGCGGAGGCGACCCGCTCGTTAATCGTTCCGTCTCCGGAGCATCTGCGGCGGTCTCTGCGGTGACGAATTCATCGGAAGCCGCCGGTGCCGCTGAAGCCTCTGCGCTTGATGAAGGCTCGACTGTTTGAAGTCGCCGTGTGAACAGACGGCGGGCGACGAGGTAGAGCGGAAAGACGATGTGCGGCGCGAACAGCGTGAGCAGCGTCCACGCGACGACGGCGTATGCGCGAAGCCCGCCCCGCCGAGCGTCGGCCAGCGTCCACGCCGAGAGCGCCACCGCCAGCACAAACGCCGCCGGGTGCAGCATCTCGAACAACGCCCCGGCGGAGATTTGCAGCGAAGGCAAAAGGAGAAAGGTGAGCGACAAAAGTGAAAGCAAAGTGAAAGGGAAACGAAGGGGGCGACACGCCAGACGCCAAAGCCAAGACGATGTTTAAGCGTCAACGACAGAGCCAAGAGACGACCATGCGTTGGTTTGCCGTCGAGCTTCTACCGCGCCGGCCTCTGGCCCTATTTCGTCTGTTGGGGGGGCGTGCCTTCGCCGACGGTGTAGAGCGTGACGGAACTGGACAGACCGAGACCAGAGAGCCGACCCGCCATGACGACGAGCGTTTCGCCGGGGCGCACGACGCCCGCTTCGAGCAACGTGCGCTCGGCGGCGCGGAGCATCTCTTCGGTGTTGTCGCAAGGCGGGTGAATCAAGGATTCGACGCCCCAGATGAGCGCCAGTTCGTCCTGCACGTTCTTCGACTGGGTGAGCGCGATGATGCGTTGCGCGGGACGCAGCGCGGAGAGCCGGCGCGCCATCAAACCCGATTCGGTGACGACCGCGATGGTGCCCGTGCCCATCTCTTCAGACGCAAACGCCGCCGCTTCGCACAACGCGCGGCTCGCCCTTCCGGTTTGTCGTCCCATCCACTTGCTGACATCGCTTGAGCCGGTCGGTCTGCCCGCTTCGGCTGATTCGATGATGCGCGCCATCGTCGCCACCGCCTGAACGGGATACTGTCCGGTGGCGGTCTCAGCCGAAAGCATCACGGCGTCGGTGCCGTCCCAGACGGCGTTTGCCACGTCGGAAGCTTCGGCGCGCGTCGGGCGCGGTTCGTTGATCATCGACTGCAACATCTGCGTCGCCGTGATGACGAACTTGCCCGCTTGATTCGCCAACTCGATGATGCGCTTTTGATAGACGGGGACGAGTTCGACGCTCGTCTCGACGCCGAGGTCGCCGCGCGCGACCATCACGCCGTCGGTCGCTTCGATGATCTGTTCGAGGTGGTCAATCGCCTCCGACTTCTCGATCTTGGCGACGAGCGGCGCGTTCCCGCCCGCTGCGGCGATGAGCGACTTGGCTTCCTGTACGTCTTCAGGGCGACGCACGAAAGAGAGCGCGATGTAATCGACGCCCTGCCGCACCGCCCACTGGAGGTCGCGCCGGTCTTTATCGGTGAGCGACGGAATCGGCAGCGCGACGCCCGGCAGGTTGATGCCCTTGCGCTCGGAGAGCGCGCCGCCGTTCAGGACGCGACAGACCACATCGGTTTCGGTCGTGCGCTCGACGAGGAGGTCGATGGCGCCGTCGTCGAGCAGAATCCGCGCGCCCGGTCTGACGACGCGCGCCATGTCCGCGTAGTTGGTTGTGACTTCGCGCGCATCGCCCGCCACCGAACGCGAAGTCAACGTAAAGAGCGCGTTGGATTCGAGCACGACCGGCTGGCCGCCCTTGAGTACACCCGTCCGAATCTTCGGCCCCGATAAATCGACGAGCACGGAGAGCGGTCGCTTCATCTGCAAGGCCGCTGAGCGCGCGCGCTTGATACTCTCAGCGTGCTCCTCCTGCGCGCCGTGCGACATGTTGATGCGCACCGCGTTTGTGCCTGCCGCCAGCAACGCTTGGAGCGCTACCGGTTCACGCGATGCCGGGCCAAGTGTCGCCAGTATTTTCGCTTTTCTCACAAGTCGTCCTTTGCTCAATGGCAGCGGCTGGCGATTCGAGATTCAGAGACCGGCAACTCACATTGCCCGTCCTCAACTAGCCGACAGCCTCAAGTCTCCAGCCGCCGCTTTTAATCCGCCTTCGTCGCCAGCGCCGTTTGGATGACGCTTTCGAGTTCGGCAGGCATGGTCGTGTCATAGCCGATGAAACGCTTGACGAGTCGCCCCGCACGGTCGAAGACGTAGGTCTGGGGAATCGCCGTGTTGTCGGACAGAAACACTTCGACGAGCGCGGCGTCCGGGTTGCCGAGCGGGTAACGGATGCCGAGGTCTTTGACGAAGCCCGGCACCTTGCGCCGGTCGGCCTCGTCGCCGACGTTGAGGCCGATGACGTTCAAGCCCTCAGAGCCGAAGCGTTGCTGGAGCGCGATGAGATGCGGAATCTCTTCTTTGCACGGCGGGCAGTAGGTCGCATAAAAATCGAGCACGACGACCTGTCCGCGATAGTCTGCGAGTTGCGCGCGGCGTCCGTCGAGATAAGTCCAACCGCGTTGAGCGAGCGCGGCTTCGCGGGCGGCGGTGGCGGGCGGCATCGGCAGCGATGTTTGCGGCGGAGCCGAAC
>JBGTHJ010000073.1:0-6676 GCA_041746175.1 Pyrinomonadaceae bacterium
CCGATCAGTCCGCCGGGTTCGCTGGCGCGCACAAGCACCCGGCGGAGCGCGGCTTCACCCTCCGCGTCCGCGCCCGTCGCGTGGTTGCGCTCGCGCACGCGGGGCGCGTTCCGGCCTTCGAGAAACAGTTCGGCCTCGTATTCTTCGAGTTCGACGTGGACGCGCCCCGTCCACTCGCGCGCGCGCAGGTAGCGAAGCAAGGCGGCCAGATTGACGTACGCGGTGTCGAGATTTTCGTAGACAGTCCGGGTTGTTGTCGCTTTGTTCTCAGACATGACGGTTTGGTGAGCGGAGTTTAACGCCCGAGTCAACCGGGCGCGCACGCACCGCCGATACATGCAAGTTTTCGATGAAAGCCGGGCTGTTCGCGCGCTGGTTCAATGAGTTGTTAGATTTGTGCGATGTCATTCAACTTTCCGGTTCTTGTATTTAGACGCGCCCTATTATTCCTCGTCATCAAAAGGCGCTATTTGTTCTTCGGCTTCGGGCATTTCCTTCTCTTGTTCCAAATCTGCGGGAGACACTCCAACAAGGAATTCCTGAACAGGTATAACATCTAGTTTCCTCTCTAAATAATCACCAATCTTGCCATCGGCCATTTTTTGAAGCTCGTGCTTAATGCCAAGTCGCGCGCCAAGTCTCTGTGCGAGGTCACGCGGCCAATATTTCATGCTCATCTGAATAATTTCAGCACCGATAGCTTCTGCGGCTTGCTGAGTCTTACCCGTCTTAGGCAGTCTATCCACGATGATAAAGGTGATGGAGTTGCTTTTGCCTCCGGCCATTTCCACTTCTCGCGCATAACGAGACAGCTTGTCCTTAGAAATTTCCGAGTTGCCAACGCCAATAAAACCGATATCGAATCGCGCGAGCTTTCCTCTTTTAACCAGAAGGGTGGCATCACTTTCTCTCGAATCAGAACTATCGGACAACCAAAACACTCCGGCATCCTTTGTGTTCGTGGCAGGATTAACTCTTTCAAAGCCAAGCATGGTGAGAAACGAGCCCAATATCAGCCGCTCAAACAGTTTGCCGTAGATGGATTTATCAGAGCCACGGATGGCGAGTGTTTGCGCTCCGATAGCGGTAGTAAGTCGGGTTATATCTTTCCAGTCAAGCTCTACTTTACGACCTTTTGAGTCTTCCATGAAACCTAGGATCATCGTTAGGTTTCCCAAATCTTCGCGGCACTTGCTGGCGGCTTCGTCGATGGCAGACTCAAAGTCAGAGATATAATTCTCCAAGGCATCCGACTTACTTCGGAGAACATTTTGGACGGATTTGCCTGTGAGACCTATGAGCCACTGTGCAGGCCACACCGCTGCTTTATCGGTTTTCTTAGCGCGTAATTGCTCGACGGCCATATCGGAAAGAGAGTCCGTGAAATTTTCTATCTCCAGACATCCTCTGGCGAATAAAGCGACCATGGCTCCACTAATCTGAGCAACCCGCCGCCTTGTTAGCGGCTCTGTATGCTGTCGAAGATTTTCACCCATCATGACATGATGAATGACGCGGCGCGTGGCTTCGACGCCAATCCGCTCTATAAATTCTTTGCCGCCTCCTGTCAACAAAAGGCGGGTCTTATCCGGGAAGAGCTTACTGATAATGGACAGCTTATCTTTTTCAGGCATCTTGAGCTTGTTCAAAAAAAGAAGGCTGCTGTGGAAGAGGTGGAGGCGGGCAGTTGATACACAGAACATCGCGGCAGGCTTCACCCAGCCAGCAAGACGCATCCTGGCGCATTAACTCTACATAATCGGGATTGATCTCAAACAACACAAAGCGTCTCTCCAAACTGGCGGCAGCCGCCCCTACGGTTCCCGACCCGGCAAATGGATCTAATACTACGTCGCCTTTGAAGGAATAATATTTGACCGCCTTTTGCGCAAGTTCGAGGGGAAAGGCGGCTGGATGTTGAGAGTTGGTTCGGGGTTGAATCCGCCAGATGTTGGTGCGCTCGTAATCATCATCAACTTTCGACTCGGCTAAACTATCTTTGTCTGGATGATTGCGAATGTGCCAATCAATCAGCAAATCAGTCCGCTTACGGTAAACCAAAACATATTCCGTGACGGGCACGGCTTTGTATTGGAGGGGATTGCGATCAGCGGCAAAGCGTCGTCCTCTTCCTGTCGCCCAACCTGCCCCTTCCGGCTTGACCCAAATTATATCGTCAATGAAGTCATATCCTTCTTCGATGAAGATACGATGAAGATCAAAGGGTACGGCAATACGTTTCGATGATTGATTCCTACTAGCACGGCGAAGTAAAACGGGCGCGCAGTTGATAACAAAAAATCGCCCTTCATTAAGAACTCGATGAATGCGATTTATGACTTGACGCATCTTGAACAGGTATTGATCGTATTCCTCGTAATCGCTGTATTCAGGGCGGGCATTGAAATACGGGGGCGACGTGAAGACCAAATCAACCGAAGCGGCAGGCATCTCATCAATCAGCTCAACGCAATCGCCCAGACCGATAGTATTCCTAAGCGGCGAAAGAGGGTATGTTGTGACCTGACGTTTGCTAGTCAGACGCGCTTCGTTCTTTTTAAGAAGTCGCGCTTCCAGCATCTCAGGTTTGGTAGTCTTCTCAAACAATATGGCTGTCGTGTAGGCGTCAACTACTACCTCCCCAATTTTTGAAGCGCCTGACAAAGCACATAGCGGGACACGCCAGACGTGATAACGATCGTCAACTTCCGGCAATCCAAGAGTAATAACATTTACAAGCTCGATTTCCGACAGCCAGGATAAGGTTATTTCTTTAGCTTGGGCAACGGTGGTTACCAGATACTTTCTCTTTTCTGATACAAGCGGCTTGCTGCGCGACATAAATTAGCCTTCCTCAACCTCGTATCCAACATCCACGCTAATAATTGATTATCCTAACATCATCTGTCACGGAAAGAGATAGCGCAGTTATCTTTAATCATACAACCGCAAATCTAACGAGCATCATGTTGGCAGTCAACATACCCGTCCCGGTGGCCGCCACCCGCGCCAAACTTTATTTGTTGCTTTGCGGCGCGGTCGTGTGCCAAACTCCGCGCGCAACGACGAACCGCCGCCGCTCGCGCGACAAGAGCGGACACCCGTACAAGCGACACCGGTAATCTTAAAACTCGCGGAGGCAAAACTTTGCTTCGAGGTCTCTTTCGCACCAAAAATCTCGACGAGATTCTCGCTGCGGCAGGCGGCGCGCAGTTCTCTCTGAGGCGCTCGCTCGGCGCGGTCAACGTCACGATGATCGGCATCGGCGCGATTATCGGCGCGGGCATTTTCGCCACGGTTGGCAGCGCGGCGGCGGGCGATCCGTCGGTGGGGCGTCCGGGCGCGGGGCCTTCGCTGATGCTCTCGTTCGTCATCACGGCCATCGTGTGCGGTTTCACCGCGCTCTGCTACGCGGAGTTGGCGTCGATGGTTCCGATCTCGGGTTCGGCCTACACCTACTCTTACGCGACGATGGGAGAATTCATCGCGTGGATTATCGGTTGGGATTTGATTATCGAATACGCCATCGGCAACGTCGCGGTGGCGATTAGCTGGGCGGAGTATTTTTACAAACTGCTGCTCAACCTCGGCATCCCGTTCCCGCGCTGGCTGGCGACGGATTATCGCTCGGCGTCGCTGCTGGCGGCTGAAGACCCGGCGCAGTATGCGCAGCTTTTCGGCGGCGCGCCCGATATCTTCGGCGTCCCGCTGATCTTCAACTTTCTCGCCTTCGCCATCGTCGCCTTTATCACCATCGTGCTCGTGTGGGGCATCCGCGAATCGGCGTCGTTCAACGCCGGGATGGTGGTCGTCAAGGTTCTGGTGCTGGTCTTTTTCGTCGCCGTCGCGCTGTACTTCGTACCGCCTTCGGAGATGGCTTCAAACTGGCGACCGTTCCAGCCGCAGGGGTGGTCGGGGACGTTTGCGGGAGCCGCGCTCGTCTTCTTCGCCTACATCGGTTTCGACGCCGTTTCAACCGTCGCGGAAGAGACGAAAAACCCGTCGCGCGATATTCCCATCGGCATCATCGCGTCGCTCATCATCTGCACGGTCTTCTACGTCATCGTCGCGGCGGTGTTTACCGGGCTGATTCCGTTCCTCAAGCTACAGGACGTGTCATCCTCCGGTCAGGCCGAAGCTTTGACGATGGCGCTCGACTACGTGGCGCCGGCCGGGCTGACGTGGCCGAGCACGGTCGTCGCGTTCGGGTCGGTGGTCGCGCACACGGCGGTGCTGCTCGTGTTCCAACTCGGACAACCCCGCATCTTCTTTTCGATGGCGCGCGACGGGCTGCTCCCGCCCGTGTTCGCCTCCGTCCACCCGCGTTTCAAGACGCCGCACGTGACGACGATTCTGACCGGCCTCTTCGTCGGCGGCATCGCCGCGTTTGCCAACATCGAGTCGATGCTCAACCTGACGAACATCGGGACGCTTTTCGCGTTCGCCCTCGTCTGCATCGGCATCCCCATTCTGCGCATGAAAGACCCCGGACGCGCGCGCCCGTTCCGCGTGCCGTTCGGCGCGTGGTTGCTGCCGATTCTCGGCGCGGCCTCGTGCATCTTTCTGATGTCGTACCTGACGACCGATACGTGGTGGCGTTTCATCGGCTGGTTGGTGTTGGGCGTCGCCGTCTATCTCGCCTACGGCTACACGCGCAGCGCCATCGGGCGACAGATCGGGCGACCGGAGCGCACCCCGCTCATGCTCAAGGTCGCGGCGCTCGGATTTTTGGTGCTCGCCGTCGGACTATTCACCGTCCCGCACGCCCTCGGATTCAAGGGCAGCTTCAACGCCGCGCTGACGAGCGGCGCAGACCAACACGCGCGCTCACTCACCGGCTACCTGCTCATCGTCGCCGGACTACTCATCGGCATCGTCGGGGTGCTTCAGGGAGCGAAGGAAACGGGGACGCGGGGCGAAAGTTAGATTGACTCGTTTGCTCATTGATTCATCGAGCCAATGAGTAAACGAGCCGATGAGTCGATATGAGTCTGACGTTACTGGCAATCGGTTTCATCACGCTGCTGGCGGGCGCGTACTGGCTTTACGGCGGGTGGGTGGCGCGGCAGTTCGCGCTCGACGACGCGCGCACGACCCCGGCCAACGTGGTCAACGACGGCGTCGATTTCGTTCCGACCAAGCCCTTCTACCTGTTCGGTCAACACTTCTCGGCGATTGCGGCGGCGGGGCCGATTGCGGGACCGATCATCGCGTGCCAGCTTTTCGGCTGGCTGCCGTGCCTGCTGTGGATCGGAATGGGGGTAGTGCTGATCGGCGCGGTGCACGATTTTACGAGTCTCGCCGCGTCGGTGCGTCACGGCGCGACCTCGATTGCCGAAATCACGCGCGAACATCTCGGCAACGGCGCGGGACGCGCGATGATGGCCTTCATCTGGATCGCGCTCGTCTATGTGATCGTCGCTTTCGCGGACATCACGGCGGGGACGTTCGTCGGCGGCTCGGAAGAGTTGCGCGGCGTCGCAATCGGTTTCAATCCGGGCGGGGCGGTCGCGGCGGCGAGCGTGCTGTATCTCGGCCTGTCGATTTTGATGGGCGTCGTCCAGAAGTATCTGCACCCGCCGCTGTGGGTCGTGACGCTGATCTTTGTCCCTGCCGCGTTCGCGTTGTCGTGGGTCGGGACGCTGGTATCGAACGCGCTCGTTTTGAGCCACACGACGTGGGGGCTTTTGATTCTCGCCTATTGCTGCGTCTCGTCGCTCGTGCCGGTGTGGGCGTTGCTCCAGCCGCGCGGCTATCTCGGCGGCTTTATACTTTACGCCGCGCTCGCGCTCGGCGTGGTCGGGGTGCTGTTCGGCGGCTACGAAATTCAGCAGCCCGCCTTCAAGACGTGGGACGCGGGCGGTTTGACGGGGACGCTCTTTCCGTTTCTATTCGTGTCAATCGCGTGCGGGGCGTGCTCCGGTTTTCACGGCCTCGTCTGTTCGGGAACGACCTCGAAGCAGGTTGAACGCGAATCGCACATCCGACCGGTCGGCTACGGCGCGATGCTCGCCGAAGGGTTCGTCGCGCTGATCGCGCTGGTGACGGTGATGATCGTCGCGCAGAGCGACATCGGCAAGGCGGCTCCCGGCACCATCTACGGCAACGGCATCGGCAAATTCCTGACGCTCATCATCGGCGAAAAGTATCTCGCCTTCGCGGTGACGTTCGGGGCGATGGCCTTCTCAACTTTCATCTTCGACACGCTCGACGTATCGACGCGGCTCGGTCGTTACATCGTGCAGGAGCTTTTCGGGTGGCGCACGCGCGCCGGGGCGTTTGCCGGAACGCTGTTGACGATGGCGCTGCCCTTCTATTTCATCACGTTCGCGGGCGCAGGCTCGTGGGTCAAATTCTGGACGCTGTTCGGCGCGTCGAATCAACTGCTCGCCGCGCTGACGCTGCTGACCATCACGGTCTGGCTCTATCAATCGCGGCGGCGCATCGCGTTTACGCTCTACCCGATGATCTTCGTGCTCGTGATTACGCTCTGGGCGCTCGTCAAACTCGCGGTCGCCAATTTCGGCGTGACCAAAATCGGCGCGGGCGTGCTCGATGTTGAACTCGTCAACGCGGTGGCGTCGGTCGCGCTCGTCGTGCTCGCGCTCTACCTGGCCTTTCGCGCGCTCGTCAAACTGCGCGGCGAGCGCGGCGGCAGTTCGCTCGTCCCGGAGGA
>JBGTHJ010000074.1:0-2284 GCA_041746175.1 Pyrinomonadaceae bacterium
TGCGGACAATCACAACGCCGCCGCGCCTGAACGACGAGCAGCGCATCGCACACGTCTTGAACCGGCTCGGATTCGGTGTGCGACCGGGCGACGTGGAGCGCGTGCGCGCCGTCGGGCTTGAGCGTTACATCGAGCAGCAACTTCATCCCGCGAAGATTAGCGACGCAGTGGTCGATGCGAAGTTGAAGAATCTGCCGACGCTTCGGATGAGCACGGGCGAACTGCTGGCGAAGTATCCGAACCCCGGCGCGCTGATTCGACAACTTCAGAGGCGCGGAGAACTCCCCGCCGACCTCGCCGCGATTCGCGACCTTCGCGCCGGACAACAACGCAATGGCGCGCCGCCGCAGCAACCCGCGTCGCCTTCATCGAACCGCGGTGCGATGAAGACGGACGGCGAGTCGATGCGCGATGAGCGTGCGGGCGGCGCGGCGATGCCGGAAGGCGACGGCGTTTCACCGGCGACGGCGAACGAAGCCGACCGGAGCGAGTACCGGCGCGCGATACGCGACTACATGCAGGAAAACGGCTTGCAACCGCCGCAGCGCATCGTCGCGGAGTTGCAGGCGTCGCGCATTCTGCGCGCGGTTTACAGCGAGCGGCAGTTACAAGAGGTGTTGGTCGATTTTTGGACGAATCACTTCAACGTCTTCGCGAACAAGGGTGCAGACCGCTGGATGTTGACCGCCTACGACCGCGACACGATTCGCCCGCACACGCTCGGACGTTTCCGCGACCTGCTCGGCGCGACCGCGCAAAGTCCGGCGATGCTTTTCTATCTCGACAACTTTCAGAGCGTCAGCCCGCAGGCGGGCGGGGCGTTGGGCGGGCAGCGACGGCGCAACATGATGAGGGGAGGGGGCATCATCTTCGGCGGCGGCGGCAACGGTCGGATGGGTCGTGGACGCGCTTTCAGGAACCCCGAAGCGATGCGCGACGACTCCAACACGAGCGCGCCGCAGCAGCAGTCACGACAGCCGCGCCCGCAACCCGGACGGATGAAGCGCGGCATCAACGAAAACTACGCGCGCGAGTTGATGGAGTTGCACACGCTCGGCGTCGATGGCGGCTACACGCAGAAGGATGTGCAGGAAGTCGCGCGGGCTTTTACGGGCTGGACGATTCGCAACCCACGCGGATTTCTCGGCGGCGAAACGTCGGGCACGTTCAACTTCAATCCGCGACTTCACGACGACGGTGAAAAGGTGGTGCTCGGCCACAAGATTCCGGCGGGGGGCGGCATGAAAGACGGCGAATTGGTGCTTGATATTCTCGCGCGGCATCCTTCGACGGCGAAGTTCATCGCGACCAAACTCGCGCGGCGCTTCGTCGCGGACAACCCTTCGCCCGCGCTCATCGAACGCATCGCGGCGGCTTACGCCAAGAGCGACGGCGACATCGCATCGACGCTCCGCGCGATCTTCAACTCGCCGGAGTTCAATTCGCCGGAGGCCTACCGCGCGAAAATCAAAACGCCGTTCGAGTTGGCCGTGAGCGCGATTCGCACGCTCGGCGGCGAGACGAACGCGAGTCCCGCGCTGCACCAGTGGATTGCGAAGATGGGCGAGCCGCTCTATCAGTATCAAGCCCCGACGGGTTACCCGGACACCGCAGAAAATTGGGTCAACACGGGTGCGCTGCTTGAGCGTCTGAACTTCGCGCTCGCGCTGGCGGGCAATCGCATCCCCGGCACGCGCGTCGATCTCGCGCGCATCGCCGGAGACGCGGCGACCAACACGACGACGACCGGGGGCGACGGCGTTGTCAAGCAGGAGGTTCTGGTCGAGCGTTTTCTGAGCGTCGTTTTGTCGGGTGAGGTTTCACCGAAGACGAGAGCGGTGCTGTTGAAGCAGTTGAACGACCGGGACATCGCGACGTTGGCCGCGACCGAGACGACGATGAGCGCGGAGACGAACGTGCTACGCGGCGGCGAGCAGCAGCAGCAGCAGCAGCAGCGGCGGCGGCGGCTGCGTCTCGAAGCGCGCGAAACGGCAACGGCAGCAACGGTCAACCCGGAAGTCGCACGCATCGCCGCGCTGATTCTCGGCACGCCCGAATTTCAGAGACAGTGATGGATCAATCGCGCATCGTGAATCGGAAACGGTTTGAACCGTGCCGAAAGCTGAACGACTTGCTATCTGCAATTCACGATTCGGGATTTACGAAGGGGTTTTGAGATGAACAGCAGTCGAAGATTTTTCTTGAAGCAGGGCGGCATCGCGTTGGCGAGTGTCGGGTTGATTGGCGGCGCGCCGTCGTTTTTGCGGCGCGCGGTGCTGGCGCA
>JBGTHJ010000075.1:0-10113 GCA_041746175.1 Pyrinomonadaceae bacterium
CGCGACGGGCGACGGCGCGCAGGCCACCACGCTCTATCTGCTCGGCTTCGCGCACTCGCGCGCCAACAATTTTCCGAAAGCGATCTACGCCCTCGAACGCGCCGCCGCCAAGACGCCCGACGACGTAAACATCTATCGAGAACTCGGCTACGTCTACGAAGCCAACAAGCAGTACGCCAAAGCCCTCGCCACCTACGAGCGCGGCTTGCAACTCGCGCCCGGCGATGCCTACTTCACCGAGTCCGCCGAACGCATCCGTCCTTTCGCGAAATGAAACAATCGTCCACCGTCGGGGGGCGAACTCAGTAAGTCATGGTCTTGACCGCAAACTTTAGACTTTGGAGTTTGGACATTTTGCGGTAGCATTCCCGACATGAACACCCGGAAAATTTCATGCGCGCGTCGCGCCAACGCTCTGGTGGCCGCCCTTATCGTGGCGGCTTCGATTCTGATTTTTCAGCCGTCGCCAGCGGACGCCGCCGCGTGGAACGGCATCGAGCCACTGAAGTCGAGACGCGCCGACGTGGAGCGCGTGCTCGGAAAGCCGCTCGAAGACGTGCCCGGTCAAACCGGCACGCTGCGCTTCAAGGTTGCGGGCGGCACGGTCAAAGTTTCATTCATCACCGCCAAATTCATCGCGGCGAAGAAACTTCTGCCCGAACTCGAAGGCGCGGTCTTGCAGGTCGTCTTGCAGCACGACCGACCGACCGACACACCGCAGTCGCTCGGCATCACGAGCAACTCGAAGTTTGAGGTCGAAACGAAGGATAACGTCGCCGTCTATCGCAACCTGAAAGACGGCATCGTCTACACCTTCATCGGCAACAAACTTGCGACCACCTATTTCAGCGCCGCCTCCGACCAACTCGCCCTCGCGCAGACGAAGGGATGAGAAGTCGGGCGTCGGATGTTGGAGGCGAGATGTCGGCGACCGACGGAAACATCAACACACGGCCTCCGGCTTCGGCTCTTTAATGCTGCATCGTGGTCATCTCATATCGGCGCTGCGAGCCGGGCGCGAAGATTTTATAAAATTCGAGCGCGCGTGGCGCGACGAAGTACAGGCGGGCGCGGAGAATCTGCGCGCGTTGAGCAGCCTCAAGTCGGACGAGATACGCGGGCGTGTTGGTTTGACGACCGCGCCGGGCGCGTTGCCGTCGGGCGAGTTAGACTACATGCGCGGGATGGTCGTACCGTTCGGCATCGAGTGGCGGACGCACGAAGAGGCGCGACGGTGGGCGGTCGAAACGCTCCGCGAGCGCGTGACGTTTGCCGCCGACGGCAGCCAAATTATGCCCGGCAGGGACATCTCGATGCCCGTCGCGGGGGTGCAGGTGGCGTGGTTTGAAAACCCGCACGCGGCGCACGGCGGCTACGAAAAGGACGCGCTCTTTTCCATCATCACGCCGAACGAGTTGATGCAATCGGACGGCGGGCAGGCAAGCCCCGAACAGGTCGTCAACTTCCGCCGCTTCGAGCTAGAGACGCAAGCCCTCTGCGCCTTCATCGAACGGCGTCGCGGCTGGCGCGCACGCGGCGAACGCGCCCCGCTCGCGTTTCTCGACGGGACGTTTCTCATCTCCTCCGCGCGTCAACACACCGAAAATAAGTTCTTCGCGCACTACGCCGAAGCGATTCTCAAACTCGTCCGGCTCTCGGCGGAGGCGGAAGTTCCCGTCGTCGGCTACATCGACCAGAGCTACGCGCGCGACCTCGTCAACCTCCTCGACGTGCTCGATAAGCGACGCGCTCAGCAATCGACCGTCTACGATGCGCAACTTCTCGCCGCGCCGACACGCGAAGACCCCGCGCTACTTGCGCGCTGGGGCGACCGCACGATTTTTTCATACTGTCTCCGCGAGGGACTGGTCGAAGACTTCCGCGACGACCGCAACGAACCGCTCGTCGGCTTTGTCTATTTGCAGACCACCACTGACGCCGCGCCCGCGCGCCTCGACATCCCGACGTGGATTTACGAAGCCGGACTGCTCGACGAAGTGCTCGACGCGACGCGCGCGGAATGCGTCGTCGGCAATGGCTATCCGTACGCGGTCGAGACCGCGGACGCCGCCGCCGTGATGACCGCGCGCGACCGCGAACACTTCCTCCGCGCCATGCAGGATTTCGCACGCGAGCAGGATTTCGCCTTCCACATCTCGCGCAAGTCGGTCAGCAAGGCGCACCGGCGATAAAAGGTAGTTGGCGGCAGGCCGTGAGCGAACGCGAAGCGCGTTGATCGGTTGACTATTCGCGCGGACTGGTTGACCATCAGCGCGGGCGACGAGTTGAAATCAGTGTCTATTATCTACCGGCGACTGCCCGCTTGATTTTATGTACGGCAAGCAAAACGACGGCGAGAGTTATGATGGTGTAGTGCGGACGTTTCGCGCGTGTCCGGCGTGCGGCGCGTCGGTTCGACGCACGGCGGCGAACTTTTGCGCGACGTGCGGGCGCGAGTTGAAAGACGACGATGGTTATCGTCCGGCGGACGCCGTTCGCGCCTCGTATCATCAGCACCAAACGTCGCCTCGCTCCGCGCCGGGCGTCGTTGCCGCCGTCGTCACCAACAACATCACCGCGCGCCCGCAGAAGCGTCGCGCATCGCGTGTGGGTTTCCCACAGCGACCCGTGCCGCTCATGAGAAACAGCAACGGAGCTTCGACCACCGCGCTCGCCTTTGCGACCTACGCGCTCGTCCCTTATCTCGGCATCCTGTTCTGTCCGGGCGCGCTCCTGATGGGCGGCATCGGCCTCATCCGCGCGCAGCGCGCCCCGCACAACGACGGCGGACGCCGCGCCTCGCTTCTCAGCATCACGCTCGGCGTCGTGCTGCTCGGCGCGCAACTGCTGCTCTGGTGGATTCTCTACAAAGTGCCGGAATGGTCGAAGCAGAACTACTAACGGACGCGCGCCGGTTGTCACACGTCGTCTTCTCATGACCAAAATCGCCAAGATCGTCAAATCAAATTCGCACGTCGATTACGTCGGGCGTGTGATCGACCGGCTCGACGCGGACGCGCCGCCGGAGGCCGCCGACTACGGTTTCGCGCAGTTCGTCGTGCTGCCGCTCGACAATGATGCGGAAGTCGTCGGCGTGATTTACAACACGCAGCTTGCCAATCCCGAATACGGAAATTTCGGACCGCGTCTGTCGTCGTCCGCCGAACTCGCGGTCTTGAGTCCGGATTATCTGAACGAGGTCGGCGTGCTGGCCGGGATACTTTTGCTCGGCTGGCGCGAGGGCGTCGGGGGGCGGGGTGGCGGGACGAATCATCACGGCGTACCGCGCCGCGTGATTCCGGTCGGGCAGGATGTGTATCGGCTGGACGCGGCGGGCGCGCACCGCTTTCACGCCGCCGCCGATGGCACGGTGCAACTGCGTTACTATTCGCAGATCATCGCGCACGCCGGGGCGTTCGCCGTGCCGCTCATCGAAGCCATCATCGAACAACTCGAACCGGCGTGCACCCCAGACGACCGCCAGCGACTTTGCGTCTTGAAGAAATCGCTCGTCTGGCAACGGACGCTCGGCAGCGTGCGTCTCTAATAAGCTGGTACTCGCAAACAGGGAGTCTCAAGAAATGAAGCAAGATTTGAGAACGACATTGACCGCGCTCGTCCTGACGTTGTTCGCCGCGAGCGTCACCGCGTCGGCGCAACGCCCGCGCGCCGTCGCCGACCCGGACTCCGCGCAACCTCAAGCGACCGTCCTGACGCCCGCCCCGCCGCCCGCGCCCGCCACCGTCAAAGCGAAGTACGAAGGCGGCGTTATCGGCTACAAAAAGAGCGACGGCACGATAAATTTTGACGACGCCAACAGCCGGCTCGTCTTCCGCGACAAGAGTCAGAAAGAGTTGTTCGCCGTCCCGTACAAAGTCGTGATGGTCGCCTACGCCGACACGCAATCGAAGCGACCCGTCGGCGCCACCGTCGCCAGTTCCATCCCGCTCCCCTACGGCGCGAATATTCCGGCGGCCTTCATCAGGAAAAAATATCGCTACCTGATTCTCAACTACAACGACCCCGACACCGACGCGCACGGCACGGCCAGCTTCAAACTCGAAAACAAAGAGATACTCGCCTCCGTACTCGCGACGCTCGCCAAGAAAGCCGAGTTGACCCAACGCGGCGACGCCTTCGTCCGCCGACGCAAACCAGCCGCGACTTCAGACGCGACGATGCAAACCAAACTGCCCGTCCCGCCGCCCGACAATCGCTAAGCACGAACGTCAGACACCCTGCAAAATTGAAACGGCGCGGCTTCGATTTACCCGAAGCCGCGCCGTGACGATTTTGTGGATGAAGCCCGCGTTCAGTGTTCGAGCTTCGCGCCTTCGGGGAGTTCGCCCTGATAAATCTCGCCGCCCGCCGCGACAAATTCCGCCGCCTTCTCTTTCATCCCCGCGCCGAGCGCGGCCTGCTCATCAAGCTCCATTTTGGCGGCATAGTCGCGCACGTCCTGCGTGATCTTCATCGAGCAGAAGTGCGGCCCGCACATCGAACAGAAGTGCGCGAGCTTGGCGCCCTCCTGCGGCAACGTCTCGTCGTGATATTCGCGCGCCACTTCCGGGTCGAGCGACAAATTGAACTGGTCTTCCCAACGAAACTCGAAACGCGCTTTCGATAGCGCGTTGTCGCGCAACTGTGCGCCCGGATGCCCCTTCGCCAGATCAGCCGCGTGCGCCGCCAGCTTGTACGTGATGACGCCCTCTTTGACATCCTTTTTGTCGGGCAAGCCGAGATGCTCTTTCGGCGTCACGTAGCAGAGCATGGCGGTTCCGAACCAGCCGATCATCGCCGCGCCGATGGCGGAGGTGATGTGGTCGTAGCCGGGCGCGATGTCGGTGGTCAGCGGCCCCAACGTGTAAAACGGAGCCTCGCCGCAGATTGCGAGTTGCTTGTCCATGTTCTCTTTGACGAGGTGCATCGGCACGTGCCCCGGCCCCTCGATCATCACCTGACAGTCCGCCTCCCACGCGATTTTGGTCAACTCGCCGAGCGTTTCGAGTTCGGCAAACTGCGCGGCATCGTTGGCGTCGGCGATCGAGCCGGGACGAAGCCCGTCGCCCAAACTGTACGACACGTCGTAGGCGCGCATGATCTCGCAGATTTCGCGAAACCGCGTGTAGAGAAAACTCTCCTCATGATGCGCCAGACACCACTTCGCCATGATCGCGCCGCCGCGCGAAACGATGCCCGTCGTGCGCTTGGCGGTCAGCGGGATGTAGGGCAGCCGCACGCCCGCGTGAATCGTAAAGTAATCGACGCCCTGCTCGGCCTGTTCGACGAGCGTGTCGCGGTAAATTTCCCACGTCAACTCTTCCGCCCGGCCACCGACCTTCTCAAGCGCCTGATAAATCGGCACCGTCCCGATGGGCACGGGCGAGTTTCGCAGAATCCACTCGCGGGTCGCGTGGATGTTTTTGCCGGTCGACAAATCCATCACCGTGTCGGCGCCCCACTTGGTCGACCAACGCATCTTCTCGACCTCTTCTTCAATCGACGAAGCGACCGCCGAGTTGCCGATGTTGGCGTTGATTTTGACGAGGAAGTTTCGCCCGATAATCATCGGCTCGGACTCGGGGTGATTGACGTTCGCGGGGATGATCGCGCGCCCGCGCGCCACTTCGGCGCGGACGAATTCGGGCGTCACGAACTTCGGGATCGACGCCCCGAAGCTCTCGCCCGCGTGTTCGTGAAAGAGCGACGCGCGGTCGTCGCGCGCGTGTTCGTGCATCGCGTGCAGCGCCATCTCGCGCCCCATGTTTTCGCGGATCGCGACGAACTCCATCTCCGGCGTCACCACGCCGCGCCGCGCGTAGTGAATCTGCGTCACGCAGCTTCCCGAACGTGCGCGTAGCGGCGCGCGACGCAAACCCGGAAACGGTTCGAGCCGCCCCTTGTTCCTGTTCTTCGCATACTCCGCCGCGCCTTCGGTCAGGTAGCCGTCGTCCTGCGGCTGGACTTCGCGCCCCGTGTATTCTTCGACATCCCCGCGCCCCGTGATCCACTCGCGCCGCAACGCGGGCAAACCGTCGCGCACGTCGCAACGCACTTCGGGGTCGTCCCACACCCCGCTCGTGTCGTAGACCCGCACCGGCGGATTCTCTTCCAACGCACCGTCGGTCTGCCGGGTCGGGGCGAGCGTGATTTCACGAAACGGAACACGCACCCCCGCGCCTCCGCCTTCGACGTAAACCTTGCGCGAGTTCGGCAACTCGACCTCATCGCTTCGCCGCTCGCGCGTCTCTTGACCATTCTTTGTGCTCATAAAATTTCAGCCTTCCAGCCGGTAAACTTCCGGCGGCAAAACAAAAGACCGCCCCATCTTGCGAAGGAATGGAACGGTCTTCCGTTGTTTCTCCCTTCGGCGGTACTAACCGCATCAGGTTCAAGGGGTCTCACGCGTTGGTGACTCTCAGCCGCGCGACGGCGGCTCCCCCGAAAACTTTTGACTTACGATACCAATTCTATTCCGGCGGCAGCAATTCGCCAACGCCAATCGTCACGTCGGGAAAAGCGACGAGGCTGAAACTTTGCTCCGCTCCGTGGCTCCGCTTGCTTCTGTAGCCGTCCGGTCTCGGCTCGCGATAATCTTCTAATTCTCTTGCTTTCAAGTTTAAGACTAAATACTGAATGATTCCGGCAGCCGCGTAGAGATGGGCTTTCTTCTGGCGGTCTGTCCGCAAAGTGGTATCAGACACTTCAAGAATCAGCAAAATGTCCGCTGGATTCGGCTTCCGGTCGCTGTACTCTTTTTCCTGTGGGACGGCCAAAACCAAATCAGGCTCCGGCTCAGAGTGCGCATCCAATCGAATCGGGTTCTGATTCTTGACAAGCGCCCGCTCATCCAGACGTTTGATAAAACATTTGGCTGCGCGATCAGTCGCGGCAGAGTGGGGGTCGCCTTTCGGACTCATCGTGAGGACAACTCCTTCGATCAACTCTACTCTTTCGTCTTCGCTAAAAATTCCGGCAGCAACCATTCGGTCGTATTCATTCGCGGTGAAAAGACGCAGGTTCAGCGGACTCGACTGAAAGATTTCCAGATGCCTACTTTCGGATAGAGACTTACGATCTTCGTTTTCAGGAGGGGTTACTTGAATTTCTTCGCTCGCGGTTGCCATAGGTGCCTGCTCCTGCATGTATCTCTCACCCGCCGATAAAGCTCATCGTGCGCGCGGGCTGCATGAAGTCGGGGTCGTTGATGTAGTGGCGCGGCTCTTTTTTGAGCACGACGCTTTCGATGTACTCGACGATTTCGGCGCGCGTCGCGCCGCCGCGCAACACGTCGCGCAACGAATGTTCGACGGTGGAAAAAAGGCACGTTCTAATCTGCCCGTCGGCGGTCAGACGGATGCGCGAGCACGCGCCGCAAAAGGGTTCGGTAACGGGCGCGATGATGCCGATTTCGCCGGGCGCGCCGTCGGCGAAACGCCAGCGTGAACTCGTCTCCGAGCCGCGCCGGACGGTCGCCGCGACGAGCGGAAAACGCTCCTCTACGCGCTCGCGTATTTCGCGCCCCGAAACCACGTCTGTGCGCGACCATTCATGACCCGAATCGAGCGGCATAAACTCGATGAAGCGCATCTGAACGTCGTGCTCGCGCGCGAACGCGGCGAAGTCGGCCACCTCGTTTTCATTGTGCCCGCGCACGACGACCGCGTTGATTTTGATCGGCGTCAACCGCGCACGCTGCGCGGCTTCGATGCCGGCGAGCACGCGTTCGAGGACATCGACGCCGGTCATGCGCGTAAACACGTCACGCTTCAAACTGTCGATGCTGATGGTCACGCGGTCAAGCCCCGCCGCTTTCAAAGCTTCGGCGCGTTCGGGCAAAAAGTAGCCGTTGGTCGTAAGCGCGAGGTCGTGGAGTCGTGGCTTGAGCGCGGCGAGTTTGGCGATGATGGTTTCGATGTCGCGTCGCATCATCGGCTCGCCGCCCGTCAGACGTATCTTCTCGATGCCGAGCGAGACGAAAATCTCCACCAGAAATTCTATCTCTTCGTACGATAGCATCTGCTCTTTGGGGGCAATCGGCGGCTCGCCGTGCGGCAGACAGTAGAAGCATCGAAAGTTGCAACGGTCGGTCAGCGAGACGCGCAAATCGCGTATCGCGCGGCCATACGAATCTTTGAGGACAGCAGTCACTTCTCTTCTTTCACACGCCCGCCGGAGATGTTTTGGGAGCGAGATTTTCAAGCACAATCATACGCTGCTTGGACGGACGCTCCAAGCCAACAAACCGGCTAACTGTTTTCGAGCAGCGCGCGTGCGGTGCGTTGGAGGACGGGGAGTTTGGCGCGTTTGATGGCGGTGCGGCGGAAGCGTTCGGCGTAGGTGTCGGGGGTCAGTTCGAGGATGCCGGAGAGCGCCGGGGCGAGGTTCGCGGGGCGCGGCTCGAAGCGTGTTTCGGCGGTCGGTTGCTCGAAACGATTCCAGGGGCAAACGTCCTGACAGATGTCGCAGCCGTAGAGCCAGCCGTCGAGGTGCGGGGCGACGGCGGGCGCGATTTCGGGGGCGCGTGATTCGATGTTGGCGTGCGAGATGCAGCGGTTGGAATCGACGACATAAGGTTCGGTGATGGCCCCGGTGGGGCAGGCGTCGAGGCAGAGCGTGCACGATCCGCAGTGGTCTTCGACGCGCGCGGTGTCGGCTTCGAGTTCGAGGTTGAGGACGAGTTCGCCGATGAAGACCCACGAACCGAGTTCGCGCGTGATGAGGTTGGTGTGCTTGCCGAGCCAGCCGAGTCCGGCGCGCACCGCCCACGCTTTATCCATCATCGGTTGGATGTCGCAGCAGACCTTGCCGTCGGCGTCAGGCCATGCGGCGCGAATCCACGCGAGCAGGTTTTTGAGTTTGTCGCCCATCACATCGTGATAATCGTCGCCCCACGCATAGCGCGAAATCTTGCCGGTCGCGCCGTCGTCCGGGTGCTGATGCGGTGTGTAGTAATTGAGCGCGACGACGACGACCGAGCGCGCGTCAGCGAGCAGTTGGCGCGGGTCGGTGCGACGTTCCGGGTCGCGCGCCATCCACTCCATCTCGCCGTGAAAGCCGCGCCGCAACCACTCTTCCAGCCGCGCGCGTTCTTCCAGCAGCGGCGCGGCGGCGACGATGCCGACCTTATCGAAACCTTCGGCCAGTGCACGCTCTTTGATCTTCTCCGAGAGCCGCGCGGGCGTCACCGTTGGTTGTAGTGTCTCGACCATCAGGATGAGTATAAATCAATTCGCTGATTGACTCATCGACTCGATTCTTCAAATCTTCAACGAGCCGATGAACAAATGAGTAAATTGCTTGTAACTTTTCCCGTCCCCATTTGTTTTCATATCGTAGAGAGGTTTATGGCGAGCGAAAACGAAGAGTTCGCGGTGTTTTTTAACAAGACGTATCCGAGCCTCTGTCGTTTTCTTGAGTGCATGCTGGGAGGGCGCGAGCGTGGACAGGACATCGCGCAGGAAAGTTTCATGCAGCTTTATCGAAAGGGCTTGGCGAGTTTGCCGGGCGACGAGGCGCGGTTCTGGATTTACCGTGTCGCGCGCAATCTGGCCTTGAACGAGTTGAAGGGGGCGCAGACGCGCAATCGTCTGTTGAGTAAAGTGGTCGAAGCTTTCGGGTCGCGACGCCCCAACCCGGAGGAAGATTTCGAGTTGACCGAGCGCCGAGAGATTGTGTTCGACCTGTTGAAAAATCTGCCGGAGCGCCGGCGCACGGCCTTGCTGTTGCGCGAGCAGGACGAGATGAGCTACCGCGACATCGCGCGCGTGCTCGATGTTTCTGAGAGCAAGGTCAAGGTCGATATTTTTCGCGCGCGGGCGGCGTTGCGCGGCGAATGGCACGCGATGCAGAAGGGGGCGGCGAACAGCGCGCGTTGAAGAACCGGATGGGACGGAGCGGAAGCATGATGAACTGCGTGTGGACGGAAAAAATATCGCTGCTCATCGACGGCGAACTGGCGCGAGACGAAGCCGCGCACGTCGAGACGCATCTCGCGGCGTGCCCCGCGTGCCGCGCCGCGCACGCCGCCTTTCTCGGCCTGCGCGATGAGATGTGCGCTTACGAACACACGCCGGACGCGCTCGCGCAACGACGCGCGCTCGAAAACATTCT